>JAMONO010000026.1 GCA_027065715.1 Flavobacteriales bacterium
TCCGACCAAATCAAATAATAAAAAACCAAACACCAACTCTTTAAAACACTAACCACGCAGCGTTAAGTAACTTAGTTATCTTTCGTATCAAACTTTTTTGCTTAATTTCGTAAAAAAATTAAACTTATGATATTTTCCGAAAAAGATATACAACATATCAATGCTCATGGTTTGTCAATAGACGAAGTAACCCGCCAATTAAACATACTAAACAAAGGCTTGCCCCCAACCAAAGTTTTGGCTCCGGCAACCATCGAAAATAAAGGAATTATAAAACTCGACAGTGAGCAACAAAGCTTTTATCAAAACTTTTTTGAACAAAATAAAGATAATTTTCATCTGCAAAAATTTGTTCCCGCTTCGGGAGCCGCCACCCGAATGTTTAAAGATTGGGTGTTTTTTTATAACAATTATCAAGCCGGAAAAGATTATTATGAACGTTTTGTCAAAAAACACGCTCTAAACATGCCCGAATATCTAAACGAATTTTTAGAGGACTTTGCCGGATATGCTTTTTATCAAGATTTAATGGAAATCATCAAAATACAAGAACCCGATTTTTTTCAGCTGGATGAAAATCAACAGGCATGGAAATACCTACATTACATCTTAACCGACCACGGACTGGATTATGCCCGTTTGCCCAAAGCTTTTATCAAATTTCATCGCTATAAACAAAACGAAACTCGAACCGCCTTTGAAGAACAACTGGTCGAAACCATGGCTTATACAACGAGCAAAACCCAACAAGGCAGTATTCATTTCAGCATCTCGCCCCGGCACTTGCAACAATTTGAAAACCTTTCACAACATTTACAAAACAAATATCCGGTTCAAATTTTTCATTCGTTTCAAAAACCCGAAACCGATACGGTTATGCTAGACATGGAAAGCGGTGAAATAGTAAGAGACAAAAACGGAAAAATAGTATTTCGCCCCGGTGGACACGGTAGTCTTATTGACAATATACAAGATTTAGATGCCGATCTTATTTTTGTCAAAAATATTGACAATGTGCAAAAAGGCGAAAGACAAAATACCGGTATCTTTTATAAAAAAATATTGGCGGGATACTTAATGAACATAACCCGACAAGCACATGCCTATTTAAAAAAACTGCAAAATGAAAAACCCATACATGAAGAACTAAAAGCGATTGAAAACTTTGCTCGCAACACTCTCAATATCAATTTCATAGAAGGTTTTGACACTTTAAACAACAGTGGAAAACGCAAATATTTATTTTACAAAATCAATCGACCTATTCGGGTTGCAGGCATGGTTAAAAACACCGGTGAACCCGGAGGAGGTCCTTTTTGGGCAAAAGACCAAAACGAATTGAAATCACTGCAAATAGTCGAAAAAGCACAAATAGACACCAACAATCCCGAACAACAAAACATCTTAAAACAAGCTACCCATTTCAATCCCGTAGATCTGGTGCTGAGTATCAAGGATTTTGAAGGAAATAAATTCAATTTAAAAGAACTCGTCAATGAAAACGCAGGTTTTGTAACCGAAAAATCTTATGAAGGAAAACCGGTTAAGGTTTACGAACGTCCCGGATTGTGGAACGGCGCTATGGACAATTGGAATACAATCTTTATCGAAGTGCCACTCGAAACATTCAGTCCGGTAAAAACAGTTAGTGATTTACTCAAACCCGAACATCAATAAAATCATGGTTAAAAAAGACCTTTTCGGACAAGCTTTGCACGACTACTGGTACCATAACAAACCCGAAGATTTATACACATGGACACATTTAACCGACAAAGAAAAACTACCTGTAAGCTATCTTTTCAGATCATATAATCAAATGCCCGAAACAGAACAAAAAGCCTTGCAAATAGCCTCGGGAAAAATATTGGATGTCGGTGCCGGAAGTGGTATCCACAGCTTGTATTTGCAAAATAAAGGAAAAGACGTTACTGCTTTGGAATTGTCTCCAATAAGCTGTCAATTAATGAAAGATAGAGGAATAAAAAAAATTATAAATCAGGATTTTTTTGATTTTTCGGGGCAAAAATTTGACACCGTTTTATTTTTGATGAACGGTATTGGTATTATCGAAAAAGCCATTTATGCCGACCGATTGTTTCAAAAACTCAAAGAGTTGCTCACGTCGCAAGGGCAAGCTCTAATACACTCTTCCGACCTAGAATATTTGTATCAAACCGATGCCGGAAATCACTTACCAACCAACGGTTATTACGGCGATGTCGATTTTTATATTTCTTACAAAGGACAAATTGAAAGATTTGAATGGACTTATATTGACGAACAAACTTTAAAAAATTTTGCCCGTCAAAACGGATTTCAAAGCAAAAAAATTGCCGAAAGCATATATGGTGATTTTTTATTGCAAGTCAAACTCAAATAATTTTACGAGCTACCGAAATACCGTCCCTAACCGGCAATATAATTACTTCGAAACTTTTATCGGCTAACAACAATTCATTGTATTTTCGCAAAGCCTGTGTTTCGGCATCAATAATATGCTTATGAGCGACTTTGCCATACCACAAAACATTATCAGCCAACAACAAGCCGCCTCGGTTTAATTGAGCAACAAGCAACTTAAAGTATTCGGGATAAAAACGTTTATCGGCATCTAAAAATATCAAATCAAATTGTTGCGATAATCGAGGGATTATTTCGCGAGCATTACCTACATATTGTTTAATTTGATTACGATAAGGCGATTTTTCAAAATATTTATTTTGCAAAACCGTAAATTCGTCATTGATATCAATGGTATGGATTTGCCCCTCGGGTAATAAGCCTTCGGCTAAACATAAAGTTGAAAATCCGGTAAAAGTCCCTATCTCCAATATTTGTCGGGGTCTTGTCAATTTAGAAAACATACTGAGCAATCGACCTTGATAGTAACCGCTTATCATTTGCGGCAAAACGGTTTTTTGATAAGTTTCTCTTTCCAATTCGTTCAAATATGTCGGTTGAGGCGAAGCCAATTTTTCGATATAATTTTGAATATCTGTCGGTATCATATATTAACAAATTTGGGGTCAAACAAAAACTGCCCAAACATGATAAAGTCGGGCAGTCGGGTTTATAAAAAACTCTATTTTTTATTTCTCTATGTTTCAATGCTTATATATTATTTAGCATCTTATTAATTTTTTCTTTTTCTTCACGAGCCAAATCACCATCTACCAAAATACGACCGCTGTGCTCGTCTATGATAATTTTGTTACGCATACGTATTTCCAATTGCTGTTGTACCGGAATGGTAAAATATGACCCACCCGAAGAACCTCTTTCAATGGACACAACCGCCAAACCGTTTTTAAAGTTTTTTCGCAATCTGTCATAAGCACGCAACAAACGTGGTTCTACTTTTTCGCGTAAACTTTGAGATTTTTTGTTCAAAACTGCTTCTTGCTTTTCGGTTTCTTTCATCAGTGCGGCTAACTCTTCACGTTTGTGTTTAAGATTTTCTTCTTTTTCTGCAATCAACTGCTCAATGCCTTTTACAACAATATCCTTACCGTCTTTTTCGTAGGTATAACCTTCAATTTTTTGAGTTAATCTTTCAATCTCTTTCTTGGCTTCTCTAATTTTCTTTTCGGCAAATTGAATTTCCAATTCTTGATATTCAATTTCTTTTGACAAAGCCTCATATTCTCTGTTATTTCGAACGTTTTTTTGTTGTTCGGTATATTTTTTCATCAGTGC
>JAMONO010000027.1 GCA_027065715.1 Flavobacteriales bacterium
CTGGAAACAGAACTCAATCAATTGAAAAAATAATCTTATGATAAAACAAAAAACTTTAAAAAAACCGGTATCTATTGAAGGAGTGGGTTTACATACCGGCAAAAAGGTAACCATGACGCTTAAACCAGCACCCGAAAATTACGGTTTTAAGTTTGTAAGAGTGGACCTGGAAGGAAAACCCGAAATTGAAGCCAGTGCCCAGTTTGTTACCAAAACACAAAGAGGAACCGTATTGGAAAAAAACGGCGTGCAAGTAAGCACTACCGAACACGTACTGGCAGCCTTAACCGGCATGGACATTGATAACTGCATGATTGAACTTAATGCAGGAGAACCCCCCATTAAAGACGGTTCAGCCAAGTATTTTGTCAAAATGATTGAAGAAGCCGGAATTGAAGAACAAGATGCCGAACGCGAAGAATTTGTTATCAAAAAAGTTATATCATACGTAGATCCCGAAACCGAAAGCGAAATATTAATTATGCCGTCCGACCATTATGAAATTACTGCCATGGTCGATTTTGGAACCAAGGTGTTGGGCACTCAAAATGCATATTTAAAGGAATTAAAAGACTTTAAAAAAGAAATAGCTTCGGCAAGAACTTTTAGTTTTTTGCACGAATTGGAAATGTTACTTAAAAACGGGCTCATCAAAGGAGGAGACTTGAGCAATGCCATTATTTTTGTCGATAAAGAAATATCGAACGAGACCAAAGAACTCTTAAAAGAATATTTCAAACAAGATGATTTTGAAGTAAAACCCAACGGAATTCTAAACAATCTCGATTTGCAATGGCCCAATGAAGCCGCCCGACATAAATTGCTCGATGTAATAGGCGATTTGGCACTGGTAGGTACCAAATTGCGCGGTAAAGTTATAGCCAACAAGCCCGGACACAAAGTAAATACGGCTTTTGCCAAAAAATTGCAAAAAATTATCAAAAACGAAAAAAGAAATAAAGTACCCGAGTTCGATTTAAATCAACCTCCGTTGATGGATATTGAAAAAATCATGTCACTTCTACCCCACCGTCCCCCGTTTTTGTTGGTAGATAGAATTTTGGAACTGTCCGACAATCATGTTGTAGGAATGAAAAATGTAACCATGAATGAAGCTTTCTTTGTAGGACATTTTCCCGGAGCACCGGTTATGCCCGGAGTTTTGCAAGTTGAGGCAATGGCTCAAACCGGCGGTATATTGGTATTGAGCTCAGTACCCGACCCTCAAAATTATTTGACTTATTTTATGAAAATGGATAAAGTCAAATTCAAAAGAAAAGTTATGCCCGGCGATACTTTGATTTTTAAAGCCGAATTGATATCACCTATTCGAAGAGGAATTTGTCACATGCAAGCTTATGCGTATGCCAATGGACACCTGGTAGCCGAAGCCGAAATGATGGCACAAATAGTAAAAAAGGAAAATAAATAAATATATGAATCAACCATTTGCATACATACACCCCGAAGCCAAAATAGCCAAAAACGTGGTTATTGAACCCTTTGTTACCATCGACAAAGGAGTTGAAATAGGAGAAGGCACTTGGATAGGTCCCAATGTAACTATCATGGAAGGTGCTCGCATAGGAAAAAATTGCAAAATTTTTCCGGGTACTGTAATAGCCGCCGAACCGCAAGACTTAAAATTTGAAGGTGAAGAATCATTGGCTATAATTGGCGACAATACAACTATTCGCGAAAATGTAACCGTAAACAGAGGCACCAAAGCAAGTGGCAAAACCATAGTAGGCAACTACTGTTTGCTTATGGCTAATGCACATGTAGCTCACGATTGTGTAGTAGGTGATCATGCTATTCTGGTCAATAATGTAGCTCTGGCAGGACATGTCGAAATCGGTGAATGGGCTATTTTGGGAGGTCTGTCGGCTGTGCATCAATTTGTCAAAATTGGACGACATGTTATGGTATCGGGCGGAACCTTAGTCAGAAAAGATATTCCCCCTTTTGTAAAAGCTGCCAAAGAACCTATTCAATACGTCGGTGTCAATTCAATAGGACTAAGACGTCGCGGTTTTATGAGTGAAACCATCAACCAAATTCAAGATATTTATCGGGTCATTTTTCAAAAAGTAAACAATGTTTCTGCTGCTTTGGAAATGATTGAAGCCGAAATGCCCGCTTCTCCCGAAAGAGACGAAATTATTCTCTTTATCAAAAATTCACCAAGAGGCATCATTAAAGGATATAAACAAAAAATATAATATTATGGCAACAACCTCAGATATCAGAAAAGGACTTTGTATCAATTACAATAACGATATTTATAAAATTATCGATTTTTTACATGTAAAACCCGGCAAAGGACCGGCTTTTGTCCGAACCAAACTCAAAAGTCTGACAACAGGAAAAATAATTGACAATACTTTTTCTGCCGGACACAAAATAGATGATATAAGAATAGAAACTCGTAAGTTTCAATACTTGTATAATGACGGCGATACCTATCATTTTATGGACGACGAAACTTATGAACAAATTCAATTGCCCAAAGCAATGATAGATGCCCCTCAATTTTTAAAAGAAGGCGAACTGGTAACCATACTTATCAAAGCCGACGACAATACACCATTAACCTTGGAAATGCCTGCCAGTGTCGTTATGGAAGTAACCCATACCGAACCCGGTGTAAAAGGCAATACCGCTACCAATGCCACAAAACCTGCAACTGTCGAAACAGGAGCAACCGTGAGAGTTCCACTGTTTATAAACGAAGGTGATAAAATAAAAATTAACACAGAAACCGGTGAATATCAAGAAAGAGTAAAATAATTTGACAAAAAATGATATTTTGTCATAAAATTATTCGACAAATTATTTGATATTTACGAACAAAAAATTATAAATATGAGTGTATTAGTAAATAAAGATTCCAAGATTATAGTGCAAGGTTTTACCGGTGGTGAAGGAACTTTTCATGCCCAACAAATGATTGACTACGGAACCAACGTTGTTGGTGGGGTTACTCCCGGAAAAGGAGGACAAGAGCATCTGGGCAAACCGGTTTTCAATACCGTTAAAGAAGCCGTTGAAACAACCGGAGCGGATACTTCCATTATTTTTGTTCCGCCGGCTTTTGCTGCCGATGCCATTAAAGAAGCTGCCGAAGCAGGTATTAAAACCATTATAGCCATAACCGAAGGTATTCCGGTTGCCGATATGGTCAAAGTAATGGATTATATCGATGACAAAGATGTGCGTTTGGTTGGACCAAACTGCCCCGGCGTTATCACGCCCGAAGAAGCCAAAGTAGGTATTATGCCCGGTTTTGTATTTAAAAAAGGTAAAATCGGTTTGGTTTCCAAATCGGGAACTTTGACTTATGAAGCTGCCGACCAAATTGCCAAACAAGGATTAGGTATTACAACAGCAATAGGTATCGGAGGAGACCCTATTATAGGAACTACTACCAAAGATGCCGTTGAAATGTTTATGAATGATCCTGATACAGAAGCAATAGTAATGATTGGAGAGATAGGCGGTAACTTGGAAGCCGAAGCAGCCAAATATATCAAAGAAACAGGCAACAAAAAACCTGTTATAGCTTTTATAGCCGGTCAAACCGCTCCCAAAGGAAGAACCATGGGACATGCAGGAGCCATTGTCGGAGGTAAAGCCGATACGGCACAAGCCAAAATGGAAATTTTAAGAGCTCACGGAATCCATGTAGTTGAATCACCTGCCGAAATCGGTAAAAAAGTAGCAAAAGTTCTTAATAAATGATTTTTAATTACAAACAACAATAAAAGCCGGCTTTTTGCCGGCTTTTATTGTATTGTACATAACGATTTATTTTTCGTTATTATTCGCTCTTTTGTTTTTACGAGGAGGGCGGGGTAATAAAACTTTTCGAGATAATTTCATTTTACCTCTGTCCATTCCCAACAATTTTACTTTGACCGTATCACCTTCTTTTAATACATCGGATACATTGTTGATGCGTTTCCAATCAATTTCGGACACATGCAAAAGTCCTTCCGTTCCGGGAGCAATTTCTATAAATGCACCAAAATCTTTAATGGAAACAACTTTACCTTCATATATTTCGCCAACTTCGGGTTCAAAAGTTATTACATCAATACGGTCTATAACTTGTTGAATCTTATCCATGTCAGTTCCCATAATCTCAATAATTCCTTTACCGTCCACTTCTTCTATAACAATGGTAGTGTCGGTTTCTTCTTGAAGTTGTTGGATATCTTTACCGCCTTTGCCGATTACGGCACCAATATATTCTTTTGGTATTTCTATTTTGACCATTTTAGGCACAAAATCTTTAACTTGCGGTCGTGGTTCCGAAATGGTTTTCTCCATTTCACGCATAATATGCAAACGTCCTTCTTTGGCTTGATGCAAGGCTTTTTCAAGGATTTCTCTTTTTAAGTCCTTAATTTTGATGTCCATTTGACAAGCCGTTATACCGTCTTTGGTTCCCGTTACTTTAAAATCCATATCACCCAAATGATCTTCATCTCCCAAAATATCGGATAATACGGCATATTTTTTGGTTTCTTCGTCATAAATTAAGCCCATGGCAATACCCGATACGGCTTTTTTCATTTGGATACCGGCATCCATAAGTGCCATTGAACCGGCACAAACTGTTGCCATGGAACTGGACCCGTTCGATTCCAAAATATCGGAAACAACACGTATGGTATAAGGCGAATCTTCGGGAACCATAGGTTCAAGAGCTCTTTGTGCCAAATGACCGTGTCCGATTTCTCTTCGCGATGTGCCTCTTAATGGACGTGCTTCACCGGTTGAAAATGGAGGAAAATTGTAGTGCAAGTAAAAACTTTCTTCGTCTGATTGGGTAGCTCCGTCAATAATATTTACTTCTCGCGAAGTTCCAAGCGTAACGGTTGCCAAAGCTTGTGTTTCACCACGCGTAAAAATAGCTGACCCGTGAACCGAAGGCAAATAATCGGTTTCGGTCCAAATAGGTCTGATTTCGTCGGTTTTTCTTCCGTCCAATCTCAAACCTTCGTTGAGAATTAAGTCTCTGACGGCTTTTTTCATTACTTTGTGAAAATATTCACCAATTATTTTTTCTTTTTCTTCCAACTCTTCTTCCGAAAAAGTTTCTATCAGTTCGTCTTTTACGGCATTAAATTTTTCGGAACGTTCTTTTTTTCCGGTTCCTTCTTTGGCTATGTTGTAAATTTTGTCGTAAACGGATTTTTCAATTTGTTCATACAAAGCTTCGTCTTCTTCGGCTTTTGGATAGTCTCTTTTAGGAAAAGCTTTGCTTACTTGTTCAGCCAATTTTTTTTGAACTTCAATTTGTTTTTTAATGGCTTGATGGGCAAATTCAATAGCTTCAATCATTTCTTCTTCACTGACTTCTTGCATCTGTCCTTCAACCATGGTAACCGAATCTTCGGTGCCGCCGACCATTAAATCTATCGTAGCTTTTTCGCCTTCTTCATAACTGGGATTAATGACCAATATGTCGTCAATTTTTGCAACCCGCACTTCTGATATGGGACCTTCAAAAGGTATATCCGAGACTGCCAAAGCTGCCGAAGCGGCTAAACCGGCAAGTGAGTCGGCTTGCACATTGGGGTCGTGCGACATTAATTGAATCATTACTTGTGTTTCGGCGTGATAATCTTTAGGAAAGAGCGGACGCAATACGCGATCTACCAGTCGCATAACCAAAATTTCTTCGGTGCTCGGTCTTCCTTCTCTTTTAAAAAAACCACCGGGGAACTTGCCTGATGAGGCAAATTTTTCGCGGTAATCAACGGTTAAAGGTAAAAAATCAATATCCGGATTTATTTCTTTTGAAGCTACGGCTGTTGCCAAAAGCATGGTATTTCCCATTCTTACTACTACGGAACCATCGGCTTGTTTGGCTAACTTTCCGGTTTCAATACTGATGGTTCTGCCATCGTCAAGTTGTATGGTTTCTTTGATTGGTTTTGGTGTCATATATAATAATTTGTTTTGTAGTTCAGTTTGATTAAACTGATAAAAATAAGATAAAAAAAGGGCAGTTGCCTGCCCTTTTTAAATGGTTAAGCTTATTTTCTTAAGCCTAATTCTTTAATGATTTTACGGTATCTTTCAATATCGTTGTTCTTCAAATAGTTTAAAAGACTACGTCTTTTTCCTACTAATTTTACTAAAGCTTTTTCGGTGCTGTAGTCGTGTTTGTTTCTTTTTAAATGTTCGGTCAAATGGTTGATGCGGTAAGTAAATAACGCAATTTGACCTTCGGGTGATCCTGTGTCTTTTTCTGATTTCCCGTACTTTGCAAAGATTTCTTTTTTTACTTCTGGTGTTAAATACATGCCAATATTTTTTTAATGATTATTATGTATATTTCAAGCTGCAAAGATACAATAAATTTATTATAAAACAAGATTTTAGTCGGTTTTAGTTTTTCTGCTTATTTGTCAATAGCTTTAATGATAATGATGTATGTAGGAAAATGGTCACTGTATCCGCCCAAAAATTCTCCACCGGCAAATGTTCGTTTCGGATATCCTTTGTAACGACCTTTTTTGTTTTTCATAAATTCGCGACTGTATATGCCCGATTTCCAAAGATGAAATTTGTTATCCGAATCATTCACTAAGGCGGGGGTTATCATTATTTGGTCAAACAAATTCCAACTGTCGCGGTATGCCAATGTGCCAATACCTCGATTAAAAAAGTGTTCCATGGCATTGTAAAGGCTGCCTTTGTTTACATCGGATTTTTTGGCTTTGGTGTTTAAAACCCGTTTGACACTGGGGCTACTCGGATCGTCGTTCAGGTCGCCCATAATTACAATTTTAGCCTTAGGTTCTTGTGCCAAAATAGAATCTTTGATATGTTTGGTTAGTTTGGCGGCTTTAACCCGTTTGGGCAAACTGCGGGCTTCACCTCCTCGACGCGAAGGCCAGTGGTCCACGATAATACTGATGAGTTCACCGTCCATAATTCCCGTTACAACCAATTGGTCACGAGTGTAAATTCTGTATCCGGTGTCGCTGTCACGTAAATACAAAGGATAGGTGGTGAAATTTACCGGATTAAAAATCTTTTTTCGATACAAGAGTGCTACATCAATACCGCGTCGATCGGGCGAATCAAAATGGATTATGCCGTATCCCAAACCTTTTAAATCGCCGGTAGTTATCAGGTCTTCCAATACTTTTTTGTTTTCTACTTCGGCAACGCCTATGACTGCCGGGGGGGCATGGGTTTCGCGTTTGCCTATATCAGCTAATACTTTGGACAGGTTATTCAATTTTATATGATATTTTTTAGAAGTCCAATTGTTACGTCCTTCGGGGGTAAAATCTTCATCTCTTGTTTTGGGGTCGTCAATGGTGTCAAAAAGATTTTCCAAATTGTAAAAAGCAATGGTTCTGGCCAAATATTTTTTTACTTCTTTGGTTTGTCGCTGGTTGGTTCGGGCGGTTGTCGTTGTATTTTTTTGACTGCCGCAGTTCCATACTAAAACGGCTAAAATCAAGCCTATAAAAACTTTCTTCATGGTCTAAAATTTAGTTATCGTTAATTTTTTTATTTTATGACCAAAAATACTAAATTAAGTTTGAAAAATAATGTAAATTTGTTGGAAATAATAATCATAAATAAAAAAACGAAATATGAAGAAGTATTTAATGTCAATGGCACTACTGGTTTCATTTTTCGGTTGGTCGCAAATCACAGGCGTAAAAGGTTTTGTGCAAGACACCGAAAACAAAGAAAATATCAGCGGGGCTGTTGTTACAATCAAAGGAAGTAACTTAAAATATGTTACGACAGACGATGGTTTTTTTGAAATATACAAAATTCCAGCCGGAAAACAAGAATTGTATATTACAGCCGAAGGCTATCAGTCTCAACAAATACCCATTGTTGTGGTAAACGGAAAAGTTTTGGATTTGGGTGAAATTATGCTCGATCCGATTAATGAATTTGAAGGGCAAAGTATCATTACCTTGTCATCGGACGATCTTTCGGATGACGAAACAAGCAACAGTAATGAAAATATTGCCGGTATTTTACAATCGTCAAAAGATACTTATCAGCGTATTGTTGCTTTTAATTTCGGTCAGGTTTGGTTCAAATCGCGAGGTTATGATTCTGACCAAGGTGAAGTAATGTTTAACGGTATTCCCATGAACAAAATATCTAACGGACGTCCGCAGTGGAGCGATTGGGGCGGTTTAAACGATGTTTTGCGTAATCAGGAATTTACCGACGGATTGGCACCTTCCGAAAGTCGTTTTGGTGGTGTTTTGGGTTCGACCAATTTTATAACACGCGCTTCCAAAATGCGTAAAGGTGGTCGTATATCAAATGCTTTTACCAATTCCAATTACACGGGACGCCTTATGGCATCTTATAACACCGGTATGCAAAAAAACGGTTGGGCACTAAGTGTATTGGGGTCGCGTCGATATGGACATGAAGGCTATTTTGAAGGAACAACTTACAATGCTTGGGGTGGTTTTATTGCCGTTGAAAAAAAGTTGAACGATAAACACAGCTTGAACGTAACGGCTTTTTATACACCTAACCGTCGCGGTAAAAATTCGCCCAATACACAAGAAGTTTTCGATTTGGGAGGCACCCGATACAATGCTTATTGGGGCTGGCAAGGTCCTTACAAACGAAATGCCCGCATGAAAGAGATAAAAGAACCTACTTTTATGCTCAGTCATTATTGGGATATTGACGATAAAACCAGTTTAAATACCAATATAATGTATCAATACGGCACTATTGCCAACAGTCGTATCGATTACAGAGGGCTCAATCCGGATCCTACTTACTATCAAAAGTTACCCAGTTATTTTTTACGTCATGAAGGAGCAGAAGATTACGAAAATGCTTTTATTCGAACCGAATATTTTTTAAACGATGCTCCGCAAAGTCAAATTATGTGGGAAGAATTATACGATGCCAATAACTTGGCTAATATTCACAATCAACCGGCTTACTATTTGCTATACAATGATGTAAATAACGATAAAGTATTGGCTGCCAATACGATATTTTTCAAAGAATTGACCGACAAAATCACCTTGAATGCTTCGGCTCTGTATAAAAAAGTAACTTCGGACAACTATGCCGAGATAACTGACCTGTTGGGAGCCAACTACTATTTAGATGTCAATAAATATGCCTTGGATTCGGAAAAAGATAATGACATAAATAATCCCAACCGTAAAGTGTTTGAGGGAGATAAATTCAAATACAACTATACAATTGATGCCCATATTGCCGATGCTTTTGCACAATTGAGTTTTACTTACAACAAAGTCGATTTTTATATTGCCGGAAATGTTGGCAATACGACTTATCAACGCGACGGTAAATATTTAAACGGCGAATATCAACAAACTTCATACGGCAAAGGTGAACAAATCGATTTCTTAACCTACGGAACCAAAGGAGGTTTAACTTATAAAATCACCGGAAATCATTTGTTAAATTTTAACGGAGGCTATATGACCAAAGCCCCTTCGTTGCGTAACACCTATGCCAATTCGCGTGTATCCAACGAAATAGTGCCCGATATTACCACTACCAAAATTGCTTCGGTTGATGCCAGTTATTATTACAGAACACAAGCAGTTAAATTGCGTTTAACCGGTTATTATACCCGGTTTAAAGACATGACCGAAGTTAGTTTTTATTACGTGCAAGGTATCAGCGGAGTAACCAAAACCGATGATTTTTTGACCGCTGCTTTATACGGTATTCAAAAGAAAAATATCGGTATGGAAATGGGCGTTGAAGCCAAATTAACACCTACGGTTAAATTTTTGGGTGGTATTGCCATAGGTCAATTTACCTATGATAACAATCCGAAATTAAAAGTATCCGCCAGCGAAAACGACGAAGCTACTTTTACTTCTTATCTCAAAGATTATAAACAATCGGGGTCGCCTCAACGCGGATATTCAGTCGGATTTGAATACAGAGACCCCAAATATTGGTGGGTATCTGCCAATGCCAACTTATTGACCAACAATTATGTAGGTTTATCATCTTTGCGAAGAACCGACAATTTTTATATCGACCCCGATGACGGAACGCCCATAACCGGAGTAACCCAAGAAGAAGTTGATAGATTGTTGGCACAAGAACGCTTGGACGATATCTTTTTGGTTAATATTGTCGGTGGAAAATCGTGGAAAATCGATAAATATTATCTCGGTTTTTTTGCCAGTATCAACAATTTGTTGGGTGAAAAATATCGTAGCGGCGGTTTTGAACAATCGCGTAAAGGTAATTTCGCCAACTTTAAAGAAGATGCCGAACTCGAACACCCCTTATTCGGAAATAAATATTGGTATGGACGCGGCACCACTTATTATTTAAACTTTTATGTCAGATTTTAATCACAAAAAAAACTTAAAAAAATGAAAAATAAATTAAAAATGAAAAATATAATTTACAGCTTTTTAGGCTTAACAATTGTTGCCCTTACCCTTAATTCGTGTGTCAAAGATACGGATTATGCAACTCCGCAAATCAAATGCGAAGAACCCGCCATTGACGCTTCTCAAATGACCTCCATTGAAACGGTTTTGAACAACTGGCATGCGTTAAATCCCGGTGCTTACGACAGAACCGTATATGAGTTTCCAGCAGAAGATAACACTCCCTTATATTTGACCGGTTACGTTGTATCTAATGATGAAACCGGAAACTTTTACAAAGAACTTTTTATACAAGATAACCCGACCGACCCGCAACATGCCGTAAAACTGGCAATAGACATGCGCAGCTTGTTTACCAAATACGACGTAGGACGAAAAATTTATGTTCAACTCAACGGTTTGGGGCTGAACAAAGTGCACGGCGAATACGTTATAGGTGAATTGGACGGGGGCGATATTATTAATATCAGAGAAAACAAAGCCAAAAAAATGATAAAAAGAGCTTGTGAACCCGCCGAAATATCTCCGAAAATATTGAATTCGCCCAACGAAATAACCGATGATATGATTGGTATGTTTGTGCAAATAAACGATATGCAATTTGATAGAACCGAATTGGGAAAAACTTTTGTCGATCCGGCAGATAGTTATGACAGTCATCGTTTAATGGTAAATTGCAATGACGACGCCGAACTTAAACTGGAAACCAGCACATTTGCTGCTTTTAAAGACAATTTGTTGCCCCAAGGAAAAGGAAGTGTAAAAGGAATCGTATCGCGTGATTATCGCGATGACTACTATGTATTGCGAGTGTTAAATCCGCAAGCTTTCGATTTTACCGGTGATCGCTGTGATCCGCCCATGCTCGACTGCAACGGAACAAATGTAGGTGGAAATACCGTAGTGTTTTTTGAAGATTTTGAATCGTATGCCTCTAACAGCACTTCCATACCGGGTTGGACTAATGTTAATATAACCGGAGGAAATACTTTGTTTAAAGTAGGTAGTTACAGCGGTAACAAATTTGCCAAATGCAGTGCTTACAATACCGGCGAAAACCCTATGGAAGTATGGTTGGTAAGTCCGGCTATCAATTTGGACAATTCCGACGGCGAAATGTTGAGTTTTAAAACCAAAACCGGATATAACAACGGTGCCGCTTTGAGCGTATATGTTTCAACGGATTTTACAGGTGATGTTTCAACAGCTACTTGGTTGTTGGTCGATGCCGATATAGCCGACGGACCTGCCACAGGCTACATGACCAATTGGGTTGAAGGAACCGCAGATATGTCTTGTTTGTCCGGCAATGTTTACATCGCTTTTCAATACAAAGGCGGCGACGGTGGCATAACAACCACTTTTCAAATTGACGATGTTAAAGTATCGGCCAACTAAGGTATCGATAAATGAAAATATATTAATCCGCTTGCTGTTTGGCAGGCGGATTTTTTTGTTATATCAAATCGATTTATAAAATAGTCCAAAATATTTTGTATGTCGTTTTGGTATGACTATTAGTTTCACTTCAAATCAATTGAGAAAAAATGAAAAGTCTATAAAAGCTTTCAAGAGATTGTGCCGAATAAATTTATTTTTCGGTAGAAATATTTACCCGAACAACACAACAATAATCCCCAAACAATTCCGGCAATGATGTCTGTCGGATAATGAACACCCGTGTATATACGGCTATACATAAACAACAGCCACCAAATTACCAATGCATAAATCCAACGTGTATATTTGCGAAGCAAAAAAATACTAAACCACACAAACAACGTAGAGTTGGAAGCATGTCCCGAAATAAAACTAAAATTATGCGGGTGCAAAAGTTCTCTTATTTGTCCTTCCAAAGCCGGATCTTGCGAAGGTCTTAGCCGATGAAAATAAGATTTAAAAAAATCGGTGGTTTCATTGCAAATACCTAACAAAATAGCAAGATATACAATTGTAAACAAAGCTTTTTTCCAGCCCATATAGTAAAAATATGCTCCTATAATTATCAGGTATAAAAAAATCCAATGTCGTTGGTTGGTTACAAACAGCCAAAAATCGTCAAAGTGCGTATTGCCCAAATTATTTAAAAATATCAATATTTGTTCGTCCCAATGTAAAAGTTGTTCCATTATTGCCGTTTGATTGTATTGGTAATTTCTTCTTTGATGTTCATTATTTTTTTGGCATCTTTCATTTCTTTTTTCAATTTTTCAATTGCCTCGGTATCCAAACCGGCTTTTTGAGTTTCTTTAAACATCTCTTTTTTTACACTGTTACTGGCATCTCTGAGTTGCCGAATGCCTTTACCTAAATTTCGGGCTATTTCGGGAAGTTTTTCCGGTCCGAAAATCAACAGCATGACAAAAAAAATGACAAATATTTCACTATAACTGATAAAGAGTAACATGGGCAAATTATTTAAATACAAATGATAAACACCGAAAAACTTTTTTACAAAGTTACACGATTTTTTTTTAACACTTTAAAATTTTGACGATACTTTCTTATTATACCAAGTAGCAAATTATTGTCCCTTAATTTTTACAGAAATATATCGGTTATTGCTATTGGTAGTTTATTTCTGTTTTTTTCGTTTGTTATCTTCTTGTTTTCTGAAAATGAATACGATAAGTCCCAGCAAAACAATGCCGGTAACGAATCCGGAAAGAGCAGTTTTTATTATTTCCATGTGTCAGCGTTTTAGATGTTCGGGATAAGTAATTTTTTCTAAAAAAAGTCCGTGTGCGGGTACCGAAAAACCGGCTTTGTTACGATTGCGTGCTTCGATTATTTTCACCATATCGGTCGGGGTTATTTTACCCAATCCGACATTGATCAAAGTGCCCGCTATTGCTCTCACCATATTACGCAAAAATCGATCTGCCGTAATGGTAAATACCAATTGGTCATTTTCCTTTTGCCAATATGCCTCTTCAATATGACAAATATACGTTTTGACATCGGTATGAGTTTTTGAAAAACTTTTGAAATCGGTAAAAAACAACAATGATTTGGCAGCTTCATTCATGGCTTTTAAGTCCAATTCGGGTTTGTAGTACCATGAAAAATCGTTCAAAAAAGGATTTTTTTTGGAATGTATGTAATATTTATACTGTCTTGAAACGGCATCAAAACGAGCATGCGCTTGATCTTGAACGGCAAATATTTGATGAATGGCAATATCATGGGATAAAAATGAATTAAGTTTATAGACCAAATCATTGGGGTCAAAAATAAGATTTGTATCAAAATGGGCAAACATTTGACGGGCATGAACTCCGCTATCTGTGCGTCCGGCACCGGTAATTGGGGTAGGAAAACGCAATAAGAGCGATAGGGCTTTTTCGATATTGTTTTGCACCGTATCGGCATTGGGTTGGGTTTGCCAACCGTGGTAACGAGTTCCCGCATACGAAAGTTCGATGAAATAACGCAATTAATTGTATTTTTGTATTTATTAGAACAAAATTAATGAAAAAAATTCTTTTGCTTTCCGACACCCACGGTCATCTTGATGAGGTCATGCTCAAATACATTAAACAAGCCGACGAGGTGTGGCATGCCGGTGACATAGGCAATGTATCGGTTACCGATCAAATAAAAAAATGGAAACCCGTCAGAGCGGTTTACGGCAATATTGACGGAGGTGATTTGCGTAAAGAGTTTCCCGAAAAACAATTGTTTAGTCTCGAAGGTGTAAAGGTTTTTATAATACATATCGGAGGTTATCCCGGACGATACACGCCCAAAGCTATTGAAATTATCAATAAGTTTTCGCCTCAATTATTTATCTCGGGACATTCGCATATCTTAAAAGTGATGTATGACAAGAACAATAATATACTACACATGAATCCCGGAGCCGCCGGCAAAAAAGGATTTCATCACAAACGCACTATGCTCAGGTTTGAATTGGACAAAGGCAATATTCAAAATTTGGAAGTGATTGAATTGGGAAACCGATAGCATGTCATTTATGTATTAATATTGGCTGTTTACAAATTTATTTGGCACATTGGTAAAGTTTAATTTAAATAACTATGTTTTATAATTAAATTTACAATGTTAATTTAAAAAATATAAGTTATGAAAAAAACAATTTTACTATTTGTAGCCTTTTTAATGGCAAGTTTAACCGGAGCACAAACCAATCACGGATTTAATTACAAGGCTTTGGTAACCGATAATGGAAACCCTGTTGCTAACGCCATTATTTCGGTTAAAGTTAATATCAGACAAGGAAGCACTACCCGTTGGGCGGAAACCCACAATAATGTTCATACCGATGCCAATGGTATTTTTAGCATTATTATCGGTGAAGGAACCCGAACAGGTGGCGTATCGCAATTTAAAGATGTCCCTTGGGGGTCAGGCAACTTGAAACTGACAATTTTGGTAGATACCGGAACAGGTTATGTTACATTGGTTAATAATGAAATTTTTAAATATGTGCCTTATGCCAAAACCGCCGAAAAAATCACCGGTGAGCAAGACAAATTAGGAGTAGGTGATTATCCAACTAATTCTGAATTAGTTAGATTTAAATACAATACTCCGATTTCAGGTCAAGATGTATTGGATTTGGAAATTGGCACAGCACCTTCATCAGGAACAGCACAGTTTATTGAATGTAACTTATCAAATAGCACTATGTTTAAAGTAGATCACAACGGAGATATTTATACAAAAGGCGAATTGCACCATAATGATACCGGTGATGCCAATATGATGCCTATTGCTTATGGATTTATTTCAAATGATGGAACCATCAAAACAGGTTCCGGCAATTTTACGGTTGATAAAACCGCGGCCGGAGTATATAAAATAACTCTGAATACTTATACCGATATGAACCAATCTAATACTGTAATAATTGCCACTGCGGGATACAATTCCAGTCAAGTTTACGTTAGAGCTTATGTTCTTCCTACGGGAAATAATGATCATGTTTTTGTCAAAACTGAAAATTCATCGGGAACTCAAGTTGATAAAGCATTTAACTTTGTAATTTATAAAAAATAATTTAATGTCATGAAATATTTATTTACATTATTAACATTATTGACTGTAAGTTTGGGATTTAGCCAAGTTGAATTTCGCAAAAGCAGTCTGTCAAGTGGTGGCGGTTCGGCATCAAGTGGTAACTTGTATATGGTTTATGCCATTGGCGAAATAGGAGTGCAAGAAACCACACAAGGTAACCTGCACTTGTCCGAAGGATTTGTAGGACCCGATATCGCTTCCATAGTAGGAATTGAAGATTACGGCGTATTGGAAGGTTTGAAAATATACCCCAATCCCGTTCGTAACAATCTAAGTATCCAATTGCCCGATTACGGCAATTATGAAATTTACTTGTTTGATATGACCGGCAAGCAATTGTGGCAAAACAATATAGAAGATGAAAATCAAGCTTCTTACAATATGTCCAATTACAAAACCGGTGTTTATATCTTAACCATAGTAGATAGACAAAACAAAAAAGCCAAAACCATTAAAATACAAAAATTATAAGAAGTTTCAAATTTCTTAATAAAAGCTGTCCGGTCGGGCAGCTTTTTTTATTGTATATTTTTTTATTACTTTTACATTCGCATATTAAGTCTGCTGCTTTATGAACACTATCAATATTTTACCAATCGGATTTTCAAAAAAAGCCTTAAACAAATTGCAAAAAGCTTTGGGTAACACATTCGTGTTATTATCTTCCGACAACTTGAACACGGTTAAAAAAAAACATTTGATATTGTTAAACTGGAAAACCGATGATGTTTGTCAAAAAATGGCGGATATTACAAAAAACAATCATGCACAAAACATACCCGTAGTTTTATACACACCTTTGAATGAAACTTTGATATTGCAGTGTTTTCAAAACGGTATTGTAGATTTTGTCGATGAAAACTTGTCAAATGAATTGTTGAAAGCCAAACTCAAAGCTTTGATCAATTATCATAAAAAAATAAATACCGGCAAGAAAAAAATCAAAATAGGAAGTGTTACCATCAATCCCAAAAAGCGAAAAGTAACCCGCAAAAACAAAGAAGTTGATTTGACAAAAATCGAATATGATATATTAAATTTATTGGCTTCCGATCGCGGCAAAATATATTCGCGTGACGAAATTTACGAACATATCTGGGGCAGAAACGTAATTGTTGGTGAAAGAACCTTAGACGTACACATGAATAACTTACGCAAAAAGATAGGTAAAAACAAAATTAAAACCAAAAAAGGCATAGGTTTTGGTATTAATCCCGATTTGTAGTCTTAGTAAATACTTATTCTTTTAAGAATTTTTATAAATCGATTGAAAATTAATTGTAAAGCCTTATTGAATTCTTAATTAAGAAAAGATTTTACACAAATCGGTTCCACTACGTATTTCTCTTATATTTTTCAAATTGAGATAAATCCGAGCCGGAAATTTTCCTTTCAAAATACATTGTTTATCTCCGGCTTCAATCCAACTACCTTCTCTAAGGGCAACCACAGGTATTTTGTTAAAGTGCAAATACTCCCTTAGACGAGTATCGCGAGTTTCACCCATGTGTTGCAACAAATCGGGTTCGGGATCGAGGTAGTGCGGATTGATGTTAAACGGAAATAATCCCAAAGTTTGATATGAAGGAACGGAAACTATGGGCATATCATTGGTAGTTTGCATACTTTGACCGGTAATGTTAGAACCGGCACTGGTTCCCAAATAAGGTGTGCCTTTTTGAATAGCGGTCTTCAACGGTTCCCATAAATTTAATTTATACAATTGTTGAACCAACAAAAATGTATTGCCGCCTCCTGTAAAAATAGCTTGTGCCGACAACAAAGCTTTTTTCGGGTCATCAAATTGGTGCAAACCTTTAATTTCAATGTTTAATTTTTCAAAATACCGGCGTGCAATATCGGTATATGCCTCGTGTGTCAATCCGCTTGGGCGTGCAAAAGGTATAAAAACGATATGTTTGATACCGGCAAAAAAATCGGTAAGTGCCGGCGTCATATATTCCAAATATTTGCCGCCGTAAACGGTTGATGTGCTGGCAATGATTACTTTCATCTTATTGTATTTTTTTCAATACCAGTTCTTTGGCTTTTTGCAAGGCTTTGGGCAGACCTGCCGGATTTTTACCACCCGCTGTGGCAAAAAACGCTTGTCCTCCACCGCCGCCTTGTATTTCGCCGGCAGCTTCACGAACTATATTTCCGGCGTGTAAACCGTATTTTTCAATCAAATTTTTGGATATATAAAGACTGATAACAGCTTTGTTGTTTTGATGCGTGCCTACAACGGCTACAATATTGTCGAGCTCTTTTCCAAACGAAAATAATAAGTCTTTGACGGTGGCACTGTCCAATTCGAGTTCTTTTGCCAAAAAGCGAATATTGCCCAAATCTTCAAATTCGTTTTTAAGCTGCGCTTGTATAAAACGTGCTTTTTCTTTTTTTAGTTTATCAATTTCTTTACGAAGTGCTTGATTGTCATTTTGCAAATTTTGAACACTTTGGGTCAGATCGGTTGGATTTTTAAGAATTTTTTTGAGCTGTTTCATCTCTTGATCTTGCTGCAAATAATAGTCTTTTACGGTTTTTCCGGTTATGGCTTCAATTCGGCGGATACCGGCGGCAATGGCACTTTCGCTCAGTATTTTGAATTGCCAAATATCACCGGTATTGGCAACATGCGTACCACCGCATAGTTCGGCATGATTGCCAAATTTAATCATACGCACCGTATCACCGTATTTTTCGCCAAACAGTGCCATGGCACCTTCTTTCATGGCTTGTGCAATGGGAATATTGCGTTTTTCTACCAATGGCAATTTGTCATTTATACGGGCATTGACAAAATTTTCAACCTTTTGTATTTCATCTTCCGTCATTTTGCCGAAGTGCGAAAAATCAAAACGCAAATGAGTAGGTGCAACCAATGAACCTTTTTGTTCGACATGTTTACCGAGTACTTCTCTGAGAGCTTGATGAAGCAGATGCGTAGCAGAGTGATTGGCAGCCGTTTTTTCACGTGCATCTTTATCGACTACGGCTTTAAAAAGTTCATTAACATTTTTGGGTAAAGTTTTTGACAGATGAACTATCAGGTTATTTTCTTTTTTGGTGTCTGTAATGTAAGTAACTTCACCATTGGGGGCTTCCAAATAACCGCGATCGCCGACTTGTCCGCCACTTTCGGGATAAAAAGGGGTCAGATTAAAAACCAATTGATACATATCGCCGTCTTTTTTTGACGAAACTTTACGGTATTTGGTTATTTTTACCAAAGTTTCCAAATTGTCATATCCTACAAATTCTTCTTCGTCATCTTCATTGACAATTACCCAGTCATCAGTCGAAATTTCTGCTGCCGATTTGCTGCGTTGTTTTTGTTTTTGCATTTCGGTTTCAAATTCGGTTTCGTCAAACGTATAGCCTTTTTCGCGCAAAATAAGTGCGGTTAAATCTTTTGGGAAACCATAAGTATCATACAGTTCAAAAACCTTGCTGCCCGAAATTTTATTGGACGAAGCTGTTTCAATGATGCGGTTGAGTAATACCAAGCCTTGTTCCAATGTGCGTAAAAACGACTGTTCTTCTTCACGAATTACATTGCTAACCAAGTCTTTTTGTTTTTGTATTTCGGGAAAGGCTTCACCCATAATTTGCACCAAGGTAGGCACCAGTTTGTATATAAAAGCTTGTTTCAAATTTAAAAACGTAAAACCGTATCTGATAGCACGTCGCAAAATACGTCTAATTACATAACCGGCTCCGGTATTGGAAGGCAATTGACCGTCGGCAATTGAAAAAGCAACGGCACGCAAGTGGTCGGCTATTACGCGCATGGCAATGTCGGTTTTTTCGTCTTTGCCGTAAGTTCTGTTCGAAATATTTTCTATTTCTTGAATCAAAGGCACAAAAATATCTGTATCGTAATTTGATTTTTTTCCTTGTAAAACCATGGTCAAACGTTCAAATCCCATACCCGTATCGACGTGTTTGTCGGGAAGCTTTTCCAAACTTCCGTCGGCTTTACGATTAAATTCGATAAAAACCAAGTTCCAAATTTCAATTACTTCGGGGTGGTCTTTATTGACCAAATCCTTGCCGGGAATTTTGGCTTTTTCTTCATTCGAACGCAAATCGACATGTATTTCGGACGAAGGTCCGCAAGGTCCTGTATTGCCCATTTCCCAAAAATTGTCTTTTTTGTTGCCTAACAGAATTCTATCTTCGGATATATGTTGTTTCCAATAATTGTAAGCTTCGGTATCTTTTTCAAGTCCTTCATTTTCAGCACCTTCAAAAATAGTTACATAAAGATTGTCCGGATTTATTTTATATACTTCGGTCAGTAGTTCCCATGCCCAAGCTATAGCTTCTTTTTTAAAATAATCGCCGAAACTCCAATTGCCCAACATTTCAAACATGGTATGGTGGTAAGTATCAAGCCCTACTTCTTCCAAGTCATTGTGTTTGCCCGATACACGCAAGCACTTTTGGGTATCGGCTATTCGTTTGTGTTCCGGAACTTTATAACCCAAAAAATACTCTTTAAACTGATTCATGCCTGCATTGGTAAACATCAATGTAGGGTCGTCTTTTAAAACAATAGGTGCCGAAGGGACAATTTTATGATCTTTTGACGCAAAAAAATCTAAAAAAGTCTGTCTAATCTCTTTGGAATTTAACATTTTCATTTCAATATTTTTTTTAACTTTGCAACATTACAAGCCAAACTTGTAATTTTTTGGAGCAACAAAAATAAGACAAAATATGGCGAAACGGAAATTTATTTACGATCCCGAAACACTTTCTTATCAACAATTGGAAACCGGTTCAACCAAATGGATTATGGTTTTTATTGCCGGTGCTATTGTTGGTGTCGGGGTATTTATGGTTTTGCTGTCTTCACCCAAAGCTTTTTTTCAAACCCCTCGCGAAAAAGAATTGGTTCGCGAA
This sequence comes from Flavobacteriales bacterium, assembly GCA_027065715.1. GTDB lineage: Bacteria > Bacteroidota > Bacteroidia > Flavobacteriales > Flavobacteriaceae > WGBX01. Next base: position 20,370 of record JAMONO010000027.1, read on the forward strand.
AACGAAAATTTGAAATTAAACTATGAGTTGCTCGATAAAAAAATGAAAAATATCGAATTGGTGCTCAATGACATCAAACAAAGGGATAATAATATATATCGAACTATTTTGGAAGCAGATCCCATTCCCGATGATGTTAGAAAAGCAGGTTACGGCGGAGTTGATTTGTATGAAAACTTATCGGGTTATGACAATTCGGAATTGATAAAACAGTCTCTTAACAAAGCAGAACAGATTGAAAAACAATTAGTTGTGCAATCCAAATCGTTTGATGAAGTTGTAAAGTTAGCCAAAAACAAAGAAAAAATGTTGGCCCATTTACCTGCCATTCAACCGGTACAAAATAAAGATTTAACTCGTATGGCATCGGGCTATGGTATGCGTATTCACCCTATTTTAAAAACACGTCGCATGCACTACGGTATGGATTTTACCGCCAAAACAGGAACCCCGATTTATGCCACCGGAGACGGTATTGTAAAACATGCCGGTTGGAAATCAAACGGTTTTGGCAAGCATGTGGTTATTGACCACGGTTTTGGTTATGAAACTTTATATGCACACATGAGTAAAGTAGCCGTAAGAAACGGTCAAAAAGTCAAGCGCGGACAAATAATAGGATATGTTGGAAATACCGGATTGTCGGCAGGACCGCACTGTCATTATGAAGTGCATGTTAATGGCAAGCGAGTAAATCCTATTAATTATTACTACAACGATTTGTCGGCTAAACAATATGCCGAATTACGAAAAATGGCTTCCGAAGAAAATCAATCACTCGATTAATGAAAACTTTACCCGAAAAGGTATATTATCGTATCAACGAATTAGCCGATGCCTTTGACTTAAAACCTTCGGTGTTACGCTACTGGCAAAAAGAATTTTCGTTTTTAATCAAACCGAAAAAAAATGCCAAAGGCGAAAGCCTTTTTACGCAAAAAGATGTCGAAAATTTTAAGTTGATTTACCATTTGGTTAAAGAAAACAAATACAAACTCGAAGGAGCCAAGAAAAAATTACGCACCGAACGTCAAAAAATAAGTAAGAATATAAACGTAATTGAGCGTTTGGTAAACATAAAACAGCAGTTGATAAAAATACGGGATAACTTATAGGTATTTTTTAATATCTTTGTTGCACAATCTAAAATTAAAATAGTTATGAAAAAACTTTTAACTGCCTTAGCTCCTTTTTTAGCCATAGCCTTTTTGTTATATGTAACCGTAGGTCGCTACTATAACAATGCCATTGTTTATCAAGAAGATGCCAAAACCGCTTGGTCAAAAGTCGAAAGTGCTTATCAACGACGAGCCGATTTGATACCCAATTTGGTCAATACCGTTAAAGGATACGCCAAACACGAAAAAGAAACCTTGGAAGCCGTTATAAAAGCTCGTGCCGCTGCTACCCAAACCAAGATTGATCCTACCAATATAACACCCGAACAATTGGCACAGTTTCAACAAGCCCAACAAGGTTTAAGCGGAGCCCTGTCCCGTTTGTTGGTTACCGTTGAAAAATATCCCGAATTAAAAGCCGATAAACATTTTCTCGAATTACAAAGTCAATTGGAAGGAACCGAAAACCGTATAAAAGTCGAAAGAGACCGGTTTAACGATGCGGTAAATGTTTACAATATACACATTAAAAAATTCCCCGGACGCTTATTTGCCGGTTTATTCGGATTTAAAGAAATGGCACGTTTTTCAAGCGAAAAAGGCGCCGAAAAAGCACCCAAAGTCGAATTTTAATGACAACCGGACAGTTTTTAACACCGCAACAAGAACAACGTATTATAAAAGCAATTCAAACAGCCGAAAAAAATACTTCGGGTGAAATACGTGTTCACTTAGAATCAAAAAACAAAGAAAAACCTTCGATGCCTTATGTCGAATCGGTTTTTGACCGGATAGGTATGACCCAAACCAAAGATCGAAACGGAGTTTTGTTTTATGTCGATATAAAACACAAAGTTTTTACCGTTTTGGGTGATAAAGGTATCGATGCCAAAGTGCCGCCCGATTTTTGGCAAGATGTAAAAAAAGAGGTGTTGAAGCACTTTAAAACAGGAGATTATACACTGGGGTTGGAACGTGGCATCTTAATGGTTGGCAAAAAGCTCAAAAACTTTTTTCCATACCAAAATGATGATGTCAATGAACTTCCTGACGAAATTTCAAAAAACTGATTCATGTCAAAACTGAAATTTATTGTTCTATTTTTTGTAATATATTCCGGTTTTTTGTCCATGTCCGGACAAGATCGTTATATGTTGGCACCGGTGCCTAAATTGGTCATTGAAAAAGACGGTTTGCCTCAAAAACCAACCTTGCAACAGCAACAAACCGTTTCGGTATATGATTATGCGCACATGCTAACCGATGCCGAACGCAAAAAACTGCAAGAAAAAATCAGTAAATACAACGACTCTACTTCTACTCAAATAGTTATTGCCACCATAAAAAAACTCAATGACGATATTTCGTTATATGCTACCGAATGGGCTCATAAGTGGGGTATCGGTCAAAAAAACAAAGGTAACGGAATATTCATTCTCATATCGCGTGACGATCACAAAATAACCATCCGAACCGGTTACGGAGTAGAACATTTGCTAACCGACGCACTGTCGAGACGTATTATTGAACGCGACATTATCCCTTATTTTAAACAAGGAAAATTTTATGAAGGACTGAATGCCGCTTTGGATACCATTCAAAAAATATTGTCGGGTGAATTTACCAATGATACGAGCGATTCCGAATCGTGGCCTTTTTGGGCTGTATTTTTATTTATTTTTTTCATGATTATTATTATTGCTTTGGTTTTTGGAAATTCATCAGGAAGTTCTGGAAGTTCGTCCGGTGGCGGTCCTATTATTTATACCAGTAGTGGTAGCAGCAGCTCGTGGGGAAGCAGTTCGGGAAGCAGTAGCTTTGGCGGTGGCTTTTCGGGCGGATTTGGCGGCGGCGGATTTGGCGGTGGCGGTGCTACCGGAAGTTGGTAACTATTACAATAAATCTTTTCTTTTTATTTCGACACCTTTTAACGACAGGAAGGAACCGTTTTGTTTGATTTCGCGTGCAAAATCCAATATGGTTTGATTTTGAAATTTATTCCACAAAGCATCTTTAAACGGAGCAACTATGTGATGAACCGGACACGGATTTTCGTCGCTGCATCGAGGCAATCCCAAAAAACAACCCTCAAAAATATTCTCATTTTCAATTTCTTTTAATATCGAATTGATATTATTTTGCATATTTTGCGGTGTCATAAAAAAACCGCCTTTGGGTCCTTTGGTTGATGAAATAACACCGGCTTTAGCCAGTTGTTGTAGCAATTTGGCTATAAATGACAAAGGAATTTCGAGTTCTTCGGCAATTTGTTTTGAACCGTATTTTTTGTGGTAAGAACTGTTTTCGGCCAAAAATAAAACCGCTCTTATGGCATATTTGGAAGCATTGGATAACATAAATGGATATTTTAAGGTAAAAATAACAAAAACAATAAAAGACCAATTGATATTTTATAGTTTTGTCAAATATTTTTCAACTAATTAATGTATATTTGTTGTAAAAGCTTTTGGTATGCAAAAGGATTTAAGTAATTATCGAAAAATATATAGGCGTGCCGAATTGGACGAAAGTACGGTTCCGGATAATCCGTTGGAACTCTTTCGAGATTGGTTTGTCGACGCCGAAAAAAATGAAGATTGTATAGAAGTCAATGCCATGAGTTTGGCTACAAACGGCTTGGACGGTTACCCGCGTATCAGAGTGGTTTTGCTTAAAAAATTTACATGGGAAGGTTTTGTTTTTTATACCAATTACAATAGCGAAAAAGGTAAAGCCATTGCATATAATCCCAAAGTATCGTTGGCGTTTTTTTGGCCTAAAATGGAAAGACAAATAAAAATAAAGGGTATGGCTGAAAAATTGCCCGTAAATTTATCTGACGGATATTTTGAACAACGTCCGCGTGGCAGTCAAATAGGCGCTTGGGCATCACCACAAAGCGAAGTCATACCTCATAAACAATTTTTGCAACAACGATACGCCGAATTTGAAAAAAAATTTGAAGGCAATGAAGTGCCGCGCCCCAATCATTGGGGCGGATATTTGGTCAAACCGGTCGAAATTGAATTTTGGCAAGGACGCCCCAACAGGCTACACGACCGCATACGATACCGTTTGCAAGATGATTATACTTGGAAAATAGAACGTTTGGGTAGCTAATTGTTTAACAAGGCAACAACCGAAATAACCAAAAAACCCATGGCTGTCATAATCAAATAAACAGGCATTACCAAAAACAATACTTTTCCTGTTGTTTTTAGAAAATTCTGTTTGTAAAAAACTTCAAAACTTTTAACAATATAATATACAAACCACAAATTTGCCGTTATGCTAAATATCAAACCGGTTGCTTTGGGAAGAAGTTCCATTATTAAACCTGTCAAAAGTAGCAAGAAATAGACACTTTGTAAATAGAAAACAAAAATTAAAGTTTCGGTATAAGAGTGAGCCTTTTTATAGTATAACAAATAAACCCACAACGAAAAAACAGGTAAAACAAAAAATAATCCGATACTGATTTTTGACATAACGGCTTGTTTATATTGCCTTTGGTTTTGCTTGGTTGTAAAAAGTGTTTTTAAACGACGAGGAAAAGCAATAGCCAATCTGTTTTGCCAATTGTCATTGATTTGCAAATAATGTGCTATATCTTTTTCTTCCATGTATTTGTATGGTTCGTTGGTTACTAATCCCGACAGTTCGGCAATTTTTTTTAAAAAAGACATTTTTTCAAATTCCAAATTGTTTTTTAATGCCGGATAATAATAATCAATATGTTTTCCTTTTAAATACTGATACAACAAACTTTCAAAGGTGTAATCATTGTGCGAAAAACTTTGATTGGTAAAACTGAAACTATTGCTTATTTTGCCGGAATTAACTTGCAAAATCTTGTTTATCAAACTGTCTTTTTGTTTATTGTTAAGAGTATCGGATTGCAGTTTTTGACAAAATTGAATTTCTTTGTCCAAACTATCCAATTTTTGAACGAACCTTTGTTCTATTTGTCGGGGAATTGCCAAACTGTCATTTATACTTGTATTGATATTGATAAAAGAAGGTTTATCTTTGACCGACAACATATTGATAAGTCCCGAAAATAAAAAATAAATAAGGCTCACTTGCAACAAAAAACGAAACGGATTGCTGTATCGTACCCTTTTGCCTTGTATATATTCCAAAGGAACTTTACCGGGATTTTTTAACAAATTAGTAAGGGTTTGCCATATTTTGTTGTCAAAATTAAAAAAGTTGTCCAGCATATTTTGAAAAAACAATTGTATGCTCAATGGACGAATGTCATTTTTTTGTCCGCAATACGGACAATAATTTTCATCACCTTTTAGAGGGTAACCGCAATTGTAACATTTTATGTCTTTTTTTATTTTTAACATGACATAAATATACCAAAATATCATAAATTATTTTAATAATTGTTTAATTTTTTTAATCTCTCGGATTATTGAGAGGCTTGATTTATTAAAAAAAGGCAAAAAACATTGATTAACAGATTAACTAATACCAAAGACAAACAATAGGAGGATTGATAAAAATATCTTATCTTTACCCTCGAAAAGCGTTCATTGAAAAAGTCCATTGAGGTCAAAAAAAACCGAAAAAAAGCATAAAGGAGTTATAGATATGGGTTTAACGGCATGGAGAAAGATGATGAAGTCAAAGGTGTTGGAAACAGCTTAAATTTTGGTAGCAGAACCATTTACGACCCGAGATTAGGGCGATTTAATTCCGTAGATCCACGAGCACGACAATACCCAAGCATGTCGCCTTATGTTTATGCCTCAGACAATCCACTATATTACAATGATGAAGATGGTGAAGGTCCAATACCTTTTAGATTAAAAGACTTACTTACTGAAAATTCATCTTACCTTACAGGTTTATTGGCAGGAATTGGTGATGGAATAATTGAAACCATAGATTTAGTTGCCGGTATGGCACAAACTTCTAATGCTTTTAATCCAATTTTTAATCCCATATTTTTCTTTTCTGATGAAGCCAAAAAAATAAGAAGCGAAGCAATGGAAACAGCCAAAATGGCTTTAAATGCTTTAACCAATGAAGATTTAAGAAATAAGATTTGGACAAACATCAAAAAAGAATTTGGCGAATGGCTTGACCAAACAACCTTTCAAGGCACAGCAGCCGAAGCGGGCTACCAACACGGTAAGCTAATTTTTGACGGACTAACGGCACTTGTTGGAGTAAGTGAAGTTAAATACCTGTTAAAAACGGGTGAGTTCTCTTTAAGTGGAAAGAAATTATTAGGGGTATGGAAAAAGGCAAAAAAGTCGTTTAAAACTGCTGCATTAAATGAATTAAAAAACTTTTTAAAATTAAATGCAGGAGAATCTATTGATGTTATCAAAAAAAGATTAAAAAGTTCGATAAAATCACACACTAAACAAATAGAGAAACATAAAAAATGGTTAATAAATCCTAAATTAAAATATGGTGATAAATGGGATAAATTTTCAGAACAACATAAAAAAAATATAATACACCATTGGAAAGAAGATATTAGAAGAAATAAAGAATATAAAAAAGTAAAAGAACAGGCATTAAAAGAATTAAATAATTAAAAATGGAAAATACAGATTATAAATTATTATTATTTGAAATAATTTCTGCACTTAAAGATAAAGCATTATATTTAAAAAATATAAATGCTAATAATTACGATAGCTCATATTATGAAGGTATGAAATTTGCATACCATATTACATTAGATACTATAAAAGAATACCTTAATAATTACAGTGTTGATGAAGAAATATTTGGATTAAAAGATTTTGATCCAAAAGAAATTTTGGATTATAAACCAATAAGCAAATGAAATTATTTGTAACTATAACATTATTAATTTTACAATATATATTATCCGCCCAAAGCGTATATGATGCGTTAATAGAAAAAACGCAAACGGTTGCACAATCGCAAGTAATGATAAGTCAAATCTTGTCTTATTATGCCAAACAAAGACCGGATGTACCCCAAAAAGTATGGCAAGAAATACAATCGGAAATTAACTATCAATCATTTGTAACGGAAGTAAAAGAAATATACCGCCAATATTATACAGAAACCGAAGCGCAAGAAATCATAGATACCATAGACCAATACGGGATAAATGCCGTTACATATAAACCCGAAATAACAGAAGCAATGTATGAATTGGGCAGAAAATTTGGTAAGCAAATAGGCGAACACGTAAAAGAAAAGTTAAAAGAATTAGGATATTAAAAAAAAACCGCCCCCAATCCCCAACTATGTTGGGGAGGGAGGGGCATATTTTTATTATGAGCTACCCATTTTATCTAAAAAACTTTTACAAGAGCTTTACGCATCACATAGCATAACACCTCGCCGCTGTCGCTCCTTTACGGGGATTGTATGCTTAGGCACTGTATTACGTTTCAATGGGTATATCTCGAAGCATAAGGGACGTCGATTTATCGGTCTGTTTTTCTCAAAACTTCGTCATAAAATAGCAAAAAACCCGATAATAAAGTAAAAATATTTTAGTCTAACTGTCTTATTGTAATAATTTTCGTAAACAATAGACGGAAAAATTAAAAAAAGGCACATTTTTTTTGTATTGACGGTATGCTTCACCAAATTTTTTTTCGGCTTCGGGTTCTTCGACCAATTTTATCATGATAAACATAAAAAACATTTCCAAAGGCGCCAATATCACGATAAAAAACGGACTACCCAGCAACAGCGCAAAGGCCAAGGGAAAAAACATTAAACCCAAGTGCATGGGATGTCGCATGCAGCCATACAATCCGGTTGTTACCAGTTTGTTGGTTTGCAACCGCGAAATATTTCCCTCTCTACCCATACGGGCTAAATATCGACCTGTATTGCGACTGGCTTTTAATACCATGCGAAGCAAAATATAACCGGGAATAAGAGTAACAATGTGAAATTGCAGGCTGTTGAACAGCGAATAAAAATAAATTTTGTCCAAATAAATACTCACCAGTGCACCGCCAATGAGCATCACAAACCATACAACGATACGAAAAATGTTGCCTTTGTCTAATTTAATCATAATTTTCGGAGGTGTTTATTGTTATTTTATTTATTTTTTTTTAGACTGATAATCAAATTGTTATATAATATATTTATGAATATTTGACATAAGCAAATGAAATTGCTTTTATTATTTTAATCGGCAAAAATATCATATATTTGCCGGTAACAAAATTAATCGATTTTCTTTGAAAAAACATTTTATATGAGTGATAAAAAATTAGCCGTTATAGGTTTGGGTTATGTAGGTTTGCCTTTGGCGGTGGCTTTTGCTTCAAAGTACAAAGTAACCGGATTTGATATAAATACTCAAAGAGTAAACGAACTCAAACAAGGAATGGACAGCACTTTGGAAGTAGAACAAGATTTGTTAAAAAGCGTTTTGGTTAATGATTATGACCGCAAAGGGCTATCATTGACTGACGATTTGCAAGATATTGCCGATGCTCAAATTTATATCATAACGGTTCCAACGCCTATTGACAAACATAAAATTCCGGATTTAACACCACTCTACAAAGCCAGTGAAAGTGTTGGGAAGATTTTGAAAAAAGGCGATATCGTTATATACGAATCAACTGTTTTTCCGGGGGCAACCGAAGAAGAGTGTATTCCTATTTTGGAAAAACAATCGGGATTGCGTTTTAATATCGATTTTTTTGCAGGTTATTCTCCCGAACGTATCAATCCGGGTGATAAGGAACGAACCGTAACCAAAATATTAAAAGTTACTTCGGGTTCGACTCCCGAAATTGCCGATGAAATTGACCGGTTATACCAAAGTGTAATTGAAGCGGGCACTCATAAAGCTTCTTCGATAAAGGTAGCCGAAGCCGCCAAAGTTATTGAAAATGCCCAACGCGACATCAATATTGCTTTTGTCAATGAACTTTCCAAAATTTTTAGGTTAATGAACATAGATACCATTGAAGTTTTGGAAGCTGCCGGTACCAAATGGAATTTCTTGCCGTTTCGCCCCGGTTTGGTTGGCGGACATTGCATAGGGATTGACCCGTATTATCTGGCACACAAAGCCAAAGAATATGATTATAATCCCGAAATTATCTTGGCAGGACGTCGTATGAATGACAGTATGGGACAGTTTGTAGCACAAGAAACGGTTAAAGCCATGCTCAAAAAAGATATCAAAGTAAAAGGTGCCAAAGTTTTGGTTTTGGGAATAACTTTTAAAGAAAATTGTCCCGATATTCGCAATTCGAGAGCAATTGACGTTGTTCGTGAATTGCAAGACTATCAAATGGAAGTCGATGTATATGATCCATGGGCTTCACCACAAGAAGTTAAAAACGAATACGGATTGGATTTGATCGCGGACATTAAACCCGAACAAAAATATGATGCCGTATTGGCAGTAGTGGCACACAACGAATTTAAAAGCATGGATTTGAAACAATATGTTCGCCCCAAAGCTTTGATATACGATGTAAAAGCCATTTACCCGAAAGAAATGAGTGATATGCGTTTATAAAATATTTTGTAATTTCTTATAAAAAGCTTATTATTCTTTTTTTGAATAATAAGCTTTTTTGTTTGGTATGGGTTGTGGATAATAACCGAATTCTTTTTCAAAAAAACGAAGCATACGCGGCGCAATGGCAGGAAGCGGTGCGTCGCCGGTTTGCCAAAATAAATCCGGTTGTTGCGGAGCATGGTAGTGCAAACGGGCTTTGGTATATGTTTTGAAACGGTTCGGCAAACCCGAAACCCGAGGCACCATAATTTGACGGTAATTAAATCCTTTCAAAAACAATAGTGCCGCTAAACTTGTTGCTAAGAACGGAAAGCTTGCTTTTTGTAATAATTTACCTGATTTTTCGGGTAAAATACGGTGTAATATCAACAAACTCATAAACATTAAACCGTGCATAAAGAAACGACTGTTGGGATTGATAAATAAAATGATTGTTAAATATACCGTGTTTGTTAAATATATCCAAAGTAAAGCTTTGCGGTTTTGTTTTTTTCGATTGATAATGAAAGGAAAAATCAATATAAAGATTAACATTGCCGGATTAAATATTTTTTCGGGAAATTTGTCGGGAAATAACCATTGCACAAAGGCTTTACTCGATAAATTGTTCCATACCAAAGCATGACTTTCATTTTGCCCGGCTGTTTTCAAAAAATGTAAAAGCTCGGGAGGATATTGCCATACGGGTTGTAATACTTTGCCACCCCAATTAAAAGGATAAAAGGCATAACCGGTCAGTATGAAGTTTTTGCTCAACCAAAAAACTGCAAAAAGCAAACCGAAACTTGTCAAAAACCACAGGTTTTTTTTTAATTTCTTAAAATATTTAATCCACAAAACCATAAGCAAAAACAAGTTTACAATTGTCGTAGGTTTGATTAACAGACCGAAAAAAGTTAAGATAATAAATTGATTAAAATATTGATTGTCAATTCTTTTATAAAGCTTTACAAATAAATCAAAGACGGTTAATGAAAGTAACCAAACCGGCAAATCGGGAGAAGGTGCTCCGGTGGTAACCACCCAAACAGGAGCAAACACCAATCCGTAGCGAAGCCAACCGGAAAAATATTGATCGGAATCGGAAAATACCCAAAAAACAAACCAGATCAATAAAAAACCGTTTAACGCATTAGCTGTAAATTCGGCTTGATGTCCATTGATGCCGGCTTGTAAAATATGCCAGCCGGAAAATTGACCTAAAAACGGGTGAATATTCATGAGCCCGTAAACAAAACCCTGTTCATTAGCCCATTTTACGGTTTGTATATAGTAACTTTCGTTATCGGGCAGTAACGAAACGGTGCTCGAAACAGCAGCCGACAAAACAAATATAACGAGTGTGAAAAACTTTTCAAATCCGTGAAAGGTATGCCACTGTTTCAATATTTGTTTTTTTATTTGACAATTTGAACGTAATACATACAAAATCAACATTGATGCAACGCCTACAATTGCCTGAAAATAAACATTATAACCACGAAAATATAAAATTGTCCAGATGATAATCATGTAAACAAACATGCCGTTGAGAATTATCCAAAACGGGTGTGTTGCTTCATTTTTTAAGACAAAGCGTTGAAATAAACAACCCAAAGCCGAAAAAACAAGCCAAGCATATAACCAAGTGAATAACACTAACAACATATCGGAAGTTTATAAGCAAAAATACATTATTTTAACCAAAATTAAATAAGTTGGTTCCAACCAAACTAAAAAGGATAACTGATGCCCAAGTTTAAAACACCGTCGGTTAGTTTGGTATTTTTTAAATCAATCCAACGTTGTTGCAAGGGTTTGGAAGGATCGTAAGTTTTGTAAGCCAAGTCAAAACGGATGATAAAATAAGTAAAATCCACTCGCAGTCCGAAACCGGTTGCCAGAGCAATATCTTTTAAGGAAGAAAGACCGTGAAAAGCACTTTCGGGTTCGGTTTCGTTATTGTCTATATTCCAAATATTGCCGGCGTCGGCAAACAAAGCACCTTTAAAATAACCTGCCAGCGGAAAACGATATTCCAGGTTGGTTGTTATTTTAAAATTAGCTTCATTAAACTCATTGGGACCGCCCGTAGTGCCGGGACCCAATGAATATGCTCGCCACCCGCGTATATCGTTGGAACCGCCTGCAAAATAACTCGACACAAAAGGTACGCTATGCGAATTGCCGTAGGGTATGGCATAGCCGACAAATGCCCTGTAAGCCAAAATATGTTCTTTGTGTAGTTGCCAATGTCTTACAAAACTCAAATCGGTTTTGAAATATTCGGCATAAGGCACACCGTTTATGGTATATTGTGCCAAATCGTTGCGAGGCAAATCCAAAGCGGTAGCAAATAATCCCAGTGCGGTACCCGACAATTCAAATGAAGAATTGAACAGATAAAAATCAGATTGTAAGGCTTGTTTGCGACTGTCGTAAAAAAAATCGAATTTGTTACTGAGAATAAAAATGTTTTGCGTAATGCGTTCTTCTCGTTCTCGAATAGCTTCAAGTTCTTCACAAACATCGGGATATTGATTGCAAAACGTCGGGTTATTTTCGTCAATTAACGAATCTATGACCAAATCGGCTGTTTCGGGTGTTACGGATTGTCCGATACCATTGAGCAAAGTTTTTAATCTTTCGTATGAAAGCGTATAAATTTTAAAATAATTTTCGGCTTTACGATTGGTAATAAATTCATAATTTATCAGGTCTATTTTAAATTTTCGTTCTTTAATGGGACGCCATTGAAAACCAAAAATACCCGCATATTTGCTTCTGTCCAAACCGATATTGGTTTGTGTGTTTGCCAAAAAAGTAATATACGTGGAAGGCAACATGTATTTGGGTATGTATTTGTTTAATCCGAAAGGTAATAGCAATCGCGGAAAACGTAAAGTAACATCGGTTCCCAATTCGCTGACGTCAAATAATTGTTCTTCCGATTTGTCCAAACTTTTGGACGAAGCAGTCATAAAATATAATGAAGTATTTAAAACTTCGGCACCTCTGAACAGATTTTTGGCACTAAATGACATACTGCTCTTGATACCGAAATCGTGTATGTTGGAATGTGTAAAATCGACGCTTCCTTTCCAACTGAAACGTTTTTCGGCTATTAAATAAATGTTGGTTGTCAGAGTGGTATCGATTTTGTTTTCGACATATTGAATATATGCCTGTTTAAAATTTTGTAAACTCATCAACAATCGGTGTGTACGCAAACGGTCTATATCGCTGTAAAACTTACCTTTTTTGATAAATACCGAACCGGTAAGCAATTTGGGTTTGTAGCGAAGTTTGTCATCGATACTATATAAATTTATTTGGTCAAAATAAAGCGAATCTTGTTTTTTAATAGTATCAAAATTTTTGTTTTTTGAGATATAAATATTTACGTTTTTGATACGATACGGCAAAAACGGTTCGGTATATACCGTATCTTCTTTGGTAATGGTTCGATTGGGAATGTTCAAAAAAGTTTCCAAATCGTAGCGGTTATTAATGGTGTCGTAAACCAAGTCAAAATTGACATACGAAGGTTGAAAGTGATATACTCCTTTGTTGCGAAACAAATCGGTTAAACGTTCCTTTTCTTTGACAAAATTGTTTCGGTTATATCTTTCGCCGGTTTTGATATATGTTTTATCTTCGTATTCATTGTAAAGTTTTTGCAAATATGTCGAACTGATTTCTTGTTCGTATTTTTTTATAACATAAGGCTTATTTTTTTTGATGTGAAAAACAATATCGGCTTTGTGCTTGTTTACAGTGTCTATTTGATAAGATACTTTGGTATCGAGATATGCGTGACTTACGTAGTAAAAATGCAAGCGTTCGGCTGAAAGTTTGGTTTTGACGGTATCTATAAAAACAGGTTTTTCGCCGTTGTTCATAATGGTTTTGTTGATGTCTTTGTAATAGCGTTGCAATTGCACGATTTGTTTACGCGAAATAAACCTTTGCAAAAAGCGGTAAGTCTTCGGGTGGTTTTTAATCCAATGATAATAAGTGTAATCGGGATGCAGGTCAGCCAGCATATATAAGTCGGCTAAATACGGATAGCCGAAAACCGTTGTATTGGGTTGTTGTAACAATAAAGCATCAATTTCATCCGATTTTTCGTTTTGCTTATCAACTATAATTTTATTTTTGCGTAACAAACGTTTTCCTTCGGGTATTTTTCGATACAAATTGCATGAACCCAATCCCAGTATTAAAAAAAATAATAATATTTTTGTAAAATATCTCATATAATTTTAAGTCGTTACAAAAGTAAATTTTTTAAATGACATTTCTAAATTTTTAATTCCGAATGACCCAATCCGAAAAAAAACATATCAAACAACTGCAGCAAAAAAAATACCGAAATTTATATGGTTCATTTGTTGTTGAAGGACTAAAAAGCATTCGTGATTTTTTGGCGGCAGGTTATATACCCGAAAAAATTTATTCGACGGTGCCGTTTGAGCAAATGAAAAATCAGGATTTGCCGGTCGAAATCATCTCCGAAAAAAATTTGCGACAAATCAGTTTTTTAAAGAACCCGAAAGATGCTTTGGCAATTATTAAAATACCCAAATCTTTGTCGTTGCCACAATCCGGTTGGATTATTGCCTTGGATAATTTGCAAGATCCGGGTAATTTGGGCACCATAATTCGAACGGCAGATTGGTTTGGTATAAAAAATATTGTTTGTTCTTTGGATACGGTGGACTGCTATAACCCGAAGGTTGTTCAAGCTACCATGGGTTCTCTGGCAAACGTATCGGTTTTTTATACCGATTTGTCAAATTTTTTGTCAAAAAGCCGTTTACCGATTTTCGGTGCTTGTATGCAAGGAAAAAATATCTATCAAAGTCTTTTTCCTCATCAAGGTATTTTGGTCGTAGGCAATGAAGGCAATGGCATAAGTAATCATATTAAAGGTTTGATAACCAACAAGATAACCATACCTAAACATCAGAAAAGTACCGCCGACAGCTTAAATGCAGCAATAGCAACTACTATTTTTGTCAGCAAAATAATGAGAGAAATAAATTAATGTTGCAAAAAACATACTTAAAACAAAGGCACATAACTTGTCCCGTAAAACCTTATCTTTTTTTCAATAAAAATTTTCAAAAAAAGTTTATTTAAAACAATTCCAAATAAATAAAAAGTAGTATTTTAGCGTCGTCAAAATCAAGGTGGGAATTAGGATTATTTTCCCGCTTTTTTGTAGAAAGGAAGACCGGTTGTAGGCTTTGCCTTTCATTCTAATTTAATTGCAACAATGAAAATAAACGCAACTACCAAAATTTCAAAAATATTAAAAGAAAATCCCCAAGCCATTGATGTAATTGCAGGGATAAATCATAATTTTAGGAAACTGCAAAATCCGATTTTGCGTCGTAGTTTGGCTACCCGCGTTTCGGTGGCAGATGCTGCCAAAATAGGCAAAGTGCCGGTTGAAGATTTTTTAAAAGCTTTGGAAAAAATAGGTTTTGAAGTGGATTATCACATACCCGATACCGACAAAAAGAATATTTATATCATGCCACCCGATTTTTCGAATCGTGAAATTGTAAAACTGGATGTTCGTCCAATTATTGCACAAGGAAAAGACCCTTTTGGTTACATCAACAAAGCAGCCAAAAACCTCAAACCCGAACAAATATTGCTCATTATCAACGACTTTGAACCCATACCGCTGATTGATTATCTTATAAGCAAGAACTTTGTGCACTGGATGAAACAAGATGATGAAGGCAATTATTTGACATATTTTAAATTGAATTGTAAAAAACCCGGATTTTGGCAACGATTGTTTGGCAAAAAAGAAGTACCTTGTCGTTTTCACAGCCTCGATAAGGAAGTAAGCAGCTCGAAACAAAACGAAAAAGCACCGGTTTCCGTGCCACATCAAAAAGAAGGTGATTTTGAAAAAATTGAAAAACAATATGACGGCAAAATGAAACAAATTGATGTGCGCGATTTGGAAATGCCCATGCCCATGCAACGTATTTTGGAAAGTATTGAACAATTGCCCGAAGGCTATGCCTTGTTTGTGCATCACAAACGAATTCCGCAGTTTTTGTTACCCGAACTAAAAAAACGAAATTACAGTTATGTAGCAAAAGAAATCGAACCGGATTACACTTATTTAATTGTTTATAAATCAAATAGTTAGAATATAAATTTTTATAACAAATACTACTATGGCAAAAAATTTACACACCGATAACGCCCCCGATATCAGCACCGTTAAACCTCATTTTTTGTTTGCCGCCATCGGTTTTTTGGTATTGGGCATATTGATGGTTGTTTCGGCTTCGGGTTTTTTTCAAGCATATTATAATCATCGACTTTTAGCCATAACGCATACAGCTGTATTAGGTTGGTTAATGATGTTGATATTCGGTTCGCTTTATCAGTTGATACCCGTTATTTTCGATACGGCTTTGTATAGTGAGCGATTGGCTAAATTTACCTTTTGGTTCACAGCCGCAAGTATTATTTTTTTGGTTTATACTTTTTGGATAGGCGATTATGTTCGTTTACTTCCTTATGCAGCTACATTTATGTATTTGTCTTTGTTTTTCTTCGTGTTTAATATTATGATGAGTTACAAAAACGCCCGCATCAAAAATATAAAAGCTTCTTTTATTTTATCGGCGGTGTTTTGGTTGTTAATGGCTGAAACCGAAGGTTTATTAACGGCTCTTAATTTCAAATTTAATTTTTATAATGCCATACACGTGGCACATTTGCATACGCATGCCATTATGGGATTGGTCGGTTTTTTTGTAATGATGATTTTCGGAGTGGGCACTACCTTGATACCCATGTTCTTAATTTCGCACCGCCTCAATGAAAAATTATTAAACAAATCATTTTATCTGCTTAATACGGGTATAGCCGGATTGGTTTTAAGCAAATATCTTTATCCGAACCGGTTTGTAATTTTGGTATTTTGGTCGATAATTATTGCCGGCGTTATTTATTATTTGCTTTACATCAACGATTCGTATAAAAAAAGGATGAAAAAAACACTCGATGTAGGCATGAAATACACCATGCTTTCGTTGGTATTTCTCGGGTTGCCTGTTTTGTTAAGTTTAATTTTAATTTTATTGCCGAAATCAAATGGTTCCCGATATGCCGAAATCATTATGTTATTATACGGTTTGAGTATGATATTCGGTTTTTTTACTACCATTGCTTTGGGACAAACTTACAAAACACTGCCTTTTATTATTTGGCTCGAAAAATATCAAAAACTGGTCGGTAAATATCACACCCCACTACCCCGCGAATTGTATTCGGAAAAAGTGGCGGGTGTACAGTTTTATTTGTATATGTTATTTTTGCTTTTTACACCGATTGCTTTAATTTTGCAAAACCAAAATTTGATGCTGATAGCAACGGTATTGTTTTTGATTGTAAGCGTCTTGTATAATTATAATGTATGGAAAATGTTTTTTCACGATTCGGAACAATATATCAACAAACGAGAAAAAGAAATTTTGAAAGATCATAATTAATACACCGGTGCATAAGTTTACCAAGAAAGCGATTATTTTATTAAAATTATTGGCAAAACATTAAATTGACGGATAAAATGATACCAACGTGTCAAAATAAATACAGTGAAAAAAATTATCTCATTATTGAATAATATTTTCACCCACATGGCAATATTGAAATAATAAACAAAACAATAAATTATCGATTCACCATGGTACCCAAACGAACTTAGCGTATCAAATAACCTCCCGAATTTCGGGACATCAAAAAAATAAAGAATTATGAGTAAAAAAGATATGACTGCCATAAGAAAAGTAGAAAACGATATTTATGAACTGTTAAAAACCGTAATGGACCCCGAAATTGAATTGGACATTATCAATTTGGGATTGGTTTATAATATTTTATACGATGGCGACAAAGATGTGCGTATCGAAATGACCCTATCTACTCCGGCTTGCCCCTTAGGTGATGCCATAACCGACAACGTAAAAAATACGATTAATAAAAAATATCCCGATTTTAATGTCGATGTCGATTTGACCTTTGACCCGCCTTGGGACGCTTCTATGATTAGTGAAGAAGGTCGTAAAAAATTGGGAATGTAAAATCGGATTAAAATAACATCAATAAAAAAGATAGTCTCAAAAGTTTAAACAACTTGGTATCTCCCGAAAATCGAGGTATCGAAACTTTTGCGACAACTTCTAATTGATATTCGTTGTTGCGAAACTAAATTTTTTTTCCAAACAAAGTAGCCGATGTGCAATCGTCTATTAGAACTTTAACCAAATCGCCGGGTTTTTCTTGTCCGGTTTTTTCAAAAATAACCACGGCATTTTGCGAGTTGCGTCCCATCCAATGACGGTCTGATTTTTTTGAATTACCTTCAATCAATACCTCAACTTCTTTGCCTACAAACTGTTGCATACGATACAAACTATGTGCTTGTTGTTTGTCGATTATTTGGCGTAAGCGACGCAATTTGACATGATGCGGAACGTCATCATTGAGTTTTTTGGCGCCCAATGTGCCCGGACGCACCGAGTAGGCAAACATAAATCCGAAATCATATTTAACGTAATCCATTAAATCCAAAGTTGCACGATGATCTTCTTCCGTTTCGGTGCTAAAACCTGCGATCAAGTCTTGCGAAATGGCAACGTCGGGAATGTATCGACGAATGGCATCGATTTTGGCTTTGTATTCGGCAACGCTGTGTTTGCGGTTCATCAATTTTAAGATGCGGTCACTTCCCGATTGTACAGGCAAGTGAATATGCTTGGCAATATTGGGGTGTTTTGCCATGGTTTTGATTACATCGAGACTAAAATCTTGCGGATTGGAAGTTGAAAAACGAATACGAATATCGGGAAATCGAGTGGCAACTTTGTCGAGTAATTGAGCAAAATCAACAGCTTGTGCCTTGATTTCATCAGGTTGTTTGTCAAAATCTTTTTTTAATCCGCCACCATACCACAGATAACTATCAACATTTTGCCCCAGCAAAGTTACTTCTTTAAAACCCTTACTTTGCAAGTCCTGTATTTCGAACAAAATACTTTCGGGATCGCGGCTTCTTTCACGTCCACGAGTAAAAGGCACGACACAAAACGTGCACATATTGTCACAACCGCGCGTAATGGATACAAAGGCGGAAACTCCATTAGAATTTATCCGAACAGGCTCAATATCGGCATAGGTTTCTTCTTTGCTGAGCAAAACGTTTACCGCTTTTCGTCCATCTTCCAATTCGTTAATCAAATTGGGCAAATCGCGGTATGCATCAGGTCCTACAACCAAATCGACCAATTTTTCTTCTTCCAAAATCTTTTCTTTTAAACGTTCGGCCATACAACCCATTAACCCGATTTTGGTTTGGGGTTTGTTTTGTTTCAACTTGTTAAAATGTTTCAGCCGGTTACGAACCGTAGTTTCCGCTTTTTCGCGTATCGAACATGTATTGATGAGTATCAAATCGGCATCATCAACATTGTCGGTTGTATTGTAACCTTGTTTTAACAAAATGGAAGCAACAATCTCCGAATCGTTCATATTCATTTGACAGCCGTAGCTTTCAATAAAAACTTTTTTGCGATTTTCGGGTTTTTGAGAATATTGCAATGATTTTCCTTGCAATTTTTCGTCTATATGTTTCGTTATATGCTTATCTCTGTTCATGTTTGCAAAGATAAAATTTATTCTCAATCAACCGGCAATGTTATATAAGTAACTTTTCATACAAAAAAAATATCTAATTTTGCACCATATCAACACAAACAAATAAAACAATGAAACATAGTCTTTCGTTTATTTTCATCATGCTTTTGACCGGAGCATGTTCTAGTAAACTCGATTTGGATCAAGCCAAACAGTTGGATATACAACCTGTGGTTGAAGTCGATATCTTGTATTTTGACCTTCAAAAAGAAAATTTGACCGACAGCAACGCCCTTTTTAGACAACAAATTTCGGACACGGTCGATTTCGGAATTTTTGAAGACGGAAAAATCAGAGACGGATTTGTAAAAGCCGAAATTAGTGTGGCTTACCGCAATACTTTTTACCGTCAATTCGATACCGATTTTTATTTTATAGACGAACATGACAGTGCTGTCGAAACAGGAAATTTCACGATTGATGCCGCTAATAGTTCGCAACCCGAAGTAACAGGTGAAACAACTTTTGTTTTTGATAAAACAAACAATCCCGAATTTGTCAATTTTAGAAAAATTGTTGTCAAGGTAACCGTAACACCCGACAATCTTCCGGTTGAAGACAAAAGTTTGCACATGCAAGCCAAAGGAAAATTTTATACTCGTATCACCGTTGAATAAATAACCTTATGAAAAAGATATTTGCAGTTTTAATAATTTGGGTTTTATTTCAAAACAAACTTTTGGCACAATTTGAAGCGGTTTCTTACGATTTTTGGGGCAATGCCATGGCACTCAATACCAATCCGGGCGCTTCACTCGAATACAAATCCGTTTTTGCCATTCCTTTTTTTGGCAATACACAGGTTTTTGCCGGCAATTCGGCTTTTTCGCCTTATGATTTATTAGCCGAAAACACTTCATTTCAAAAAAACGTACCTATAATCTTATCGGGCTTAAAAAATACCGATAACCTTTTGTTATACATACGCTACGATTTGGCTAATGTGGTTTGGACAGCTGCCAACAACAATGTTTATAATATTGGTTTGTATTGGGAGTTGTATAACATTACTTATTTTCCGGCAGATTTGTTGCGTTTGGGATATGACGGTAATGCCATGCACCTAAACGATGTATTTGACGCCAAATATTTAGCTTCCAAAACCGATTTGGTGCAAACATTGTATTTTGGTATTCAAAAACGTTTCAATAACCGGTTTACATTGGGTTACAGATTTAAGTTATACAACGGACTTGCCAATGCACAAACCGGAGGAAACAGCGGCAAATTATACACAACCGAAAGTAACAATAATTATTATATCCATCATTTGGAAGATGTCGATATCAATGTGCAAACTTCGGGTTACAGCGAACACGGAGATACACAATATTATTTATCAAAATTATTGTTAAGCGGCAATATGGGTTTGGGAACCGATTTAGGTTTTTCTTTTCACCCCAACCAAAGAACAATTGTAACGGCTTCGATATTGGATTTGGGTTTTATTTATTTTTCAAAAGACATCAAAACTTACAGCTACCATGGCAGTTTTCAATATGAAGGGGTTGCTTTGCAATTTCCCGAAACAGGAGCACAAGATTATTGGCAAACTTTAAAAGATGATTTTAATACGCATGTAGTCAAAACCGAAGGTTTTGATTCGTATATTTCGTGGCGTCCCGTTCGATTTTATACTTCGATTAAATATGGAACCGATAATTTGAAAAAAATTTCATGCGAAGACTTTGTAGATCCCAAAACCGAATACTCAAGCTATATAGGATTGACCGGTTTTGCACAAGTGCGTCCCATCAAAATTTATGCAGGCGCAAGTGTTTTTTATGAAAAAAAATGGTCAAAACACTTTTATACCAAGTTAAACTTAACAGCCGATAATTATTCGTTTTATGCACTGGGAGGTGCCGTGGCACTCAATTTGGGACGCTTGCACTTTTATGTAACGGGTGATAACTTATTGAGTTTGTCCGACTTGGCAAAGTCACAAAAGTTAGGACTGCAATTCGGTATAAGTTGGATAAGTTTCAAACCTTAAACCTTATGTTACTTTTGTAGCCCAAAAAATCTTTTTTATGTAACCTATGTAGCTGTATTTCAGTCAAATATAGCTTAATTTTGTCAAAAAAAAAATTAAGTTATGCTAAAAAAATATCTTTCAAAAGTTTTGATGGGCAACATCGTTAGCAAGCATATTGTTGATGCTCCTTTTGATCGGGTTATCGAAGCCTTGGACAAAGCGGTTACCGAAAATCAATTCGGCATACAAGCCATACATGATTTAAAAGACACCTATGTCAAAAAACACTTGACATTGGACGATGATTTTGAATACAAAATCGTACAGATATGCAATGCCCCAAAATCACACAAAGCCTTAACCCAACTAAGTTACGATATGGGTTTGATGATGCCCAAAAGTATAGTGGTAGCCCGCGAAAACGGCAAAACCGTTTTGCGTTTTATGAAAATGAAACCCTGGATGGTATCGCTTATGTTTCCCGAACTTGAAGTGGCTTCACTGTCAAAACACGTAGCGGCTATTATGGAAAAAATCATAAAAGAAACCATTGCAACGGCAACAACCGATAAATAATACGATAAAACAACTCGTTTTTTTTGATAAAACCATAAACGATTTGGTGATTATTTGATGATTACAGCGTTATTTTTTGAAGTAAATCGATTATTTTATTTATATTTTGTTAATTTAGCAATCAATAATATATTTGCTAAAATTTTATTGATATGCTAACAAAAGTTTTTGCCGCCGCCATATACGGAATTGACGCCCATGCAGTAACCGTTGAAGTCAACGTCGATAAAGGAATAGGTTATCATTTGGTAGGTTTGCCCGACAAAGCTGTAAGCGAGAGCAACTATCGTATTTCGGCGGCACTGCAGAACGTAGGATATCGTATTCCGGGCAAAAAATACATTATCAATATGGCACCCGCCGACTTGCGTAAAGAAGGTTCGGCTTATGATTTAACCATTGCCATAGGTATATTGCATGCAACCGGACAAATAGTTTCGGACGAACTGAAAAAATATATGATTATGGGCGAACTGTCGTTAGACGGCGGTTTACAGCCTATAAAAGGAACTTTGCCTATTGCTCTAAAAGCACAAGAATTGGGTTTTGAAGGAATCATACTACCCAAACAAAATGCCAAAGAAGCGGCTATTGTTGAAGGCTTAAAGGTTTACGGAGTTGAAAATATTTTGGAGGTAATTCACTTTTTTGAAAGCAAAACCGAATTGCAAGCCGAACATATTGATTTGCATGAAATTTTTTATAAACAATTGGAAACGCCCGAATTTGATTTTGCCGATGTCAAAGGACAAGAAACCGTTAAACGTTGTTTGGAAATAGCGGCAGCCGGCGGACACAATATCATTATGATAGGACCGCCGGGAAGTGGCAAAACCATGTTGGCCAAACGTATATCAGGTATTTTGCCGCCAATGGAATTACAAGAAGCCTTGGAAACAACCAAAATACATTCGGTAGCCGGAAAACTCAAAAACGGAATAGGAATTATAGGACAACGCCCGTTTAGAAGTCCGCATCATACCATTTCGGATGTTGCTCTGGTTGGCGGAGGCAGTTATCCGCAACCCGGTGAAATTTCGTTGGCACACAACGGCGTTTTGTTTTTGGACGAATTACCCGAATTTAAACGGACGGTTTTAGAAGTGATGCGACAACCTTTGGAAGATCGTGAAGTTAATATTTCGCGTGCCCGTTTTTCGGTAACTTATCCTGCCAGTTTTATGTTGGTTGCCAGTATGAATCCCAGTCCTTCGGGATATTTTAACGACGGAGACAGCCGCATGACATCAAGCCCTGCCGAAATGCAACGTTATTTGAGCAAAATTTCGGGTCCGTTGTTAGATCGTATCGATATACATGTCGAAGTTAATCCGGTTCCGTTTGACAAACTTTCGGATGAAAGACGAGGAGAACCCAGCAAAGTTATCAGACAACGAGTGATAAAAGCACGTCATATCCAAACCAAACGCTTTGAAAATCACGATAAAATACATTACAATGCTCAAATGAATTCAAAAGAAATCAGACAATATTGCCGTTTGGACGAAACTTCGCTGCAACTGCTCAAAAATGCCATGGAAAAACTCAATTTGTCGGCACGAGCTTATGACCGTATTTTAAAAGTGGCACGAACCATAGCCGATTTGGAAGCCGAAGAACATATTCAAAGCAACCATATTGCCGAAGCTATTCAATACAGAAGTTTGGATAGAGACGGTTGGATATAGTTTGAGATAACTTTGATATGTCCGGTCAAATTTTTTTTACTTCTTTTTTGGTAATTATCTTTAATCGTATTTGAGCACCTTTGCCGGTGCAATTTTGCTAATAACCAAAACCGGTAATAACAACATAAACAATATCGAAATCAAAACACCGGCATTGAGCATCAA
Source organism: Flavobacteriales bacterium (assembly GCA_027065715.1). Taxonomy (GTDB): domain Bacteria; phylum Bacteroidota; class Bacteroidia; order Flavobacteriales; family Flavobacteriaceae; genus WGBX01. The sequence goes on from JAMONO010000027.1 coordinate 44,118, forward strand.
AACATATTTCAAATTGATATAAACCGGTGCGGTTCTTACATAATAAGTTTCGGGATTGAGATGTATAATTCCAAAATATTTTTGCAACAAAATCAAACTTAATCCCAAAATATTGCCTATCAGTAATCCGATACCGATAATATATGCTGCTTGTATCAAAAAAATACGTTGCAAACGGCGATTATTACTGCCCAAAACTTTCAGTATGGCTATAAAACTTCGTTTTTCAAGTATCATAACCAACAATGTCGTTATCATATTTAAACCTGCAATAAAAATGATGATGCTCAAAATCATCAATATATTGAAATCAAACATTTGTAACCAATTGAAAATCAACGGATATTTTTCTTTTATAGAAGTTGTATTTAAGGTTGAAGATATATTTTCGTATATTTGATTGGTTTTTTCGTCTATTTGATCAAAGTCATTAAGTATCACTTCAAATCCGCCTGTCAAAGTATCTTGCCATTTGTAAAGTTTTTGCACCATACGGAGGTCTCCCAAAATATAGGTTTTGTCAAAATCATCAAAACCCGAATCGTAAATTCCGGCAATTTTAAAGACACGTAATTGAGGTTTTTGCGAGCCTTTACGAATAAAATAAGTGTTGAATTTGTCGTGCAGATGCAAATTCAATCGTTTGGCAATGGTATTTGAAATCAATACACTGTCGTTTGGTTTGGACAATCCGAAGTCAGGTATTTTGCCTTCAATAATGTAGGGTTTAAACAAATCTTTATCATACAAGCTATCTACTCCTTTGTATATGATACCTTCAAAATCTTTTGAAGTGCGTATAATTCCGCCTATGGTAGCAAAAGCTTGCACGTTTTTAATACCTTCGATATTTTTAAATCGGGGATAAAATTCTTGCCGTAGCGAAACCGGTTCCAAAGTCAACCCCGAACGGTTGGTATCAAAATTGCTGATAATAATATGTCCCGAAAAAGCCGAAATTTTTTCGCGAATTTTATGTTGCAACCCCATACCTGTTGCCATTGATATAAGCATGATAACCATACCGATGGCAATTGATACTATCGCGATTTTTATAATCGGCGAAGAAATCTTATTTTTGTTGTCCTTGTCGGCAAGCAGTCGCCCGGCTATAAAAAAATTAACTTTCAAAATTACACTACATTTATGCAAGTCAAAAATACATATTTAATATTGATTCTCCTACTTTTAGTTTCTTTTTCGTGCAAAAGTTCGGATAAACAAGCCGATACTTTCAAAAAAAATACGGCAAAATCATTACCGATACGCCCCGGTGCTTATCAACTTCATTCTTATTTGCCCTTGTTACAAGGCAAACGGGTTGCCGTTGTGGGCAATCAAACCAGTGAAATAAACGGTGTGCACTTGGTCGACACACTTGTCAGTTTGCAGATAAACATCGTAAAAGTTTTTGCGCCCGAACATGGATTTAGAGGACAAGCTTCTGCCGGTGAACAAGTCAATAATTCGATTGATATTAAAACCGGTTTACCAATTATTTCACTTTACGGCAAGCATAAAAAACCTACTCGTGAGGATTTAAAAAATGTCGATGTTTTGTTGTTTGATATTCAAGATGTCGGCGTACGTTTTTATACTTACCTTTCGACCTTGCACTATGTATTGGAAGCCGGTGCCGAACACGATATTCCCGTTATTGTTTTAGACAGACCCAATCCCAACAGCGATTATATTGACGGTCCGGTTATGCAATCGGATTTTATCTCTTTTGTAGGATTACACCCCGTTCCCATAGTATATGCCATGACCATAGGCGAGTATGCCCGAATGATTAACGGCGAACATTGGTTAAAAAACGGAGTGCAAGCCACTCTAAAAGTTATTCCGGTTCAAAATTACTATCACGGTGCTGTTTACAAATTGCCCGTAAAACCTTCGCCCAATTTACCCAATTATCAATCCGTTCGACTGTATCCTTCATTGTGTTTGTTTGAAGGAACGGATGTCAGTGTAGGCAGAGGCACTGATTTTCCTTTTCAAGTTTACGGTGCACCGTGGTTGCCCGATACAGGATTTAAATTTATACCCCGACCGAATGCCGCCAGCAAATGGCCCAAACATCAAGAAAAAATATGTTACGGAAAAGATTTAAAACAAATAACTCCGCCTGCCGAAATCCATTTGCAATGGTTGATCGAAACTTACAAGCAATGTCCCGATACGCTTACATATTTTAACGGATTTTTTAATCGTTTGGCAGGTAATGAAACTTTGCAACAGATGATTAAAGCAGGTAAAAATACGAAACAAATCAAAAAAACATGGCAAAATGATTTGAATGAATTTAAAAAAATACGCAGCAAGTATTTGATTTACAATTAATTACCTTATCACATCATTAAATCCAACCCAAACTTCCAAAAACCACAAAACTCGTCAAAACAACTGCAAATATGCCACCTACAATTTTGAGTTGTTTTTGAAGTGACGGAGTATCATGCACCCAAAAAGCCACCAAAAAGAAAGTTAAATATCCGAAAATGATAATCAAACAAGGACAAACTACACTCCACCAAGAATATTCCCAAATGAGCAATCCTGCTTTATTGAGCAAAATTTCGGTAAAAACCGAAAATAAAGAACCGGCAATTGCTACAAACCAACGGTTATTTATGCCCAAATATTTGGTTTTCGGATCGGGTGCCAAAAATTTGCTCCAAACAATTCCGGCAATGGCAAACATAAACATGATTTCAATATTTAATCCTACTAATATAATGTATGCCGATTTATGAGGAGTTATCCATAAGGGTGCAAAACGACTAAAATGCAAAATCAAAGCGTTGATTATTTCATTGACCCAATCCATACCCCAAAATGCCAAGCCGGTTAATATGACATGAAAATTTTTCTTTTGAAATTCGGCAGCATAAACATACAATACCAGTGCCAATAACGGAATGATATACCAACTTATATGGTCGGTTTTTCTCAGATTTTCAAGTGCTATTTGGGTATATTGCGAATATGACATGACAAATAATGTAGTGCCCGAAACAGGAATCGAACCTGCACGTCCTTGCGGACACATGACCCTGAATCATGCGCGTCTACCAGTTCCGCCATTCGGGCAAATCTTGTTTGCGTGATGCAAATTTACAACTAATTTTTGGTTTTTACCAATTGAATTAATGGCTTTGGCTCCGCCGGTCGAACGCTTTTGAAACTTTATCAAAATAAAAAAATTGTAGCTAAAAACCCATATTTATCGGAAAATATTTCGGAAACAAAATTATGACCAATGTAACACAAAAAAAGTCTAAATATATTAAACCGGTAATCACTTCGTAGGCACAAAATAATATTGTTTGAAAACACTTTCTTATGCACCGAATTGATGCAAATTTTACCAACTTACGAATGATGCCGAGTAACACCTTATTAATCTAAAAGCAACTATTTTGCTTGCTTTCTGATGATAACGGTAATCAATATACAAAAATCCTTAATTTTTTTTCGTAAATTTGTAAAGAACAAAAAATACATTTATGACTCACTTAAAAGAAGGTGATAAAGCTCCTTTTTTTGAAGCTACAAATTGTCTCGATAAAACCATAAAACTTACCGATTTTGCCGGCAATAAGCTTATTTTGTATTTTTATCCCAAAGCCATGACGCCGGGTTGCACTGCCGAAACGGTAAATTTGGCTACACATTATGATTTGCTTCGTTCAAAAGGATTTGATGTATTGGGAGTAAGTCCCGATGATGTCAAAAAACAGAAACGATTTAAAGAAAAGAAAAATGTCCCGTTTTCGCTGATACCCGACCCGCAAAAGGAAATTATCGACAAATATGGTGTTTGGGGACCCAAAAAATTGTATGGACGCGAATATGACGGATTGCATCGCACAACTTTTATTATTGATGAAAACGGAATAATAGAACATATCATCAAAAAAGTTAAAACTAAGGCACATGCCGAACAAATATTAGCACTTTATGAATAATCAAAAAGTAAAATGGGTAAAAATTTACAGTTGTGAAGACGGCTTGGAAGCACAATTGATAAAAAATCTTTTTGAATTGGAAGAAATTCCGGTAAAATTGCTCAACGTCAATTCCAATAATATTTTTCCCGATACCGGTATCGCCCAAGTCGATATATATGTTCCTCAATCTTATACGGAGCGTTCAAAACAATTGATAGTTGAAAATTTTGAATAAAAATCAAACAATTCATAATTTATTATCAAACATTACGTTTGCTTTATTAACGAACAAGCCGGCTTAAGCCGATAGTCCAATAATCATAATGTTTATGTCAATTCGAAAATATATATTCACATACACCTTCATTTTGTTTTCAAACTTGTTATCGGCTCAATATCTCATTGCAGTTGGATTGCGAGGCGGCTTGCACAGCGGTATCGGTTTTAGGCACATGCTAACCAATGATACGGCACTCGAAGGGATTTTGCACTCCCGTTGGCACGGTGTTGAATTGGTGGGATTAATTGAATATCAACAAGATTTATCATCCGACGGATTATATTGGTACTACGGTTATGGTGCACATGCAGGATTTTATGACAACAAATATACTTATTGGGAACCCGACGGAAATACGACGGTTATCGGAATTGACGGTATTTTGGCTATCGAATACAAATTTTTCAATGCACCGGTGGCTATTGCCATGGATTGGAAACCATATTTTAATTTGTTAGGCAATACGGGGTTTTTTGGTAACGGAGGTGCTATTTCTTTGCGTTTCACTTTTTGATTGTTTCCGAAAATTTTACGATAAAATATTGAATTGATTTGTAAGGTGTTTTGGCACTAATATTGTGTTTTTTTCATTAAATTTGTATTTTCACATGTAAAAATAAGTCATGAATAAATTGTTTGTCTTTCTTCTTTTGATACAAAGTTTAAAAAGTTTTGCCCAATATGAAACCCATTTGATAGAACCGCCTTATTACATCAAAACCATAAAACTTGACGACGGCAAAATACCAAAAGCATCTCCGATTATACAATTGGGACACCCTGTATATCTTTCATTTGACGACTTACAAGCCGACGAAAAAGAATACCGTTATCAAATCGTTCGATATGATGAAAACTGGCAACCCACCCAACTCAACGAATCGGAATACATCAGCGGTTTTGCTTCCGACATCATTACCGATATTACCCAATCGAGCGGCACATTGCAATCATATACCCACTATCAATTGACCATACCCAACGAAAATACCCGAATATTGTTAAGTGGCAACTACATAATTCAAGTTTTGGACGAAAACGATGAAGTGGTTTTTTCAAAAGCTTTTATTTATTACGAAAAAAAAATAAACGTAGGTGTGCAAGTCAAATGGGCAAACAATGTCAGTATGAAAGATCGCTTGCAAATGATAGATTTTAACTTGTATAAAACCGGCTTTACCATTTTAAATGAAAGCCAAAATTTAACTGTCAAAATTTTTCAAAACAACGATTTGGGTTATGCCCTCACCTTTCACAAGCCAACTTATTATCAAGGCGATACATGGATATATCACTATCCGCAAAAAGCTCTTTTTGAAGGAATTAATGAATTCAGACGCTTTGAAACCAAAGATTTAAGAGGTTATAATTATGGTATAGCGCTAAAAAAACTCAACAACTTGTATGATTTTTATCCCTATACCGGGACTTTCAGAACCCATTATATTTTTAACAAAGACATTGACGGAAACTACATACTCAATGCCGCCCAAGCATACGACGATGTAAATACCGAAGCCGATTATGTCAATGTGCACTTTAGTTTTGACGGATATTTGGAAGAAAATGAAAATATATACGTCATAGGACGTTTCAATGACTTTAACCCAACCGATGATTACCGCTTGCAATTAAACGAACAAACCGGAAGATATGAAGTAAGTGTTTTGCTCAAACAAGGTTATTACGATTATATGTTTGTTACCAAAAATGCTCAAAATCAAATAGATGTAACATCTATCGAAGGAAGTTTTGCACAAACCGAAAACGACTATACCGTAGTGGTCTATTACCGT
>JAMONO010000028.1 GCA_027065715.1 Flavobacteriales bacterium
TAAATCCGTTCCAACCGAGGGTTCCTACATGCACGTGTGCTACGATCCAGTCGGTAAAGTGGGCGATTGCATTTAATGATTTAAAAGACAACATTGGTCCTTCAAAGGTGCTCATACCATAGGATGTTATGGCTACCACATACATTTTAAGGATAGGGTCTTCACGCACTCTGTCCCAAGCTCCGCGAAGGGTAAGTAGTCCGTTTATCATACCTCCCCATGACGGGAATATCAACATTAATGAGAAAATGGTTCCCAATACTTGTGCCCATTCGGGAGTAGCCGAATATAACAAGTGGTGCGGACCTGCCCAGATGTAGATAAAAATCAAGGTCCAAAAGTGAATGATGGATAATCGGTATGAATAAATGGGACGTTTGGCGGCTTTGGGAACAAAATAATACATCAATCCCAAAATGGGAGTGGTTAAGAAAAACGCCACGGCGTTGTGTCCGTACCACCATTGCACTACGGCATCTTCGACACCGGCATAAACCGAATAACTTTTGGTCAAGGTAGCCGGCAAACTCAAATTGTTAAAAATATATAACATGGCGATAGTTACGGCGGTTGACAGGTAGAACCAAATAGCTACGTAAATATGTCTTACGCGTCTTTTGATAACGGTTCCTATCAGGTTTGCCGTAAAGGCTACCCAAACCAAAGCGACCATAATGTCAATAGGCCATTCCAATTCGGCATATTCTTTACTTTGGGTGATCCCCAGCGGCAGTGTGATAGCTGCCAAAACAATGATTAATTGCCAGCCCCAAAAATGAATTTTGCTCAAAACATCACTATACATTCTTGTTTTGAGCAATCGTTGGGTGCTGTAATAAGCGCCTGCAAATATACCGTTTCCGACAAATGCAAATATGGCGGCATTGGTATGTAAGGGTCTAAGTCTTCCGTAGCTCAGCCACGATATACCGTCCATATAGTGCGGAAACCAGTATAGGTAAGCTACCATCAGACCAACTGTAAAGGCTGTTATACCCCAGACTACCGTAGCCCAAGCAAACAACTTTACAATTTTGTCGTCATAATAAAATTTCTGTTTTTCCATATAAATTGATTTTGGTTAATTATTAATCTATAAGCAACAAATCATTAATGCGATTGAATGATTTGATTTCACTTGCTTAAGGCTTGTGTTGCTACACTCTGACATTTAATTGTCACTTTCTTCAATTTCATCACTTTCCTCCGAAAATTCATCTTCAAATATCATTCGCACCGAAGGGGTATAGGTGTCTTCATATTGACCGTTTTTTACATTGCTCAAAAATAAGACTAGAAAAACCAAGGCTAATATCAAGCTGATAAATATGGTCAAATATAAAGCTATCATTAGATTTTTTTACTTAAACTTTACAAAGCTACAAAAAAAATATAAAATACTAAAAAATCTTTTTTATAGTTTAAACTTTGTCTTTCAGTTTATTAGTGATAAAATTGGTCAAAATTGTTACAAATATCACAATTGAAATAGAACTCAAAGGCATAAGAATAGCTGCAACAATCGGTGTCAAATGATTGGTAACCGCAAATCCCAAACCTATGATATTGTAGAAAAAAGCGATAATAAAACTGGCATAAATAATTGTTTTGGTCTGTTTGGCTATTTTTAAATATTGATCTAAAACGGGCAATTTTTTTGCTTTTAAAATACCGTCGGAAGAAGGGGTAAATACATTGGTGTTTTCGGAAACGGCAATTCCTACATCGGCTTGTTGCAAGGCACCGGCATCGTTTAAGCCGTCGCCTATCATCATTACTGTTTTACCTTTTTTTTGAAGATTTTGAATAAAATCCATTTTGTCATGGACAGATTGGTTAAAATGATATTGCACTTGTTGTGGCAAAAGTTTTTCCAATTGGGGTTTTTCGCTGTCGTTGTCGCCCGATAATATATATAATGTATAATCGGGTAATAATTTGTTAAACAAATCGGATATGCCTTGGCGATAACTGGCTTTGAAGATAAATTTACCGACAATTTCTTTGTCCGAAGCAAAATATACCAGGGTGGTTTTATCGGTGTTTGAGGCACCGGTAAACGAAGCGGAGCCCAGACGGTAAATATGTTTGTTTTTGCCGGCTTCGATACCCTTGCCGGTTATTTCTTTGAGGTAATCGAATTGAATGCTTGAACTGTTTTGCAATTTATTGTAAATCAATCTGCTAAGCGGGTGATTTGAACTTTTTGTCATGCTTTTGATAATGGCTTTCAGATTTTCGTTCAGTTTTTTTCCTTCATATTTTACTTCGTATTTTTCTTGTGCGGTAAGTGTTCCGGTTTTGTCAAAAACAATGGTATTGATTTGTGAAAGTGCTTCGATGACTTGTGCATTTTTCAAATAAAATTGCCGGTAACCGAACTTGCGTAGTATATTGCCAAAAGCAAAAGGAGCCGATAGAGCCAGTGCGCAAGGACAAGCAACAATCAGCACGGCGGTAACCACCCAAATGGCGGTAGGAATGTCGTGCCGCATAAACCAATAGATACCGGACAATAAGGCTATGCTTAAAATAACAAAGGTAAAATACCGGCTTATTTTATCGGTTAGTGATTTGATGCGGGCAATTTTTTCTCCTGTAAAGGCTTCGCGGCTCCACAGTTTGGTTAAATAACTGTTATCAACATCGCTGAGTGCTTCCATCTCAATATATCCTCCTATTTGTTTTCCTCCGGCAAGCAGTTGGTCGCCTACTTGTTTTTCTACCGGAAGAGATTCGCCGGTTACAAAACTGTAATCGATTAGTGCTTTATTTTTCATTAAAATACCGTCAACCGGTATAATTTCTTTGTTTCTTATCAATAATCTGTCGCCCGGAGCAATGTCTTTGATTTCAACAATTTCTTCTTTATCGTTATTTATTTTGGTAACGGCTATGGGAAAATACGATTTGTAATCGCGTTCAAACGACAGGTAATCGTAGGTGATACGTTGAAAATATTTTCCGAGTAACAGAAAAAATACCAATCCGGTAAGGCTGTCAAAATATCCGGTTCCCGTTCCGGTTAATACTTCATAAGTACTGCGTAAAAACAATACCGTGATACCCAAAGCAATCAGTATATCGACATTGACAATTTTTTGTTGCAGTCCTTTGATGGCACTTTCAAAATAATCGCGTGCCGAATACAAAACTACCGGTACGGACAGTCCCAGCATAATCCAGCGAAACAACGGTGCAAAACGTTCTATCCAATATCCTTGTGATTGGATATATTCGGGGAGCGCCATGAGCATGATATTGCCAAAAGCAAAGCCTGCAATAGCCAATTGATATAAGAGTTTTTTGCTCGATTTTTGTTTGTCTTTGTCCAAATCGTCCAAGCTGATAAGCGGCGGGTAAGCAATTGATGCCAATATTTCGACTATTTGACGCAGTGTTATTTGTTTGCCTTTGTAAGTAATTCGAACGTTTTTGGCAGGAAAATTTACTTCGGAGTGACTGATGTTATGATTGAGTTTATCCAAGTTTTCCAATACCCAAATACACGAACTGCAATGAATATTGGGTATGTAAAAATTGACTACTTTGGTTTGCCCGTCGTCAAATTCCAACAGTTTGGCTTCAATTTCGGGTTTATCCAAATAGGCATATTTTTGTTTGATATTTTCGTCTATTTGGTCGTTTTTTATACCCGGTGTTTCGTTGATGGTATAATATTGCGAAAGTGAATTTTTGTTGAGTATTTCATAAACGGTTTTACAGCCGTTACAACAAAAAGGTTTGTCGTCAAACCAAACCGTTTCGGCTTCGGTCATTTCCAAACCGCAGTGATAGCAGGTAAGTTTTTCTTTTTGAGACATTTTGTGTGTTTTGCCGGCACAAATTTAGGTCAATTCGGAATAAGAAAAAAATACGACTTGTTAAATTTTATTTGTCGGCACCAAACATTTGAAGCAATAATAACAATATCATAAAAATAGCCATTAATCCCATGATATATAAAACGGCGTCGGTTGGTTTCATAATTAAAAAATTTGCACAAATGTATAAAAAAAGCCGTTATATCGAAATAAGCCGGTTCGGTTGATTTCATTTTTTTCGTGTAACTTTGAAAAATAAAAGCCTATCGTATGACACAAAATCGTTTTATCGTTTACAATGCCAGTGCCGGTTCGGGCAAAACTTTTAAAATAGCCACCCGTTATCTCAACAAGATTATACAAGCCCGTGATAAATTTTATATACGGCATCTTATCGGTATAACTTTTACCAATAAAGCGGCAGAGGAGATGAAAAAACGAATTATTGATAATTTGATTGCCGCAGCACAAGGCAAATTAACAGGTGTTATGCAACAAGTGGCACTCGAATCGAAATCTGTTATTATGCAACAAACCGGATTGAGCGACGATAAGGCTTATCACAAAGAAATTGTTAAGAGAAGTCGGCAACGTTTGATAGAAATATTACACTATTACGACGATTTTCAACTTACAACAATTGATAAAATGATGTTTAAAATCATTAAAACATTTGCACGCGACATGCAATTGTCGGGTGATGTCGAAGTTGTATTGGATTATAAAGAAGTGGTGAGCGATTTGATAGATAAATTGATTAATCAAGCTCGTAAAAATACTCCGCTTTCGCGTTTTTTGATAGATTTGGCAATTGCCAAAGTCGATGACGAAAAAGCATGGGACATTAAAGACGATTTGTTAAAAATAAACCGAATTATTTTTGACGACAATTATTTTTTTGAAGTCAAACGCTTGCAAACCAAAAGTTTATCTGATTTTTTGGCTTTAAAAAATTTTTTGGATAAAGCAATCAACCGTATTGAAAATCAATTGCGCACTTATGGGCGTGATTTGGCAAAAATCATAGTCGGATTTGAAAAAAATGTAAAGGTCAGTGTATTGGCTCGTGATTTGCGATTTGCTCCTTCCAAGGCGGTTGTAAACGCAACTTTGCGTAAACAAGCCGACAGCGATACACCGGTTTATTACGTCAAAAAACACTTGACGCAAATGTCAACCGACCGAGCCGTTTTATTGCAAGGTGAAATCAACAATCGAATACATGCGGTTTTGCCCGACATAATTGACTTTGTTGATAATAATTCATTCAATTTGAAACTGTATAAAGCTTTGCGTGAAGAAGTCAATGCGTTGAGTATTCAACATGAATTGCTGGCAGAAATAGAACAATACAAAACCGAAAACAACCGTATTTTTATAAGCGATTTTAACAAGTTGATTTTAGAACGGATATTACAAAATTTGGAAACCGACACTCCCTATATTTACATGCGTTTGGGTGAAAAATATGCACATTATTTTGTCGATGAATTTCAAGACACTTCGGCATTGCAATGGTATAATTTGATACCCCTGATACGCGAAGCGCTGTCAAAAGAATTTGGCAACGGCGAAACCGGAACCGCTATGTTGGTAGGTGATGCCAAACAGTCCATATATCGATTTAGAGGCGGCAAACCCGAGCAGTTTATTGCTTTGAGCAATCCCGAAATAAATGAAGGAGAAGGCAACCCTTTTGCCGCTCTGGTTGATAAAAAAGTTGAAAACTTGGCTTATAATTGGCGTAGTTTGCCACAAATAATCAATTTTAACAATCGTTTTTTTAAAGGCTTTACCGATTATTTAAAACCTCCTTACCGGCAAGTTTATCAAAATCCTGTTCAAAAAATACCGGAGCATCAACCCCATGAAGCGGGTTATGTTCAAGTTCGGTTTTTGAAAAATCCCGACAAAAAAAAGGAAATCGAAGGAGAAAACTATGTCGAAGTTGTCTATGAAACGCTCCAAAAAGCCGAAAAAGCAGGTTATGCCAAAAATGAAATATGTATTTTGGTCAATAAACACGATGACGGACGAAAAATAGCCGCTTTCTTAAACGAACAACAAATTGAAGTGATTTCGTCGGAAAGTTTGTTGGTTATCAATAGTTATAAAGTGCAATTTTTGTTGGCTTGGTTACGTTATTTGTATTCCGGTGCTCCGGTCGAACTTTTTCAGGTTGTTATATTTTTGATACAACGAGACGGTTTATCCAAAACCAAAGCACTTCATACCGTATTCGGCAAGGAATTGAACAATAAATCCGATTTGTTTAAAGGCTTTTTTGAGTTAGGTTATCCAATTGATTATCAATTGCTTTTGTCGGCAAACCTGTATGATGCACTCGTTTATTTAATTGAGATATTTAAACTTAACGATGCTTTTGAGACAGCTTATTTGCAAGCTTTTATGGAATATGTTTACGGTTTTTCGCAACAAAATTCAAATCGATTAAAGGAATTTTTGGAACACTGGGATCGGATAGCACCCAATTTTAGCATCGCAGCACCCGACAAGGACGATGCTGTTCGCATAATGACCGTGCACAGTGCCAAAGGGCTCGAATTTCCGGTGGTAATTTATTATTCGCCCGATTATGTTTTTGATCAAAAAGACCACGAAACCAAAGTATGGATACCTTTGGACAAAAAGATTTTTCAGGGTTTTGATATCTTTCCGGTAAGTTTAAAAACACTCGAAAACAGCGACAACCCAACCTACAATAAAATATACGAAACCGTTCGAAATGAAAAAGAATTTGACAATTTGAACCGTTTGTATGTGGCTTTAACGCGAGCTTCCGAACAATTGTATGTAATTTTGAATGAAGTTAAAACCGGAAAATATACCGGACATAACGAATTGTTTAATAAATTTTTAAAACCTTTTCAAAATACACCCGAACAGTTGGTTTACGAATTTGGCAAACCGGTACGAACTACGCAATCAGTAGCCAAAACAAAACATACTCTATCGATTGATCAATTGTTTTACAAATATTGGCAAAATAATACGGACAAACAACAAATATTAAAAGTAAACACCCAAACTTTTGAACGCTGGCAACAAGACAAAAAAAACGCTATTTCTTATGGCATGCAATTGCACGATATTTTGTCTAAAATAGAAACCCGAATTCAATGGGCAAAAAATCAAGAAAAATTTTTGGCACTTTTGGAGACCGGTCAAAAAGAAAAAGTTCGAAATTTGATAAATCAAATTTTGGAACACGATGATTTGAAAGATTATTTCAGCGGAAAATACAAAGTTTTGAATGAAGCGGATATTTTGATACCTTATGACAAAGGTTTTGTTCAAAAACGTCCCGACAGGCTTTTAATTGAGGGCAATCGAATGGTTATTATAGATTACAAAACCGGACAACCTCTTTCGCATCACCAAAATCAACTCAACCGATATGCCGAAATTTTGGCTCATACAGGCTTTGAAATAGGTGAAAAAATATTGGTTTATATAAAAGACGAATTATCGGTTGTTAAAGTATAAGATAATTAGAAGTCTTCGGCCAATCGGTCGTTCATTAACTCATTGTAAATCAGGTTATAACAAAACATTTTTAAATCTTCCATATCGTCAAGTTTCAAACCTTCGGTCGGAATCGGTGCAAAGATTTTTACGCGTAATTTACCGGGGCTTCCTTTCAATAAATCATAAGGGAATTTGATTTTGTTGTCGTAATAAACCATTGGTAATATGGGCAATTGATGTTCAATAGCCATTCGAAAAGCACCGTTTTTAAAAGGAGCCAACATTATTTTGGGCTCGGGCACTCCGCCTTCGGGATAAATAGCTATACTGTTGCCCTTTCGGACAAACTTTTGCACTTGGTTGTAAACTTCTTTGCGACTTCGCGGCGATTTTCTATCGACCATAATGTTTGATTTTTGATATAAATATCCGAAAATCGGCAACTTGCTCAATTCTTTTTTGCCGACAAAAACAAAAGGAAGTTTTATAACTTTGAGCAAAACCATAATATCCATAACCGAAGTATGATTGCCAATAATAATGTATGATTGATCGGGATCAATGGTGTTTTGCCATTGGGTTTTTACTCTAAATCCCATACCCGACAATACCCACGAACCCCATATATGTTTGAGTTTTGTAAAAAGTTTTTGCCGGTTAAAAACAATACTGACATAAATAAGCGGAGCAAATATAATGATCGGCAGTCCGGCGACAATGACAAACCAAAGCCGCCAAATAATACGCAATATGTTTTTTATAGGTTTCATGAAGCGTGCAAATATACAGGTTTTAGTTTAACTTGTTTGTCCAGAATAGTCAATTGTGTCGGGTTCGTTTTATAACTCTTTGCAAATATTGATTTTGTTTAATAATGGAATCATAAAAGCGACGACGTTCGGGAGGTATATTTTCAATCATGTCATTTTGTTGTAAAGAGTCAATTTTTACATTGTAAAAATGAAATCCGGTATTATCGTGATAGATAAAAGATTCGTTGCGGGTATAAATTCCGAATCCTTCGCGGTTCCAATGACGGGTATCATTGGTGCTCAGACTTATAATTATACGTTTGTTGTCTATGGGTGTCAATAAACTTTTTCCTCCGAAATATTGTTTTTCGGGTTTTTGTCCGAATATAAAATGAAAAATGCTTGGAGCAATATCGGTGTTGGCAACGCGCTTGATAGTGTTTTTCTTCAAAATTTGATAAGTGTCGGGGTGTTTTTTAATCCAGGTTTCCGGTAATCGTATCATAAAAGGTATATCGAGGGTTTCTTTAAAAAAAGAAGATGTTCGCGCACGTCGTTTAACGGTATAATTGCCGTGGTCGGCGGTAAATATAAAAATGGTTCTATTCAAAACCCCCTTTTTCTTTAAGATTGCAACCAAGGCTTTGACGGTTTGGTCGGTGATGTATAGTGCCCTGCCATACTTGTCTTTAATGTCTTGATAATCAGTTAGTTGTGGTGATGTTTGTTGCAACGGACCATGCGTAGCATTGGTATTGTAGTAGATGAAAAAGGGTTCGTGGAGTTGCAAAATATTTTTTTCAATTTTTTTAATCAAACTTAAATCGTCGGTTCCGATATCGTTATAAAATTTCATTCCCAATTTTTCGGGATAATAATAATGGTCTAAATAAGCGTCATGCACAAAATTTTTCATTTGTTTCCATTCTTGTGATTGCGAATTGATTGCCATGGTTTCATAACCGGCTTTATGTGCATAATCCCAAATAAATGGAGCGGTAACGAGTTTTTGATAATCTTCTTGGGGTCCGATGCCCGTATATATCGAAGGCATACTAACATCGGTGGCACCCGAGAGTGTCAAAGCGTTTTTAAACAACAAAAATCTATCTTTTTCTTGTTGTATCCAATTGGTCATAAAAGGCATATAGTTGTTATCATATCCGTAAAAAGGCAAAGGCACACGGCTCAATGATTCGAAAACAACCAATACAATATTCCAGTTTTCGCGGGTTTGCGGTAAATCTTTGTCCCAATTTTCGGACAAAATATGTTTGAGCGGTTTTTCAATATCTTTATTTTTTAATCCGTAACGAATGGCATAAAACGAATGCACATCAACCGGTAAAAATTGTGTTTGAAAATAAGTTCGCTGTGTATTTATGGTTAAGTTGGCAAAAAATATCATAATCAGTCCTATTACGGCATATTTGACTTTGTGTTTTGTAACGGTTGCCGGACGTAACAAATACCAAAGCAAAAGACTCAACAGCACTATTGCGGAAAGCATATTGATATCGGTAAGGGTTTGACGCACATATCCCCAAAAATAAACGGGTTGTTCTTTGAGCAATATAACAATTCCGGTAGATAAAAATTCTTTGAATTCCGAAAAAAATTGAGGTGCCGAAAGAATTAAAACCACAATCGAAAATGACAAAAAAAGTCTAAGTATTACAGAAATTTTTTGTGGAATTATCTTGAACAAAAAACCTAAACCGGTCCAAAAAAAATAAGAAACCGCCATAAAAATCAAAAAAGAAATTCGCAATGGATAGATGGAAATTTGCAGGTAGTAAATAAGGAGGCTGTATAGGGATAAAAAGATAGCTACAAGTGAAAATTTGTTGTATAAAAACGGTTTTATTTTTGAATAGGGAATTATTTTCATTTTTTTATAATTTGGTTAAAATGGCGGTAATAACGCATCATTTTTTGATAGTCGGTGTTTTTTTCAAAATATTCGGGGTACAATTTAAAATCTTCAACGGGTAATATTTCGTAATGATTTTTGTTTTCTTTGGCATATTTATACACCCAAACGGGGATAGCTTGATAAGACTCCAAGCGAACTTTTCCGTTGTTGTCTTTGTATAATTGTAAGGAGACGATTAGACCGCCGTCGCGGGGAAATTTGCGTTGGTTACTGATAAAATTTCCTAAGGAATAGACCGTAAGATAATCGATTTTATTAAGCGCATCGTATTCATAATCAATAGGCTGTACAACATGCGGGTGGGAACCTATGACAAAATTAACTCCTTGTAGGTATAAAAATTTTACCAGTTCTTTTTGAGTTTTATCCGGTTTGTTTTGATATTGATTGCCCCAGTGCAAAAAAACAATAATGGCATCGGGAAAAAACTTTTTGGTTCTTTCAATATCCCTTTTTATTTGGTTTTTATCGATTAAATTGACAACAGCAGGCGCCGGAACGGGCAGACCGTTGGTGCCATAAGTATAATTGAGCAAGGCTATTTTGAATCCTTTTTTTTCAATCAGTAGCGGAACCAAACTGTCTTTTTCGTTTGGGTTTCGATAGGTTCCCATGTGTTTTATATCGAGGGTATCCAATACGTTTAAGGTATTGATTATGCCTTTTTTATGTTTATCGCAACTGTGGTTATTGGCGGTAGCCAGCAGGGTGATACCGGCTTGTTTGCAAGCAACAGCCAGTTGAACGGGGGCGCTAAACTGCGGATAACCCGAATAAGGTTTTACTCCAAGAGTAGTTTCCAGATTGGCTATTACTATATCGGCTTGTTGAAAAATATTTTTGACATATTTAAAATTTTCGGTATAGTCGTACAAGCCGGTCAGTCGGTTATAAGCTGCTTTAATTTGAGGTCCGTGATTCATGATGTCACCGACAAACATCAAACGTAAACTGTCCGTTTGGGCGTGCAACAGAAAGTTTGAAAAAATACTTATGAATAAAAATAACGATCGCATGATAAAAAAATTAGCCCGAAAAATAATTATCGGGCTAAATTAATAAAATGTATGATTTGTTTGTAGAAAAATTTTTATTGTTTTATCAATTTGCTGCACATCATTCCGTTTTTGGTAGAAATAAGCAATAGATAAATTCCGGGCTGCAAGTTTTGTGTATCGATTTTTATTTTTTTGCTATTAATTTTCGATTTCCAAATTATCTTTCCGAAAACATCTTGTAAAACAAGTTTTTGCACTTTTTTATTGCCAAAATTCAATCGAATATTTTCATTAAACGGATTGGGATAAATAATAATTTCGGTTTGGTTTATATTATTGATTCCTACATAGGGACTTACATCTACATAAAAGTTATTGGTGGTTTGGTTGCCGGAAGTATCTGTAACTGTCCATGTAATATCAGTTACTCCTACGGGCAATAAAGCTCCATTTAGGCTAGATTGATTGTTAAAATCATTGGACACCGAAGCAATTTCGCAATTATCGGACATGTTAGTAATGTCAAATTCGGTGCCTTGAACCGTGTAACCGTTTGAGTTATTTGCCGTAACCATTTGATTATCTACGTAAGAGATTACCGGCGGGGTAGTATCAATTACCGATACATTAAAATTTTTGTGAGCCGTGTTACCGGCAGCGTCGGTTACAATTATGGCAATATTGTTTGTATAGCCGGTGAGGCTTGTTCCGGCAGGCGGTATTTGACTGATATGTAGGTTGGCAATATCGGTGCAGTTGTCCGTTATGTCGATATTGGAAATAAAGTTCGGAAGTATGGCTTCACAGTTGTTGTTTGCTTCAATTTCAATATCGGGTAAAACAGAGTTTATAACCGGCAATTCATTATCCAAAATTAAAGTGGCGGCATTGCTGGTAATATTATTGTTACCTTCTACTATGCAGCGGTATTGATGATTATTTAAATTTGTATTGGCAACAACGTGCAATGTATTGGTTTGGCTGCCCGAATAAATTTGATTATCGACAATATCGGTCCATGTATTGCCGTTGTCAGAGCTTACTTGCCACCGGTATGCAGTTGCATTGGTTGCCGTTACGGTAAAATCGACTGTTGAACCCGGACAAACATTTTCGTTATTTTGGGGTTGTGTCGTAATTTCGGGGTCTAATGAAATTTCATATACCCAAACTGCGTGCGCAAAAGTACTTACGGCAAATCTGTTTCCGTCATTGCTTATACCTATATCTGCGCGAAAAGTTGTATTGTTGTTTTCTACCGTAGTACCACGTTGTTGCCAGCTTGTTCCGTCAAATTTAAAGACGTGTATCCTGTGATAAGAACCTACAACTATTTGGTTGCCGTCTGTATCGATATCAATCGATCTGCCAAATCCGTCGTTTTCGTAAGGAGCTGTAAGGCTGTTTCCCGTTTGATTCCAGTTTGTTCCGTCATACGTATATATGCTGACTGTATTGTGATCGTCGTCGGAGTTATAATCGACTATGGCAAGTTTGTTTCCGGCGGCATTTAAAGAAATTTTCCAACCGAAATCGGGCATGGTGTCGGTATTGGTTATGTCGGTTCCTATTTGCTGCCAATCGGTTCCGTTGAAATGATAAACACGTACCAGTCCGGGGACATTGCCGGCTACACTACTCGAATAAGGAGCCCCGATGGCAACGGTATTTCCGTCGGCACTTAAAGATACGGAATATCCGAAATAATTTCCGGGGTCGGTTCCTTCATAAATAATGGGGGTTCCTTTTTCTTCCCAATCCGAACCATTGTATGCCAGTATGGAAACTTTTCCTAACAAATCATAGGTGCCGTCGCCTGACAAATCGGGACGGTCTCCCGAAACGGCAACGATACTACCGTTACCGTTAATGGCACTAACCCCTCTGTAACGGTTGTCGGTATCACCTATAATGGGATTCCCTAACTGTATCCAAGAAGTGCCATTGTAACGATAAACCGGATAAAATCCGAAAAATCCGCCGTTTCCGGCTCGACCGGTTTCAACTATTACGGTTGAACCGTCTCGACTTAACGCCAAATTTTGTCCATAAAAGTCGTTCATCGATTCGCCGGTTATTGTTCCCATCAGTGTCCAATTGTTACCGGTTTTTTTATAAATACTTACTTTACCGGAATCGGAGGCTACTTCGTCGTCATTCATGTCGCCAATTGCAATAACCGTTCCGTCATCGGACATATCCATTTGTTGCCCGAAAATGCTGTCTGAACTCGGATTGTTGAGGCTGATTGTGTCTCTTAAATTCCAGTTTTGCGCCAAAGAAAACTGAAAGATAAAACTCCATAAAATAAATAAGGTTGTTTTTTTCATAATAAAAATTTTTTCTACACAAAACAACAAAGAAATCAGCTATTTTATATCATACCATTATATAAAATATATCACCCGAAAGGGTGATTTTTTGCCCAAAAAAGCTTGAAACAAAAATAGCAGAAAGTTTTACCAAGATAAAAAAAATTTATCGAGGTTATAAATAATAATTAAAAACAAAAATACAAAGAGTTGATACTTCTTTCTTATCTTTGCATGAAAATAGAAAGTTATGTGGAAAAACAATTTGGATCATTCCCAAAAGAAAAGCCATTATGTAGCCGTCATAGGCGGAAGTGTTTCGGGTTCGGAAGCTGCCGCTATGCTGGCAGATCAAGGTGTTAGAGTGGTGGTGATAGACCAAAATACCTTGCCTTACGGAAAGTTGGAAGATGGTTTGCCTAAGTGGCATCATAATTTGAGAGATAAACAAGAAGCAGAAATAGACCAAAAACTCGATAAAGACCGAATTAGATTTATACCCAATTTGAAAATCGGGCGGGATTTTAGTTTTAAAGATTTGATGGATTTGGGATTTACCGCCGTAATACTTGCCAACGGGGCATGGAAAGACCGACCTTTGCCGGTTCGGGGAATAGAAAAATTTAGAGATAAACAATTGATTTACCAAAATGATTTGCTTAAATGGTATAACCATTATCACGAGCCGGACTATAAAGGGAAACAGTATGAAATAAAAGACGGTGCCGTAGTGATAGGCGGCGGTTTGGCTTCGTTAGATGTGATTAAAATCGTAATGATGGAATTGGTCGAAAAAGCTTTAAAGAAAAAATTAGGCAAAGATGTGGTTGTGGATCAATTTGAAATGGAAAAAAAAGGTTTGGATAAATATTTGGCACAATTCGGTTTAAAATATGAAGATTTGGGACTGAAAGGTGCTACTTTGGTATATCGGCGTCAAGCCAAACACATGCCGCTTAAGCAACCGCAAGGCGGCACACAAGAAGCCAAAGAAAAAGCTCAAATCGTATCGCAACGTATATTGGATAATTATCAAAAAAAATTTCATTTTAATTTTATTCCGGAAGCTACACCGATTGATTTTATTGAAGAAGACGGAAGGTTAAAGGGCTTGATACTACAAAAATTCAAAACCCTGGAAGACGGTAGTTTGGTGTCGGTTGAAGGTGAAACTTTTCCTGTTTATACCGAACAAGTCATATCGTCTATCGGTAGTATTCCCGAAAAAATAGAAGGTATTCCGTATGAAGGCGACCGGATTAAAACCGAAGGCGATGAAGCCATTTCGAAAGTTTACGGATATGACAATGTATTTGCCATTGGCAATGCCGTTACCGGAAAGGGCAATATCAAAACCGCCAAAGATCACGGTTCAATGGTTACTCAAAAACTATTGGACGAATATTTGCAAAAAAATACGCAAGCTTTTGATATGGAACTGGAAGCTTATAATGAAGAAATACGTAGAAAAACCGACGAAAAAATAGCTAATATTTTTAAAGACTTGTTTAATAAAGAAGTGCCTGACGATATTACCGTAGATCATATTTGGGAGGTAAGCAAAGAATATCAAGACAAAGTAGGATATAAAGATTACAAGTCGTGGGTCGAAAACCACAAACCCGTTCGCTATGAAGATATTATAGCCAAGAAAAAAAAATAATAAATAGAAATTTGATTTAAACTTTTTGCAACTTAATGCCGGTGGCATCGTACAAATATGTAATGCTGTTGCCGTTGCCAAATTGTATTTTTACGGACAGGTTCATGTGGTTGGTTTCACTTGTTAAAAATACAAAAAAATATTGAATACCAAACTCGCCGAATAACAAAGTTTTTTGACGCAGATTTATACGGATTTGCCGGATTTAC
>JAMONO010000029.1 GCA_027065715.1 Flavobacteriales bacterium
ACCGAAGTAAAACTGTCAGATAGTTTTGACGGTGGCAAAACATTTCAGGCTCAAACTATTTCGGAAAAACCATTTAAACCCAAATCATATTATTTTACGGGCGATTACAACAATATAGATGCTTATAAAGGTTTGGTAATACCTGTTTGGACAGAAGTAAACGGTCAAAAATTAAGCATTAAAACCGTATCGTTACATTTTGAGGCACCTTAGCAATAAAATTACTGTATTTCAAAAAAATTATTTTTTACAGCCCAAACAACCAGTTCGGCAACATTGCGAACTTCGGCTTTTTTAAAAATATTGGTGCGATGTGTTTCGACTGTTTTTACACTGATATATAGCGTATCGGCTATTTCGGAAGTAGTTTTGCCCTCACATATCAATTGTAATATCTCTTTTTCGCGTTCGGTAAGTTGTTTTTGATAAAAACTACGGTTATGAACCGCTTGTAAAGCCAATTTTTGCAATATTTCCTGACTGAAATAATGTCCTCCGTAATAAACCGTTTCAATAGCGTTTTGCAATTCATTTTTTGAAGCCTTTTTAATTACAAAACCCTGCACACCGGCATCCATCATCTGACTGTAATGGGTTAAATCGGAGAACATGGTAAGGGCTATGATTTTCAATTCGGGTTGTATGGTTAAAGCAGCTCGTGTAGCTTCATCACCGTTTATTTGGGGCATATTATAATCCATTAAAACAACATCTAAATCGGGGCGTGGTAAACTTTCGATAAATTCAAAAGCATTGCAAGTATCAAAAACCACTTCAAAACGATTGATTTGTTCCAAAACCAAACGAATACCTTCTCTAAAAATATTGTGGTCGTCAATTACGGCTATTCTGATTGTTTCCATAACTTATTAATTATAAGGCAATTGCAACAGAGCTTGGAAGCCTTTTCCGGGCGATGTTTCAAAGCTAAAAAAACCTTCCAAAGACTGCATTCGATTTTTTATATTGGTCAAACCCATGCCGTTATTATTCTTTAATTCGCTTTTATCAAAGCCCTTTCCGTTGTCCGTATAAGTGATATGGATAAAATTTTTGACAGGTTTTATGGTGATATTAATCAAACCGGCTTTGGCATGTTTGATACTGTTGTTAATCAATTCGATGAGTGCTCTATACAAAACCAGTTCTTTTTTTATGTCAAAACGTTCCATATTTTGATATGAAAAATCAATGTGCAGGTCTTTTTTTATACTCAACTGATTGATAAAATTTTCGAGTGCTATAAACAAACCGTTGTGTTCCAAAATTACAGGACTTATATTATGCGAAATACGAGAAACTTCGCTGACGGCATTGTCAATTATCAGTTTCAATTTTTTCTCAATTTGTTGTTTAACCAAAGGTTTTTGTTCATCGATATAAGCTTGATAATACAAATTGATAGATGACAAAACCGGACCTAGTCCGTCGTGTAAGTCGGCTGCAATACGTTTTCGTTCTTTTTCTTCGGTTAAGATAACGGTTTCCAACATATTTTGTTGCATTTGTCGGTTGTTTTCCATTTCTTTTTGAAGGCTCAAATTGACATTTTCCAAATCGTTCGCTTTGTCTTGCAACTCTATCATATTTTGTTTTATTTCGTCTAAAAAACTACTGATGATGTAAAAAATCAAAAAACCTATCATCATGTAATGAATAATTCGGGTAATCACACAAGCATAATGACAGTTTTCAAAATTATATTTAAGCGGAATAAAACTGTTCTTCATAATCAACAAATAACCGGTGATTATCATTAACAACAATCCGGCAAAAAATACACTGACAGCTCCTTTTTTGCGCGAAATAAACAAGGTATAAATCATGGTTAATACAAACCAAAGACTTGCCATGTCCAACAATCCCAGCAACAAAGTAAAAACGGCACCCAAAAAAAAGATGACATTGAGTATAAAAATTTTAATTCGATAGTTAATTTTTTTTCGAAAAAAAGCCAAAAAAACAACCAGCAACGAAAAGAAAGGCACTACCAAACGAGGAGCAAAATATTCGCTTTCGGATAAAGCCAAATAAACAATAATGTTTAACGGAACGGACATTACCGCCAAAAAAACGATACTGTTGTCCGTAATGTTTTTCATTAAATCTCTATTCATAACAATTTGGTCTGATGTAACCAAATTTACAAAATGATTGACAAGTCGCGACTGATTTTTAACCATTTTTGTATTTAATTAAAAAATCAAAAGGCTGTCACAAAAGATTATTTTGAATTTCAAGACAACAAAGAAACACCAAATTGCTGATTATCAAACCTAAAACTTCATATATCGCATAAGTCACTCCTTTGAGACAGCCTTTTGTTAAACATGAAAAAAACTACTCTTTTATTACATAAGCACTAAAAACCTTTTGATTTTTTCTATCAATAATTAACAACAAATAAGTTGCCGGTTTATAGTTGCTCATATCAACCGCAACATTTTGATTAAAAGACAGATCGGACAATAACTTGCCATTGATGTCAAAAACTTTGATTTCACAAGTATTTTCGATCTCTGTATTGACATAACAATAATCTTTTACCGGATTGGGATAATAAGAGACCCCATGTAACTCGCCGTAGTTTTGCAGTCCGTTGGTTTGCCATATATCCGGATTAATAAATCCTTCCGAAAGGTGTAAATTATTTACATTATATTCGGACACATTTACTTCTCCCACTGCAAACAAAAGTGTTTTAGTTCCCGAAACTGCACTTCCTCCGGCAGTCGAAATACTGCTCTTTTTTATATTTGTTTGTCCGAATGAAAAAGCAAACACCAGCAACATTATTATTAAAAATATATTTTTCATCATTTCATTTTTAAAGATTAAACTTTCGTATTAAAATTTCCCGAAGTATTGAATAAAATCCGGTATTTCACAATACTTCGGGACAACAAAAAAAATTATTTTTTATAAACCACAAAACTAAAAGGTTTATTAGATGCATCTCCCGATGTGTTGTAAGTATAAACACGTGCTACGGTCGTAGAATAATTTCTGGCTCTGATAAATCCGATACCGCTACCCCACCCCATAGTTGCAACAATTGTATAAGCATCTGTATCGGACATGGCAGTGTCAAAGGTTATTTCATACACCCCATCACCTGTTCTTGCAACGGTAAAACCTCCCGATGATCCTTCTGTAACAAGCGTTCCCGAACTGGTTACTTTGCCATACACATAAGCCTTCATATCGGCAGTTCCACTATCTACTCCGAGTAATTTTTGATTAACTTTTACCGTTTCGGTAACTTCCAAAGCTCCGTTTACTGTTAATTGATTGAGACTAAAATCACCATAAATCAATGGATAGACAGTGGAAGAATTATCGATATAGAGTTTATTACTGCCTGATTCATAATATCCGGCACCATTACCTAAAAATACATTATTATCTCCCAATGTGTTATATCCTGCTCTATAACCTACGGCAACATTACCATCGGTCGTAGTTCCGTTAGATAAAGCCCATACTCCTATGGCGACATTCCGGTAACCGGTTGATTTTTTTAGTGCATAGTTTCCGATTGCTATATTGTCATCACCAGTGTTTACCATATTTAATGCTTCTCTACCTACTCCCAAATTGTTATTTCCATTTAAAGTATTGCTTGCCCCCGCACGAAAACCAATAAAATATGAAGTATTTACGACTTTGGCATCATTTAAATCATCCAAAGCAACAAATCGCCAAGTTCCTTTTCCGGAACTATCTGACATTAATACCTTTCCATTTCCACGCGAGGAATTTATTATGTATAAATAACCGTTTATTTTTACCCTATTAGTACTAAAGTCACCATAAATCAAAGGAGTGGTAGTGTCCGAATTGGCGATATACAGTTTATTATTACCCGTTTCGTTATATCCGGCTCTGTGTCCCAAAAACACATTACCGCTTCCGTTATTGTCATGTCCGGCATCTTTTCCCAAAGCTACATTTCTTTCGCCGGTAGCATTTTCGTATAAAGCATTAAAACCGACTGCCGTATTATAACTTTTGGTGTTTTTATAAATTGCTCTGTCACCTATGGCAATGTTTCGGGTTCCGATGGCATTATCTCTTAAAGCTTCATAACCTATTGCCACATTTTTTCGTGCGGTTATTGCCTCTTGCATAACTCTTGTTCCTATACCTACGTTATTTAATGTATCACTCGTTATTTGATAACCGGCACCTGTTCCTACAAAAACAGAAGTTCCGTCGTTTATTGCATCACTCAAATCGTTTAAACTGTGTACATCGTCGCCGGCATTGGTATCCCAACCATTAAAAATAACTTCGTTGGCACCTGTAATACGCAAAGTGTCATTGACCAACTGCAAATTTTGAATTTCGTTGGTTATATCACCGTCAATTTCGGCAGTCAAATAACCGTTATTTGCCACATAAGCATCTACTTCGGCTTCGGTCAGGTGTGTATCGTCATCTCCGTCGGACAAACCTGCCGGAATGTTTTGTAAAGAAGAAAAATCGCCGTCAAAATCGTCGGATGCATCGGTATCCCAACCGGTAAAATCGGGTTTGTTGGTTAAATCGTTATAATCACCGCTAAATACATTTCCGGCGGTATCGGCATATTTGGCATAAGGAACAAATTGCAAGGCGGAAGTGCCAAAATCTTCAAACCCGTTTCCCGTATCAATTTCAACTTTTAATGAAATACCGGACGATTGCCAATCAATACTTGAAAAATCACCCGAAATAACAGTTCCTGTTCCTATTTGCAAACTAAAAATACCGTTATTGTC
This sequence comes from Flavobacteriales bacterium, assembly GCA_027065715.1. GTDB lineage: Bacteria > Bacteroidota > Bacteroidia > Flavobacteriales > Flavobacteriaceae > WGBX01. The sequence continues at coordinate 4,764 of JAMONO010000029.1, forward strand.
GGTTACCGTCGAATGGGTTTCTTCATAAACAGGGTTTGCACTGCTGTCAAACAATGTAAATTTAACATCAACCGGTTGGTTTTGCAAAACATTGCCACCATCCGATAACAAGGCTTTGTAATTGATTCCATTGGTTTGAGCAAAAGTAAAATTTGCTACAACAAACAATAAAATAAAAGATAATTTTTTCATCATACGAAATTTTAAGATTAATTAATGCAACAAAGATAGCAGCAGCACCCCATACAAATCAATTGGGTAATACTTTGATTTTATATCGGGGAATTCCCTTAACCTCATAAAAAATTATCGATTAAAAAACGATAAGTGTCAGTAAAAAATGTGATATTTGCAAAAAATTAAAAAAAGATGGCACAAAAACCCGGCATACCCAAAGGAACCCGAGATTTTTCGGCTGAACAATTAGCCAAACGTAATTTTATTATTGACACCATAAAAAAACAATTTGAAATATACGGATTTGCTCCCATTGAAACCCCTTCGTTTGAAAAACTGGCTACATTAACCGGTAAATACGGCGAAGAAGGCGACCGACTGATATTCAAAATTCTCAATTCGGGTGATTATTTAAACAAAGTAAACGATGAACTCTACCAAAGTAAAAACAGCAAAAAAATCACCCCTAAAATATCCGAAAAAGCCTTGCGCTACGATTTAACCGTTCCTTTTGCCCGTTATGTGGTGCAACATCAAAACGAATTGAGTTTTCCGTTTAAACGCTACCAAATACAACCCGTTTGGCGTGCCGACCGCCCTCAAAAAGGACGATTTCGTGAATTCTATCAATGCGATGCCGATGTGGTTGGCAGTCAATCCTTATGGCAAGATGTCGAATTTGCTTTGCTCTATGATGCTGTTTTTACCGATTTGAATTTGCCTGTTATCATCAAAATAAATAACCGAAAAATATTGTCGGGATTGGCAAGTTTGCTCGAAGAAAAAGATAAATTTACGGATTTTATAGTTGCACTTGACAAATTGGACAAAATAGGAAAAGAAAGGGTTATTGACGAATTGCTTAGCAAAGGTATTTCCAACAAATCAATTGAAAATATCTTGCCAGTTTTTGATTTTTTCGGCGATAATCATCAAAAAATAAACCAACTAACCAATCTTTTGGTTTCATCGGAAGAAGGACAAAAAGGTTTATCCGAATTGCAATTTGTATTGAAAAATATCGAAAAAATCGGTGTGCAAACGGCTCAAATTGAATTTGATATTACCTTGGCACGCGGTTTAAATTATTATACAGGAAGTATTTACGAAGTAACCGCACAAGACGTTCAACTGGGATCTATTGGCGGAGGTGGTCGCTACGACGATTTGACCGGTATTTTCGGTTTAAAAAACATGAGCGGTATCGGTATCTCGTTTGGTTTGGACAGAATTTATTTGGCAATGGAAGAACGTAATCTGTTGCAAGAAGTAAAAATTCCGAAACCCGATATATTGTTCATTAATTTTGGCGATACCGAAGCACTTTACAGTTTAAAAGCCGTTCAACTGTTACGACAAAACAAAATCAGCGCCGAACTTTATCCCGACAAAGCAAAAATGAAAAAACAAATGAGTTATGCCGACAAAAGAAATATTCCGTATGTAGCCTTAGCCGGAAGCGAAGAAGTACAAAAAAATGTTTTTACCCTTAAAGATATGCAAAACGGGACGCAAACAACAATGAAGTTGGAAGATATAATACAAAAATTAAAAGCTTAAACCAAAGCCAAACCGATACGTTTTCGTGCCGTATCAAGGCTCAAAACTTTTACTTGAACCTGTTGGTGTAACCGCACCACATCGGCGGGATTACGGACAAAACCATCCGACATATTGGAAATATGCACCAAACCGCTCTCTTTGATACCAATATCAACAAAGCAACCGAAATTGGTTATGTTATTGACAATACCCGGATAAACGGCGCCCACCTTTACATCATCTATACTTTTGAGTTCTTGACTAAATGAGAACTCTTGCAACTCTTTTCGCACGTCCAAACCGGGCTTACGCAATTCTTTCAAAATATCTTTTAAAGTGGGCAAACCTATTTTGTCTGTTACAAACAACTGTAAATCAATATTTTGCAAAACCATTTCGTTTCCAATTAGTTCTTTTACCGACAAACCGGCATAACGGGCTATTTGTTGCACAACAGGATACGATTCGGGGTGCACCGCCGAATTGTCTAACGGATTAATACCGTTTTTGATACGTAAAAAACCGGCGGACTGCTCAAAAGCTTTTTTGCCCAAACCTTTGACTTTTTTTAATTCTTCACGCGAACGAAATTGTCCGTTTTGCATGCGATATGTTACAATTCGTTCGGCTAACTTTTCTCCTATACCCGATACGTATTGCAATAAATATTTGCCTGCGGTATTGAGATTGACCCCTACCAAATTGACCGAACTTTCCACCACATTATCCAATTCTTCCTTTAACAAATTTTGATTGACATCATGTTGATATTGTCCCACTCCTATGGATTTGGGGTCTATTTTGACCAACTCCGCCAAAGGGTCTTGTAAACGGCGTCCTATTGAAACTGCTCCTCGCACGGTTACATCTTTGTCGGGAAATTCTTCTCGTGCAATTTTAGATGCCGAATACACCGAAGCACCGGCTTCACTAACTACATAAACAGGTATTTTTTTGTCAAAAACGATGGATTTGACAAAACTTTCGGTTTCGCGCGAAGCGGTTCCGTTGCCTATGGCAATAGCTTCTATATCGTATCGGATTGTTAAATTTTTTAAAACGGCTTCGGCTTGCATCATTTGTTGTTGAGGCGGGTGCGGAAAAATTGTATCGTGATGTAATAAATTGCCTTGTTCATCAATACAAACCACCTTACAGCCTGTCCGATACCCCGGATCAACGGCTAAAACTCGTTTTTCGCCCAATGGCGGTGCCAATAACAATTGTCTCAAATTTTTCGAAAAAACACTTATGGCTGTTTTATCGGCTTTCTCTTTGTAACGATTTAGTATTTCGGTAGCTATGGACGGTGCCAACAAACGTTTATACGAGTCGGTGATTGCCATTTCAATATGCTCGGCGGTATCTTTATTGTTTTTGATAAATCGCCTGTCAAGTTTTTCGAAAATCAAATCGGTATCCACTTCAAGTTTTATACGAACAAACCCTTCTTTTTCGGCACGTAACATAGCCAATAACCTGTGCGAAGGACAACGACGCAAATCTTCTCGCCAATCAAAATAGTCAAGATATTTTTGGGCTTTTTCGTCTTGTTCTTTGCTTTTTATAACTTTGGAAACGATACTTGCCGAAGTTTCAAATACTCGTCTCAGGTAATTACGCACCCATATATTTTCGTTTATCCATTCGGCAATAATATGACGTGCACCTTCCAAAGCCAAATCTACATCGGGAACTGCATCAGACAAAAACTTTGAGGCTTCATATTCAAGCGTATCGGTTCGTTGAGCCATAATTATTTTTGCCAAAGTTTCCAGTCCGTTTTTGCGGGCTGTTTCGGCTTTGGTTTTGCGTTTCTTTTTAAAAGGTAAATATATATCTTCCAGGGTTGTCGCATCATAAGTTTGCATAATTTTGAGCCGTAATTCGTCTGATAAAACTCCTTGTTCTTCCAAGGTTTTTAAAATACTTTGTTTTCGTTTTTCGAGGACTTCAAAATGTTTGCTTTCTTTTTGAATGGCATACAAAGCTATTTCGTCCAAATTGCCGGTTACTTCTTTGCGATAACGGGCAATAAACGGAACACTTGCATCTTGCGACAACAATTCCAAAGTTTTTGCTACCGACTTTTCGGGCAATTGCAAATGTTTGGCTATGAGTTTGCTAATGTTATTCATACACACTGAGGTATAAAAAAACGAATAAATATTTTTTTTAAAACCGGCAAATTAATTGATACTTACAAAACAAAGCGAAGATTTTCGGTATTAAAAAGCACCTTTTTCCATAAACAAAATTAAAGCAAAAACGGCATAATTGATAATATCGAGATAATTGGCATCAATACCTTCCGATATCGTTGTTTTGCCTTTATTTTCTTCAATTTGTTTAACCCTGTAAAGTTTTTGAATAATTAGATCGGTTATGGAACTGATACGCATATCACGCCAAGCTTCGCCATAATCGTGATTTTTGGCTTCCATTAGTTTTTTGGCTTGAGCTATTTTTTGGTCATACAATTGAACGGCTTGGTTCAAATCCATATCGGGTTCTTTGGCAACACCTTTATCCAGTTGTATCAACGCCATGGCGGCATAATTAATCAAACCTAAAAACTCGGGAATTTCACTTTCATTTACTTTACGTTCTTTGCTTTCTTGCAATTGTCTTATTCGCGAAGCCTTGATATACATTTGGTCGGTAAAAGAAGGCATACGTAAAACACGCCAAGCACTACCGTAATCTTTCATTTTTTTTATAAAAATTTCTCTTGCTTTTGCAATTACTTCATCATATTGTCGGGAAGTTTTTTTCATCTCAATTCAAAAAATTTGTGTAAATTTCGGATATTTTTCCCGATTGACAAAATTTTGTTTTCATACCATAAGCCTTTGTTGTTCGTTGCACAAAAAGAACAAATACCGGACAGTTTGCCGGTATATGTGCGTATCAGTTTAAGTTATTACGTATTAAAAAAAATATCAATATGAAAAAAATAGCGATTTTTTGTGGTGCCAGTATCGGATTTGACCCTGTTTATGCCGAACAAGCCGGTGTTTTGGGCAAGTTTTTGGCACAAAAAAACATAGAAATTATTTTTGGCGGCGGCAAATTCGGTATGATGGGAACTATTGCCGATGCCGCTTTGTCCGAAGGCGGAAAGGTAACCGGAGTAATCCCCGATTTTTTAAAATTGGAAGAAATAGAACATACCGGTATAACCCGTATGATTACTACCGAAAACATGTCGGACCGCAAAGTTATTATCAGCAAAACGGTCGATGCATACATAGCACTTCCGGGGGGCTTCGGGACTTTGGACGAACTTATGGAAGCACTTACACTCGGACAATTGCATATCGAACAAAAACCGATTGCACTACTCAATACCAAAGGTTTTTTTGATCCGTTAATAGCCCAATTTGACCTCATGGTACGCGAAGGTTTTTTAAAACAAGAAAATCGCGATATGGTTTTAATCGATGAACATATCGAAACCTTGTATCAAAAAATGTGTAATTACCAAGCGCCCGAAGTATCAAAAATAGTCAATACCGTTGCTTCAAAATAAATAGGATGAATAATAACAAGATAGATTTTACCAAACCACAAGTTATGGGGATATTAAACCTAACCCCCGATTCTTTTTATGACGGAAACCGTTATGACACGGAAAAAAAAATCTTGCAACGAGTGGAACAAATTTTGACCGAAGGTGGAAAAATTATTGACATCGGTGCTTTTTCGTCTCGTCCGGGTGCCGATTTTGTTAGCTACGACGAAGAACGTCGCCGGTTGATGCCTCATTTAAAAAAAATTGTAAAATTTTTTCCGCAAGCCGTTATTTCCATTGATACTTACCGGCATCAAATTGCGCAAGAAGCCGTTGAAACAGGAGCACATATCATCAACGACATTTCTGCCGGAAACCTCGACCCTTTGATGTTTAAAACCATAGCACAATTACAAGTTCCATACATAATGATGCACATGAAAGGAACCCCAAAAAACATGCAAAACAAGGCTGTTTATGACGATGTAACTTCCGAAATCAAAGAGTTTTTCAAGCACAAAATTGTTCAATTGAATAATATGGGAATAACTCAAATCATTATTGATCCCGGATTTGGTTTTGGCAAAACCGTTGCACAAAATTACAGCCTGTTAAAACATTTAAAAGAATTTGCTATATTTGACAAACCCGTATTGGTTGGTATTTCGCGTAAGTCCATGTTGTATAAGTTGCTTCATAAAACACCTGCCGAAGTCTTACATGCCACAAGTGCAGCTCATACAATTGCTTTGCTAAACGGTGCCAAAATATTGCGGGTTCACGATGTTGCCGAAGCAACGGATACTATCAAAATTGTCGATTCATTAGTGAAGGCAAATTAGATGTAAATAACTGTATTTCAATATTATAAAATTTTCAACAATGAAAAAAACAAGTTTATTTATACTTTTATTATTCACATTTTTATCGTGCAAAAAAGAAGAAAAGCTTCAGTTGGATTCACAAACTTTGGAAATAAACAATTTTATTTGGAAGGCCATGAATGCATATTACTTATGGAAAGACCAAAAAAACATTTTACACGACGATTATTTTGCAAGTCAAGAAGATTTGAACAGTTTTTTGGATACCTATTCCGACCCCGAAGTTCTTTTTGAAGATTTGATTTACGACCGCGAACATACAGATCGTTGGTCATGGATTGTAGATGATTATGAAGCACTAATTCAATACTTTAAAGGAGTGCGAAAAACTACCGGCATGCGTGTGGGTTTTGTGTATGAACCCGGCAGCACTCAATATGTTTTTGCTTATGTGCGTTATGTTTTATCAGACTCCGATGCTTTTGATAAAGGAATAAAACGCGGTGATATTTTTAGAAAAATAAACGGACAACGATTAACCAAAGACAATTATATAGATTTGATAAGCAACGATGTGCTAAATATTGAATTGGCACAATGGTCGGGCAACGATTTGGTGGACACGGGCAATGTTATTTCGCTTACCAAATCGATAGAAAATGAAAGTCCGATTCATATAGCAAGCACTTTTTCGTATAACGGAAAAAAAATAGGTTATTTAATGTATAACGGATTTACTTACGATTACAATTGGAACTTAAATAATGTCATGATAAACTTTGCCGGTGAAAATATCGATGAACTAATTATCGATTTGCGCTATAATCCGGGGGGCAGTGTAGCTACCATGCAATATTTGGCTTCAATGATAACCGGACAGTTTACCAATGAAGTATTTCTCAACTATCAATGGCACCCGCAATTACAAGCCTGGATGCAAGAACGCTATCCGAATAGTTTATACCGAACTTTTGTCGATCAAATGAACAACGGCGAAGCCATTCAACATTTGTATTTAAACAAGGTTTACGTTATAACCACGCAAAGCAGTGCATCAGCCAGCGAGTCATTGATCAATTGTTTGAAACCATATATCGATGTGATTCAATTCGGCACCCGCACACACGGCAAATATACCGCCTCTGTTACGTTGTTTGACTCTCCCGACTTCTCGAGCAAAAATATTAATCCTAACCACAAATGGGCTTTACAACCCATTGTATTAAAAATCAGCAATGCACAAGGTGTCAGTGATTTTGCAGATGGACTCGCACCCGATTTTCTTCAAGCCGAAGACTATCAAAATTTAGGTGTGCTGGGTGACCCTGCCGAACCTCTGTTGCATACGGTTCTGGAATATATTTCGGGAAACTCACCCTTGCCAATGAGAACGAGCTATACCAATCAAGAATTATACTATTTGGAACAGGCTTATCAAGACAATCAATATATTGGCGAATTGCCCGAATTGCCTTAGATTATTTTTCATGATTGCGATATAGTTCCTCCCAAACGCTGTTTTGCTCGCTGTGTCGTCCGTGGTCAAAATTTTCGTATAGTTCAAATTCTTCTTCGGTAGGTTTATTCTTGCTGAACCACAAGCCTATCATCATCAAAACCGCCGAACCCAAAATAACGAATGAAATAACTTCTTTACTAAAATACGGTATTTTGTATATTTCCGGAATTTTATAAAACAACAAAATGGTTATCAAACCTCTCGGTGCCATAAAAACTTCGGGAAACAAAGACTTGCCTCTGAAAAAAACTTTCAAATTGATATAACGTACCAAAAAAGTAAGCAACAAAATAAAAGTCCCTATTATCATGACATTTTGATAAAAAATACCTTGTATATTGATAGTCATACCAAAAAGAACAAAGAAAAAAGTTCGTATGAGAAAAGCCGTTTCAAAAGTTATCAATTTAAATTGTTCCTTAACTTGATTTATCTGTTTTTCTTGATAAATTTTTTGCAATTTGCCTCTGAAAAAGATACTGTAATTCTCAAGCATCAATCCGAAAATCAGAACGAGTATCAAACTGGACAAGTGCATAATTTTGCCCAAGATAAACAAAGCGGACAAAATGGACAAAAACAAGAAAAATTTGATTTTGGTTTTGATTTTTTGAAATAAAAAAATCAATACATATCCGGCAATCAATGATACCAAAACCGTAAGGACAAGCCCGCCGCTTACCTTGCCAAACACATTGCCTCCTCCGTGATGCATCATCAATACAATGTCAAAGGCAATAATACCCAGTATATCGCTAAAAGTAGATTCGTAAATCAAAAATTCTTTTTTGTCTTCGTCTAAAAAATTAACACTCGGGATAACAATGGCACTACTTACAACGGATAAAGGTAAAGCATTGATATATGCCGTATAAAAATCGTGGGTTAAACCCATGCCGTATATCAAATAAGCAATGGCAAACGAAGTGCCTATTAAAATAAGCAAAGCCGTTGTAAAAGCTTTGATAATAAGCGGTTTTTTCTTTTTGGTAATTTTTAAATCCAAAGCTGCTTCAAGCACAATCAAAAGAAGTCCTATCAAACCCAACACATTAACCGTAGGTTGTAAATCGGGCAATTTGAAACCGTATGTTTCCGAAATATTGCTCAATACAATTCCCGTTGAGAGCAATAACAAAACAGAAGGAACTTTAATTTTTTTTGATAAAATATCGAAAAAGTATGATAAAATTACCAATACACTAACCCCCAAAATAAAATAGTAACTGTTCATAAATTTGTTTTAACCGGCTATAAAGATATAAAAAAAGAGCCAAACTGCAAATAAGTCGGCTCTTACATAACTTGTAATAAAACGGGTTACTTTACTATTTCGACTTCGCGTTCTTTTTCGGTGGTTAAAAACTTGGTAAATCCTTGCTCCAACATCCATTTGTCACTGTACATTTTGCCCATATAACGTGAGCCGTGGTCCGGAAATACCAATACTACGTGGCTGTTTTCGTCAAAGAAACCGGCTTTGTCATACAAATGAGCCGCTTCAAGAGCGGCACCACTGGTATAGCCGGCAAATATACCTTCTTTTAAAGCTAACTCACGGGCTTTGTAAGCGGCATTTTCATCGGTTACTTTCATAAAATGGTCTATCAAATCAAAGTCTGTTGCCGTAGGTATTAAATTTTTGCCTAAACCCTCAATACGATACGAATAAATTTCATTGGTATCAAAAATACCCGTTTCGTGATATTTTTTCAAAGCGGAACCATAAGCATCTACTCCGAGAATTTGAATATCGGGATTTTTTTCTTTTAAATAACGTGCAATCCCCGAAATGGTTCCTCCGGTTGCCGCACAGGCAATAACATGGGTAACTTTTCCTTCGGTTTGTTCCCAAATTTCAACCCCCGACGAAAAATAATGAGCTTTGATATTGAGTTCATTAAAATACTGATTCACATACAAAGAGCCCGGATTTTCTTCGTGCAAACGCTGGGCTACCGAATAATATGAACGCGGATCTTCTGCCGGCACGTCCGATGGACATACATATACTTTCGCACCCATGGTACGCAACATATTGATTTTGTCTTCGGTGGCTTTGTCTTTTACAGCCAGTATAACGCGGTAGCCTCTTACGGCGCCCAACATGGCCAAACTAAAACCTGTATTACCCGAAGTCGTTTCAATGATTGTATCACCCGGTTGTATCAAACCTTCTTCTTCGGCTTTATCAATGATATACTTGGCTATTCGGTCTTTTACGGAATCTCCGGGATTAAAAGATTCTAATTTTCCGTAAAAATTTCCGGTAAGTTCTGCGGTTACTTTATTTAATCTGACCATTGGGGTATTTCCGATTAAATCAAGCACATTGTCCACAATCTTCGGATTATTCTTCATAATAAATAACTATTTGTGCAACATAAAATCATTATGTCATTAACTCGGCAAAAGTAAGAATTTTTGTCGAAACACAGGGTTTTAAATGTTACAAATTATGATTTATATCCCGTTTTTCTGTTTTTTTCGATAAAAATACTTCCCCAATATAATTAATGTAACCCCGATAATGGACATTATTCCTCCTAAAATTTGTATATCGGAAGGAATTTTTTTAAAATATATGTAACTGCCTATCAATACAAACAAACCCTTGGTTGATGATAAGATGGATTTGCGACTGACCTCAATGTATTTAATGGCATACAATCCGACAATTGCCGTTAAAAAAGGTCCTAAAAAAGCACCTATTAAAACATTTTTCAAAGCGGTTCGAGAAATTTGAAAAGACAAACCTTGTAGTTGCATCATCAATAACGAAAATAAAAATAAAAACAATATCCTATTGATTGTCAATAGAATAGGCGAATACTTCCGAACATTCATTTTCATTAAAACAGAACTGACGGCAAACAACGAGGTAAATAATAACACGTATAAACTTCCATCGACAAACATTTCGTCCAGGTGTATCCATTTCGGATTATAACTTAACATAAAAGCTGCCGATAAAGTGATGATTATGCCCAAAACTTCCCACTTGTTAAAGCGCTCTTTCAGAATAAAAAAGCCCAACAATAAAACAAAAACGGGACCTAAATTGCCCATAAAAGCAACCACACTCGGATTGGGCATGGTGCGAATTGCCATAAAAAAGAAACTTGTAGATGCTACTTCAATCAAACCGAAAAGCAAGAACAACCCATAATCGCGCACTTTCAATTCTTTTAATTTTTGAAACGAATTTTGTTTCAATGCCAACAGCAAACTCAACATTAAACCGGTCAAAAACCAATAAAAACCAAACTGAGGCAATTTGAGTTCCCGCAACGCGGCTTTGCTAAAAATAAATACATTGGACATAGCCAATACACCGACTAAGGTCAGTAAATATCCTTTGGTTTTATCGGGAAGTGCCGTCCATATATTTTTCATAAAAAAATAGAAATGAATGTGCAAAGTAACGGATTAAAAAGGAAACTTTTCTTAAAATGCCGTTAATTTTCTGCATCATACCAACTCGATTTATAAAACGGTTCAAAGTATTTTGTCTCCAAGACACTTGGGTACGCGTATTTTTTCTTAATCAAAAAGTGGCAAATGTATTGAAAACAAACAAAAACCGAATATCATATCTTTAAACTCTTATTTCAATCAATTCGTCCCAACGGGTTGTATAACGCTTCGAACGGTATTCTTGTCGCAAACGCCATGCCCGCGATTGTCCTTCGGCGGCTATTTTGAGCAACTTATAGCCGTGTTGGGCATTGAGACGGTCTATTACCTGCATGATTTGTTTGTGTTTAACGTAGTTTTGTCGTTCAAACAAGGTCAATTGTCTATGTTTATCGGGTCGCAATCCCGACACCAACACACCGGCTTTTTTATATTCGTATCCTTCTTTAAAAATTATATGCAGAGCTTTATGAGCCGCTTTTATCAAATCGATACTGCTGTTGGTAGCACTGAGCTGCACGGTAAAACTATTGGCATAATAGGTTTTATTTTGAGCAAATTTATTGGTTCGCACAAACACGGTCAATAAATTTGCCACCGAATTTTGACGTCTTAGTTTTTCGCCGCAAGCCGATGCAAAAGTTGCTACGGCTTCGGCAACATATTCAAAATCGGTAGTTGTTTGTGCAAAAGTTCGGGCTGTTCTGACAGCTTTACGCGGTTGCGGTTCATACTCCATGGGAATACATGAAGTGCCTAACAATTCTTTTTTGGTTCGCAAACCGGTTACCGACATTTTTTTTCGAATAAAAGCATCGGGTAAACGAGTAAAATCAAAAGCGGTTTTGACTTGATGTCGGTGCAAAAAACGGGTATGTTGTCTGCCTATACCCCACACTTCTTCAACAGGTGTAAGTTGCAAGGCTTTTTCAATCTTTTCGGGTGTATCAATTAAAGCTACACCGTTTTTCATCATTTTTTTGGCAATTCGATTGGCTATTTTAGCCAAAGTTTTGGTTGGTGCCAAACCTACACTTACCGGAATACCGATATATTTGTACACCCTACGGCGTATATCCAATCCGGTTTGACGTAAATCGATATTTTTAAAATCCGAAAAATCCAAAAAAGCTTCATCAATAGAGTATATCTCAATGTCGGGAGTAAATTCGGTAAAAATTTGCATCATACGTTGCGACATATCGCCATACAACGCATAATTTGACGAAAAAGCAAACACTTTTTGTTGTTGCAAAAGTTTTTTTATTTCAAAAGCCGGTGTCCCCATTTTTATCCCCAAAGCTTTGGCTTCATTGCTGCGTGCTACAATAATACCGTCGTTATTGGACAATACCACTACGGGTTTGTCGCGTAATGCCGGATTAAAAACCCGCTCACACGAAGCATAAAAATTATTTCCGTCTATCAGTGCATACATACTTGTTTTCTTAGTTTTATTGGGTATATCGGCTTTTGGCATCGGGCACGGATTAGTCAGCTTTCTTTATTAATTCTTCTACCAATTCGGGTAAACCTTCGCCAGCTTTTTTAGCGATGATATGCAAAGGATTGCCAATTGACAAAGGACTTGGATAAGGATCGATATAATACACCGAAACACCGGATTTGAGTTCATGCACCAATCCGGCAGCCGGATATACTTGCATACCGGTGCCTACAATGATAAAAATATCGGCTTGTTGTACCACCGGAAGCACTTTTTCAATCATGGGAACGGCTTCGCCGAACCAAACTATATGCGGACGCAGTTGTGCACCGTCTTCGGCGGTATCGCCCAAATGTAAATCTTTTTTCCACTCATATACCAAATTTTCATTCTTTTCGCTACGCACTTTAAACAATTCGCCGTGCAAGTGCCAAACATTTTTATTGCCTGCTCGCTCGTGTAAATCATCGACATTTTGAGTAATGACTTCGACCGGAAAATATGCTTGCAGTTTGGTAATAGCTCTGTGTGCCGCATTGGGTTGTACTTCATGCAACTGCCGGCGACGTTGATTATAAAATTCCAAAACCAATTTCGGATTTTTAGCCCAAGCTTGTGGTGAAGCTACTTCCATAATATCGTGATTATTCCACAATCCGTCGGCATCTCTAAAAGTTTTGATACCACTTTCTTGACTGATACCGGCACCGGTTAAAAAAACTATTTTGGATTTCATGTTTTTTAATTCGAATTATATCAAAATTTTGAAGGTTATCAATCCTTAATCAATTTAAATGTTTGCATGGCTATTTCTTGTTCTTCATTGGTAGGAATAACCAAAACTTTAACTTTGCTTTCCGGTTTGGAAATATCTCCGTTATACTCTTGTGGTTTTTTGTTTTTTATTTCGTCGGTGGCGATACCCAAATAGGTCAAATCGCCGGTTACCATACGACGCACTGTTTCCGAATTTTCACCTATACCGGCAGTAAAAACCAAAGCATCTAAGCCGTTCATTTGAGCCACGTAATTACCAATGTATTTTTTGATGGTATCGGCATACATTTGCAAAGCCAACATAGCTTTTTCATCACCTTGTATCGCTGCCGCTTCAATATCTCTCAAATCATTGCTTCCGAATAAAGCAAACATACCACTTTTTTTGTTGAGTATATCTTGCACTTCGGCAGACGAATAGCCCATTTTATCCATCAAATAAAAAATTATCGACTGATCGATATCACCGCTGCGAGTACCCATAATCAAACCGTTCATAGGTCCGAATCCCATTGACGTATCATAACTTTTACCGTTTAAAACCGCTGTGGCACTGGCTCCGTTTCCCAAATGCAAAGTTATTAATTTGGTGTTATCTCTTGCCAAAAACTTATTGGCTTCACGCGAAACATATTGGTGACTGATACCGTGAAAACCATATTTACGAATACCTTTTTGATAAAATTCATCCGGAATGGCATACCGGTGATTTTTGACGGGCATGGTTTGATGAAAAGCCGTATCGAAAACAGCTACTTGTTGGGCTTCCGAAAAAATTTGCTCGGCGGTTTCAATACCTGTTAAATTTGCCGGATTGTGCAAAGGTGCCAGTGAAAACAATTCCTTTATTTTATCTTTTACTTCTTTGTTTATTAATGTAGGTTGCACAAAAGTATTGCCTCCGTGCACCACCCGATGTCCTACAGCTGCAATTTCATTTTTATGGTTTATAAGCTCATTCTCAGGATTTAACAAATAGGTTGTCAATAACTCCAAAGCTTCTTTGTGCGTAGGTAACGGCTTATTTTCAATCCAATCATTGGCTTTAAATTGACTTTGTTTTTCTCCAATCCGCTCTGCCAATCCTTTGACCAAAACACGTCCGGTTGGCATGTCAAACAATTGAAATTTTAAAGATGAGCTTCCCGAATTTAATACTAATATTTTCATTTGAACGATAATTTAAATAATATGCGATACAAAAAATACCGGTTTCGTATATGCGCAGTGTCGGAATTTTATACAATAACCTTTCCCTGCTTCGCAAAGCTAGCAAAAATCAAAAAATTTCGCATATATTTATTCTCTTTTTGTGAAATTTTTTGATTGTTGCGGGCAGATAGGTAATTGCCTTTGAATTATGCACTTATTCATTATTGCGTATATACTATGCTAGCTATTGTTTTTCTTTAATATGTATAGTTGTTCTTTTATAAACTTCTTTTTAGATGCTTCGCCATTGTTATTGCTTTTAAATCTCAAATAATCATATTCTTTTAGTATTACTTCTCCTGATTTTTCTAATATTTTAATAATTTCTTCTTGTGGCATTATGCCTTCGTTATTGTAACTTAATAGCAAGTAATTGTAATTTTTTGATTTAACAATATTTTCTAACTCTTTTAACGCTTTTTCTCTATTACAAAAATCAGATTTTTGCTTATCGTAATTACGCATTCCTGAAATTCCTTTTATCGCAGGATTGTCATATTTGGCAATTGTTTCAAGCAAATGATAATTTGGTGCGTATTGTCTTTGATTATATGGCGGATCCAAATATATTATGTCATACTCATATTTGTTAAGTAATTCCATACTATTTTGATTGTAAACAAAATGCTCTTTTTTGCTTTGTAAAAGATTTATTCTTTTTAATTCAAATGGTTTTAAAGCTCTTTTATCCCAATCTTTTTTGTATGCAGCAAAAACCCCGAGAATATTTGCAAAAAACGGAACGCTTTCAATTAATGAAGCTAACAAAATATAATATTCATTTTCTTTAATCAATTTATCATTATACCATTTTTCTATCTGGGTTCTGATTGCATCAATTTTTTTTCCGTTTTCCGGAATAAAATACATTCTTTTTTGCTCATTGTTTGGTGTATAATTTTTATATATAAATCCTTCAATACCAACTAAATTATTTAAGTATTGAAGAACTAAATCAAAGTTGTCTGTAATGAGTTTATTTGAATTTACATTTAGTTTCGGTAATAAATTTTCAAATGTAGGATATTCATTGTTTTCGATGTAGGCTTTTTGTAAAACATAACTGAAATATAATAAATCGGAAGATACTATTTGATAATCTCTTTGTTTGAAGTATTTACCAACATTTGCTGTTCCCGAAAAAAAATCGAAAAATAATTCTCCTGTAATATTGTTATTTAATATTTCAGAATTTATCCAATCGATTAATCTTTCTTTATTTCCTATAAATCTCATCGCCAATAACTAAAAATGTTTTTAATAGAAGTTTTAAACAAATTAGGTGCTGTAACGCTGATTAGAATATATCCGTCGGAATTAAGGATAAAACTAATTTTTCCAATAGGTTTTTTTCTGTCTTTTCCGCCGTATAAAACAACTGTTCTGATTATTTTGTGTTTAGGATAGTATTTTTTGATGTATAATTTTTCAAAGTATTTGAAAGTTTTTAGTTGTTCAATGCCTGCTTTTGCATTTTGATACATTTCACCTTCAATATTGATAATTTCCTGTTTGTCAGGGTCTAATAAAACTAAATCAGGTAAAGAAATTCTTTCAGATTTTTTGCCTTTTTTGTATTTACTTCTGTCATTGTATTTTACGACCGTCAATTTTTCTCCTTCTTCGGTTATAAAGTAACCTCTTTCGCAACCTGCGTGATTGTGGTAAATAGTAAAACCATTAGAGAATTCTTCAACAACAATGTCTAAAAAAATTGTTCCTATTTTTTTCGCCATTTGTTTCATAATGCCAATAATCATTTTTCAAACTTGCTTTTGGCACTTCTAATTTGTCTAATTTTATGTTTATTTGATTGGCAATTAGGATGAATTTATTTTTCTTTCCGACACTTTTTTGGTCGGGTAAATTATGTTTAGTAATAACTATGTCATTTTTCCAACCTAATTTCCTTAAAGATGCAGCTATTAAAGTAGTAGTTCCAATGCTTGGATCGCTTGCTAACCAGCCTGATTTTTCTAATTTAGCAGTTATTTCAATTCTGTTTTTGTATTTCTTAATCTTGATACTTGTGCCATTTTTGGTTTCGGGCATTTCGTTTTTAAGACTAATCAATTCGTCAATATTTTTAAAAGCATCAAATTTTGTGTCATCTAATCCTTGCTTTCCAATAATTTCTACCCCTAATGTTTTTAGCAATTTTGAGCCAAAAATATTAGTTAAAGTGGCTTTGTCTTTTTGCTCTACTTGTAAGTTATAGAGCATAATTTTTCGAGCTTTGGGGTAAAAGAAATCTGCATAAACAAATTTTGAAGCTCTTTGATAAACACCTGTATTCCTGCTTTCTTTATCGTCAGTTTTGGTTTCTTCAATTACATAAATCGGAATATCTTTGTTGGTCGGTTCTTTTACGGTTTCAAAACGAGATAATCGACAACGCTGGAATTTCCACTAACAATTTTTAATAAAATTTCAGGAACTTTTGGGGATTTAATACCTGCAATTTCGTAGATAAAAGTAAAATTTTTGTTCTTTAGTATGGGAATTATACGAATATTATCGATAAAAGCGGATATTTTATGCTCTTTTAGGTATAGATTTATAATGGTTTCAATTACTTCCTTTTTAGGTCTTTCTTCTGTTAATATCCACAACTTCTTTTTCATAAAATATTTTTTAAAATAACGTAGCAGGTTTGTATGGCTTGTAGTTTGTAATTAAAACTTCTAAACTTCCATTTTTTTCTCTATTTTTGGTTTGATAATTTGAATTTGCATAATTCTTTTTTATGTAATTAATCGTATAACCAAATTCTCTTATCCAATCTAATAGAAGATGATTAGTTTTTCCTTTATGTTTAATAACATTAGACAATGCAAATTTTACATTATTATTGTTTAGTTCATTTAATATTTGAAGTAATTTTTTTTCTTCTTGTTCATTCCAACCTGTAAAACCTCTTTTTCCGTCATTGTAAGTTCCCGTGGTTATCAAATAGGGTGGGTCAGCATATACAAAATCATTACTTTTTAGTGAATTAAAATCAAATTTATCAAAATTAAGATTAGTAAATTCTGCATTGATTGTTTTTAATTTGATAATGAATTTTTCAAGATTGTATTTCATTGTAGCATTAAAACTACTCCTGTTTTTTCCAAACGGATTGTTGAATTTATGACTGTTATTAAATCTGATTTGATGATTAAATGAGTATGCAATTAATACAAATAAATCTAGCGGATTTCTTGTTTCATTATAAAAATCTCTAAAATTTTTATAAGCCGTTTCATTTGTTATTGAAAGATTAAATTCTTCAATTCTGTTTGTGATGTGGTTTATGGTAATATCTAAATTTTGCTGATGTATTGTTTTAAAAAAATCTATCAAGTAAATCAAGTTGTCATTAAATATAATTTTGTTGGCTTTTACATTTATACCTACATTGCAACCTCCTGCAAATAAATCTATAAAAGTGTTTATGCTTTTAGGAAACAAAGGTAAAATTTGAGGTAATATTTTATATTTTCCTCCAATGTAATTCAAAGGAGATTTTATAATTTCATTCCTTATTTTTACTTCCGTTATACTCATTCTTTGGCATTTTTTACAAAGGTAATGATTTTTGGTATATGAATTTTGGCAAGTTCTTTCTTTAATAATGGCTAACGAACATATATCGATAAAATTACGACGTATTATGACTAAAAAATAGAAATTTATCATATTTTTTTCAAATCACTCATAAAAAAAGCCCCTTACATTTTACTGTAAAGGGCTTTTCTAACCAAAATAACTCAACTATGAAAAAATCTCACATAAACATACCTGCAAAACTCATGCCAAAACACAAAAGAAAAACCGCCGTAAAAAAAATACAGCGGTTTTTCCCTTAACCAAAATAACTCAACTATGAAAAAAAATTCTCACACAAAACAACTATCAAAACCCATGCCAAAACAAAAAATATTTTTGACTTTAAAACAAAATCCGTATAATTTTAAGAATTTATTAAGAAAAAAGAAAAATATTTCTCACAATCCACCCATCAAAACATAGAAACCAACTGTATCAATTGTGGATAAGTTTCCAAAAAGATGATACATTTAAGCTGTAATTTTATGTATTTTTGCACCTATGAAACAATCTCATCATTACTTAGACGAACTAAACGAAGCTCAAAAAGCCCCTGTTTTACATAAAGAAGGACCGCTTATGGTAATCGCCGGTGCAGGTTCCGGAAAAACCAGAGTATTGACCTACCGTATTGCTTATTTGATGCAACAAGGGGTTGATCCATTCAATATCTTATCATTGACATTCACCAACAAAGCCGCCCGAGAAATGAAGGAAAGAATTGCCAAAATTGTAGGTGAAAGCGAAGCAAAAAATATATGGATGGGAACATTTCACTCGGTATTTGCCCGTATTTTACGTTCCGAATCAGACAAACTGGGTTATCCGCGTGATTTTACCATTTACGATTCCGCCGATAGTTTACAAGTCCTAAAACAAGTCATCAAAGACCTGAATTTAGATTCCGACATATACAAACCCAAACAAATTCAAAATCGAATATCAAATTTTAAAAACAATCTGATAACCGTTCGTGCTTATTTCAACAATCCCGAACTAATGGAAGCGGACTACTATGCCAAACGTCCCGAAATGGGAAATATTTATCAACGTTATGTCGATAGATGTTTTAGAGCCGGTGCCATGGATTTTGACGACTTACTCCTCAAAACCAACGAACTGCTTACCCGTTTTCCCGAAGTATTGGCTAAATATCAAAACAAATTTCAATATATTTTGGTCGATGAGTATCAAGACACCAACCACTCACAATACCTTATTATTCGTGCGCTTTCAAACCGTCATCACAATTTGTGTGTTGTTGGCGACGACGCTCAAAGCATATACAGTTTTAGAGGCGCCAATATCCAAAATATTTTCAACTTTCAACGCGATTACCCCGAAGCTCAAATTTACAAATTGGAACAAAATTATCGTTCTACCAAAAATATTGTCGGTGCCGCCAATTCCTTAATCGAAAAAAACAAAGAACGTTTACCCAAAGTCGTATGGACATCAAATGAAGACGGCGACAAAATAAAAGTGGTGCGAACTTATACCGATTCGGAAGAAGGTCGTTTTGTAGCATCCGATATCTTCGAACATCAAATGCAAATGCAATTGCAACCCAAAGATTTTGCCGTTTTATATCGAACCAACAGCCAATCGCGTGCTATGGAAGACGCCTTACGCAAAAAAGGTATTCCGTTTCGTATTTACGGCGGACTATCCTTTTACCAACGCAAAGAAATCAAAGACATATTGGCATACCTGCGTTTGGTAGCTAATCCAAAAGACGACGAAGCACTGCGACGTATCATCAATTTTCCGGCACGCGGAATAGGCAATACCACTATGGACAAAGTTTTATTGGCAGCCGACCAATACAAAGTTTCATTGTTTGACATTGTCAATAATATTCAAAAAATCAATATCAACATCAATCAAGGCACAAAACGAAAATTGATGGATTTTGCTCTCAAAATAAAAAGTTTTCAGGCTTTATCCAAAGAAAAAGACGCCTTTGAACTCACCGATTACATCATAAAAAACACCGGTTTGTTACAAGAATACCGAAAAGATATTACACCCGAAGGTATAAGCCGTGTCGAAAACATACAAGAAATGATGAATGCCATACAAGACTTTATCGATGCGCAAAAAGAAGAACCCGATGCCGATATAAGCCTAACCTCCTATTTGCAAGATGTAGCGCTGTTTACTGACCTTGACAAAAAAGATGACAACCCCGACAAAGTAACACTTATGACCGTCCACATGGCAAAAGGTCTGGAATTTCCTTACATATATATAGTAGGTATGGAAGAAGACTTGTTTCCCTCGGGCATGTCGGTCAATACACGTGCCGAACTCGAAGAAGAACGACGCCTGTTTTATGTAGCTTTAACCAGAGCCGAAAAAAAAGTAACCATTAGTTTTGCCGAATCTCGCTACCGTTGGGGTAAACTAAATTTTACCGAACCCAGCCGATTTATCGGCGAAATTGACGATAAATATTTAGAATACAACTACACACCGGGACAACTCTCCAACAACCCGTTTATAGATCAAGACATATTCGGAACACCTGATTTTACCGGAAAAAAAATTAATAACAAAACCAAAAAATTCCAACCCAATCCCAAACGAACTCCTAAAAAAAATCCCAATCCGGTGCCTAAAAACCTCAAAAAAATAACCGAAGTTACCACTCAATCCGATAACAAACCCATTACACCGGTCAAAATAGGAAACAGAGTGGAACATAGCCGATTCGGACAAGGCAAAATTATCAATATGGAAGGAAACGGCTCTAATAAAAAAGCTGTTATTCTGTTTGATAACTATGGTCAAAAAAAACTCTTATTAAAATTTGCCAAACTCAAAATATTGTCCTGATATAACATTTATCAATTAAGAAAACGGTTCTAAAACGAATTTAATAAAAATCGTTGTTAATCAATAGCGCTAATTTGTGATTGCCACACAACGATTTATTGATTAATGCGGACTTGTCTCTCACTCACTTCGTAATTGCACGGTTTTCAGGAATAATGTCCACCGATTGAAATTGAAGATTACAAAAAAATAAAGATTTCTCACTGTGTTTGAAATGACCGCTTTGTTATTTAACGTATTGATTAACAGTGTGTTGCTATTACGAGAGGCGAGGCACGAGCCCCGTGTCAATTTTTGTTTTTGTTTAATGATTTAGATTCTTCACTTCGCTGTCGCTTCGTTCTAAATAACAGCACTTCGCTTCGCTCCGTTCATAATGACACACATCAACAGACGTTATGACCCGTTTCAACGGGTAGCTTATGAAACATGTCTTAAAGTATCGGCATATCTCCCGAAGTATCGGGACATCGGTTCATCATATCATCTCCCGAAACTTTGGGACATCACATCATCGATGCATCAATAATCAACAAAATAACAGCAAAACAAAAAATCAAAAATTTATACTATTGATAATTATTTCGGTTTTTTATCGTAACTTTGTATTAATCTTTCAACACAAAGCTTACTTTTGTAAGAAAATCACAACAAACAAAAAACTACATGAAAGCAGAAATAATCAATATAGGTGACGAAATTCTAATAGGACAAATCAACAACACCAACGCCCAATGGTTGGCTGTCGAACTTCGCAAATTAGGCGTAGAAACCCAAAAAATAACCGTGATAGCCGATGACAAAAAAGCCATTACAAACAGTTTAAAAAATACACGTACAGACATCATAATAGTTACCGGAGGACTGGGACCGACCCAAGATGACCTGACCAAAAAAACCATTACCGATTTTTTCAACGACACATTAATCTTTCGCCCCGAAATCGAAACACACATCAAAAAGATGTTTGCCAAAATGAACTACCCTTATACCGAAAACAACAAAGGACAATCTTACGTTCCTTCCAAAGCACAAATACTGTGGAATAACTATGGCACAGCACCCGGTATGTGGATTGAACATAACAACAAAATATTCATCTTTCTACCCGGAGTACCCTTCGAAATGAAACAAATTTTTTCTCGTGAAGTCGCACCCAAAATAAAACAAAAATTCGACTTACCCATATTATATCACAAAACAATCAGTGTTTTTGGTATCGGCGAAAGCTTACTGGCTGATCGTATCAATAAATGGGAAAAACAACTTCCTGCCGAAATTAAATTGGCTTACCTACCCAACCCTAAACGAATTCGATTGCGTTTATCCGGCAAAGGAAAAGATTTAAATAAACTTAAAAAACTAATTGACAACGAAATAAAAAAACTAAAAACTTACATACCCGACCTAACCGTCTCCGATACGCTTGAAAATTTAACAACCGAAGTTCACCAACTTTTAAGCCGAAAAAATCTAAGCATTTCGTTTGCCGAAAGTTGTACAGGAGGACTTTTAACCGGTGAACTGGCACAAATTCCGGGCGCTTCAAAATTTTTAAAAGGTGGTATTGTAGCATACAATACACAAATCAAAATTGATATTTTAAAAATCCCCCAAGAACTCATCAATAAATATTCTGTTGTACACGAAGAAGTCGCCAAAGCCATGGCACAAAACGTGCGTCAATTGATGAAATCGGACTATGCCGTTGCTACCACCGGAAATGCAGGACCCACCAAAGGCGACAGCAATGCACAAGTAGGCACTTGTATTATTGCAATTGCCGATAAAAACAATGTAAGTGCATATCGTTTTCAACACGGACAGCCTCGCGAAAAAGCCATCAACCGCACCATCTCAAAAGCCTACGAAATTTTATTAAATAAAATAAAATAATACGTTTTGTTTCAAAAAAAAATTAATATTTTTGCCGAAATTTTATAAAATTTTCTTGTATTGATAAAAAGAAAGAATTTTAATGTTAATTTTTAATTTATGAGACTTTTTTATTGTCTTATATTAATTAAATTAATTAATTTTAAACAATCGTATATTTTCCAAACAACCCAACAAACAGCACGAAGTATGAAACAATTTTACCTGTATTTTTTAGCAACATTACTTTTTACCTCGACATTAAACGCTCAAAATCAGGCACCCACACCAACCGATGACCATGTCAATACTCCGGTTGATACAGCTGTCAGTCAAAATGCCCCCGGCGTACTTTCCAACGACTCCGACCCCGACGGCGACAACCTTTCGGTCATCAGTTTTACCGTAAACGGAACTAACTATCCACCCGGATTACCGGCAACGATTAGCGGTGTAGGAACAATTGTTATCAATGGAGACGGAAGTTTTACATTTACACCCGAAACGGGTTTTAGCGGCAATGTGCCACCCATTACCTATACGGTTAATGACGGTAATGCTTCCAGTTCGGCGGTTTTGTATATTACCGTAGGTAATGCCAATAATAATCCGCCCAATACCAACGACGACAATGCTTTTATACTCGAAAATACAACCCTCAATGAAAATGCACCCGGATTATTAAGCAATGACTCCGATCCCGACGGAGATGCCATACATATTGTTTCTTTTGTTGTAAACGGAAATTCTTATAGTGCAGGAACTACGGTACACCTCGCCGAAGGCGATTTAACCATCAATACCGACGGTAGCTATACCTTTGTGCCGGCTTCGGGCTATACGGGTTCATTACCTGTTATAACTTATACGGTTACCGACGGACAAGATACGGCTGACGGTCATTTGTATATCACTGTTAGAGACAACTCGGCACCCGATGCTCAAAACGACACGGCAACAACATTGGTAAACACCTCCATCAATCAAGCGGCGCCCGGATTACTCGACAACGATTCCGACCCCGACGGAGATCCTATTTCAATTACTTCCTTTTCAATTGGAGGTAATTCGTATTCTCCCGGAACAACCGTCCACCTCGCCGAAGGCGATTTAACCATCAATGCCGACGGTAGCTATACCTTTGTACCTGCCTCAGGTTACACCGGAAACGTGCCAACCGTAACCTATACCGTTTCGGACGGCGTCGAAATTGATACCGCTACATTATCCATTACCGTTAGACCCAATAACCCGCCTAACCTGCAAGACGATACCGGTATTACCACCGAAGGGGTAACACTCAACTCGGGAACTCCCGGTGTTCTCGGTAATGATTCCGACCCCGACGGAGACCCTCTAACCGTCGTTTCATTCAATGTAAACGGACATAACTATACAGCAGGAACAACCGTACACCTCGCCGAAGGCGATTTAACCATCAATGCCGACGGTAGTTATACCTTTGTGCCTGCCTCGGGATTTACCGGTTTTGTACCAACGGTAACTTATACGGCTTCCGACGGCTATACCACCTCAACGGCACACCTGGATATAATTGTCGATGTAACCGATACAGCTCCCGAAATGTGGATTAATAGTTGTAACCAAGGTTATACGGCATCGGGCTACTACAAAATTTACTACGATGTATATATCGAAAACCCTAGCTATGCTTATGGTGCCACCAATTTGCAAATCACCAACGATTTACGATCCATATTCGGCGGCACATGGTTTGGACATTGTATTGTCGATGTCGATAGAATGTGGCTCGACTCAGGCAATACACTCCCAAACAGTACTGACCCCGCCATGTATAACGCCGGTTCATGGGATACCAACGAATACGACGAAACCGATGCTACACCCGGACGCGAAGGTATTTTTAATGCCAATGCCGTAAACAATAATATACTGTACCCACGTCAATATATTACTTTCGGCGTCTGCTTGCTTATTGATCCGAGTTGTGCTGGCGGCGACGGTGTAGGGTCGGGCAACGGAGTAACCTTTGATAATATTTTTGAATTAACTTCATCTTTAGGCGACACAACCGAACACTTATCCATAAGCGATTTTCACACTTCGCAAACAACCGTAGCCGCCGGAATTTACGTACCCGTTACTACACCACCTATCAACGGAGACGGAACGTATGATTTTGATTTGATAGTTACCATAACCAACGATGGTAGTGCGACTGCCAATGACGTGCAGTTTTTTCTCCCTTTATATGAACTTACTCAAAACAGTATCCCCATCAATTCGGTAAGTATCACTCAAACCGCCGGAGCACCCGTAACAACCAATGCAACTTATGATCCGGCTGATATATCGGGAACCAACACGGGTATTTTGGCAAATAATCAAAGTCTTGCCGCCAACAGCACAGTTCAGTTTACCATTCACTACAATGTAGGTCCCACTTCTTATTCGGGTTATTGCGGTTTCCACGCACCCAATCCGAGTATGACACAAGGCAATGCCGATGTTATCTTGCCCGGTGGCGGCGGACTTGAAAGCCCCGCTCAACAGTCTTATGTTATCTGGTCGGACAGCGAAGGCGACCACCTCGACAGATATTATGCTTTAAACAACGCAACCGATATCCCTTCATCCGAATGGCAATGCACCTGCGATACCAACGGTATCAGTTTTAACTACAACATCCGTTTACGAGTTGAAAAAACCATCATCAACGACGTCCCCGCCGCCAGTAACTTACGCGGTAACAGAGATATTACATTCCAAATTGTCGTAACCAACCGAACTTCATCCGACGTGCAAGTTGAAAATCCTGTTTTAACCGACGATTTAGCCGATATTTGTGATGCAACTCATATCGTACAAGTAGGAACCCCTGCCATCACTGCCTCTTCGGCACTGGTTACCCCCAATATCAATGCCAACTACAACGGTATTTCAGACACCAATATATTTGATAATAATTCAGGTATTTTACAACCGGGCGAAAGTGTAACCGTTCAATTTACCGTAGAATTTGACGACCCTTGTTTCGGAGTAAATTATGCCGTTTTGGGAGGTAATGACCCTTCGGGCAACTCCACCCGAAACGAAAATTCGGGAGTAGAAGTAGAAGTATATCCCGATTTTGACAATGACAAACTACCCGACAATGTCGATATAGATGACGACAATGACGGAATCCTCGATGTAGATGAAGCATGCCCCGGATTAAACGGAAGCTATTACGGAACCAATCATTGGATTTGGAATACCATTTCAA
>JAMONO010000030.1 GCA_027065715.1 Flavobacteriales bacterium
ATCTCTTATACATAAATTTTATTACGGTAAGTGCCCAAAACTTTTATGTCGAAATAGCTCCTTGGCAGGGTGCAAAACCCGGCGCCGTTTCCATATCGTTTGACGATGCAAGTTTTACCCAATACGAATATGCTTACCCGATATTGAAAAAATACGACTTGCCGGCAACTTTTAGCCTCGTAGGTGAGTGGACACGACAAAAGGCTTCCAATAGTGCCGAACCCGGTATGTTTCAAATCAAAAAAATGGGTTGGAAACAAATACGCAAATTGTCCGACGAACAATACGAAATTGCGGCACACGGCTATCGACATGTCCGCTATGGCAAATATTTGCCCGTAGATACTTTAATCAATCAAATGAAACGCATCAAATTGTTGATCGAAAACCAAATAAATCAACCGGTATATACACTTCATTATCCGTATTCGTTTACTTCGGACAGTATTGTGAAAGCAACCCGAAAATCGGGTTTTATCTTTGGACGAACAGGAGGTAACGATTATAATTCATATCAAAATTTTAATCCGTATTTGTTAAAAACCAAAGCAGTTTTAAACGATACATTGCCCAATATCGACAGTTTTAAAAAAATTTTAAAACTAACCAAAGGCAAATGGCTGATTTTAATGTACCATCATTTGTTTCCCGAAACTTCCAAAGAAATGAAAATTATGAACTATCATAACGTCTTGCATACCTATTCATTGTATCCGAAAACTTTTGACCGCCAGATGAAACTTGTTAAAGAAAGCGGTTATCATATCGATACCGAAGCCAATATCGGAAGGTATATGATAGAACGAATACATACAAAATTGTCCTATAAAAAGATTTGTAAAAAATTGATAATCAAAACGAAAACGGATTTGGATAAAAAAGTTTACAAGGTGCCGTTAAGTCTTATCGTTAAATTGCCTTGGCAAAAAGTTAAGCTAAAAGGAAGTTTACACGACGGAACCTTTGAAGTGCAAAAAGGACAAATATTAATCGATATATTGCCCGGTAATACCGTCAAAATAAAGAAAATGAAATGATATATTTACGCATCATAGAAAAAATATTAATCATCTATTTTGCTATATATTTTGTAGTTGATTTATTGATGTATTTTTATTCGTTGTATGTTTTCTTTTTTAAGTTTAAAACGGTTCATGCCGATTTGGATTATGAAAATCATCCCATTTCCATTGTAGTGCCGGCTTATAACGAAGAGGTTTCTATTGTTCTATGTGCCGATATGTTGTCCGACTTGGATTATCCCGATTTTGAGGTAATAATTGTCAATGACGGTTCCAAAGACAATACAATGAACGTCTTACGTAAACATTATGATTTAGTTGAACGAACCGAAACACCTCAAACAGCCATACAAACGGCACAAGTGCGAAAAGTTTATGATGTTAAAGACAAAAATATTGTGATTATTGACAAAACAAACGGCGGAAAAGCCGATGCGGTTAATGTAGGAATTAATTATGCCCAAGGCAAATATGTATGCACTATTGACGCCGATTCGGTATTGGATATGACCGCTTTAAAAGCCGTAGTCAAACCCTTTATCAATAATCCCAATACGATAGTCAGCGGAGGACAACTGGCGGTAGCCAACGATGTCGAAATACGCAATAATCGTGTAATAAGCTCCAAAGTACCCAAAAATATTTGGGTGCAATGGCAAATTATCGAATATATCAAATCTTTTTTGATTTCGCGTATGGCTTTTAGTCGTATCAATGCACTGCTTGTTATGTCGGGAGCTTTTTCACTGTTCAAAAAATCCGATTTGTTGGAGGTAGGAGGTTTTTTGAGCAAAAACAATACACACCCTTATATTGTAAAAAATATTGGAAAAGGGGCTCAAACCGTTTGTGAAGATATGGAAATCGTAGTGCGATTATGGAAATACAAACGGGATAAAAAAGAAAAAGCAAAAGCCGAATTTTTGGCAGAACCGGTTTGTTGGACTGAAGTGCCCGATAACCCCAAAAATTTATTTAAACAACGCGCACGTTGGCATCAAGGATTGGGCGAAACACTCAAAATTCATAAGCAAATGATTTTGGAACCAAACTACGGAACCACCGGATTGTTGGGATTGCCTTATTACCTGTTTTTTGAATTCTTATCTCCGGTTGTCAAATTGTTTTCCATATTTTTTGTGGGGGTAGCCGGGTATTACGGAGTGTTAAACTTGAAATGGGTTCTGTTGTTGCTGTTGAGTATCATGCTAACAACTGCTATTATTATGAGTTCGGTTACTTTGGTGATTGAACGCTGGAGCCAAAAAAACATTTGGGCAAACCGCGAAGCACTGCGTTACAAAACTTTCGGCGATTGGCTTTGGTTGTTGCTGTCGGGTATTTTATCGGAGTTTTCGTATGCTTTTTTTAAAATCATTGCCCAACTTAAAGGGATTTTGGACTTTTTCAATAAAAAACACAATTGGAACAAATTTGATAGAAAGGGGATAACTACCCATACCCTTTAATCATTTGCCGCCGGTATCTAACTTGTGTTTTTTAAGCAAATATTAAGAACCCGAACCTTTGTTTTTTTTGTAAATTTGAAGTTCATCAAATTTTGTGCTTATTATGAAACAACTTTTCTTCTTTTCAATTCTTTTGGTTTCATTTTTGTCAGTCAATGCCCAAAATTTCGAAAAGTGGCAAGCGGCAGGACATAAAGCACTCGATAATCATAATTACAATCTGGCAATACAATATTTTCAAAAGATACTATCCGAACAACCCGACAATGTGAAAATTTTACAAGCTATGGGAACCGCATATATGTATTCGGATCGTTTGGACCAAGCAATTGCCGTTTATCAAAAAGCCTTGAAAATAGCCCCCGATAATATCCCTGTCTATTTCGATTTGGCAAAAGCTTACAGTTGGAACGACCGGTTAAATGAAGCTATTGCCACCTACCAAAAAATACTACAAATAGACAATACCTATTCCGAAGCTTACCAAGGTATTGGCAAAATGTATTACTGGATGGAAAAACCTTATACCGCTTTGGCCTATTACGAAAAAGCCATTCGCTTGGATCCTTACGAAAAACCTATCAAGGACGAATACAATTCCATAAAAAAACAAACTTTATATCAAGTGTCGGCTACAAGCAAATTGATAAACGAACAAGAACAATTTTATGACATAAATGCTCTTTCCGAAGCTTTGTCCGTAAGCAAAAGAATAAACGATTATATAGATATAAGTCTAAACGGCATATTCGATAAGGCAAACAGAGTATATGCCGACGAACGAAATGATACCTTGCGTTTGTATTATGCAACTTGGACAAAAATAGGATTGTTAATGAACAATCATAAGTTTTATGTATATGGAGGTTATAGTTTTAGCGATCAAAAATTTTCAACATACGGATTTAATTATCAATTACAAACCAATTTGAAATCAATAAAAATAAAAAACAGTTTTACAGCTCGATACGATTATTTTTATTATTGGAACTATGTAGGCAAAACAGCTTTACAAGACGAACTGACGGTTTCGTATAAGAAGTGGAAATGGAAAGCCGGAGGCGAATTCGGTATCGTGGACAAAGCTTTTTTGTTAGATGTACCCAACGACAAATATTACGAAGGTGAAAATCCGTTTGAAGGCTATCATACAAGTTTAAGCTATCAAATATTGTCACAACCCAAGTTGTTTTTATCGGCAAATTATTCATACTTAAATTATGATAAAAAATCAAATCGCTATTACTCGCCTTTGGGGCGTAGTTTGATAGGAACGTCCTTAATGATGTATTATCCGCTGGGACATTTTTATATTTATTCGGATGCTTCTGTAAATTTGGGTAGTGAATATTATTATGAATCGGTAGATGGCAATTTAAACAAAATATATTTGAATGCCGACAATTGGTCGGTTAATGCCGAAGCGGGATACAATTACAAACAATTTGATTTTTCGATTTCCGCAGGACGTTTTTATAACAATTATTATCAAAACTTTGTATTGGCTTTGGCAATGAAATATCGTTTTTAAATCATAACTGTTTTTGTATAAATACCCGGGTTTGTGCATGTTTTAATAATTTTGTTTACAGATGTGTATCCTATAAAGATTGAATTTTATACAAGTTGAAAAAAAAATTTTTAGTCATATTATTCTTATTAAGCTTGCTGGTTTATACCGTCTATCAAATGATGCGCTATGAACAAGCAATTAGACAAGACCATATCATAACCAAAGTAGTGGAAGACAAGACCAAACCGCTTTTGGCTGATATGCCGAAAGAAAAATTGATGAAAATTGTTGATAAATTGAATTTGAAATACCGAGCCGGAAATAAATACTTGCAAATAAAAACAGTAGGAGAGGATAGTGTTTGGTGGAATGATGTATTTTTAAAAGGAGTTAATTTGGGGGTAGCGGTTCCCGGAAAGTTCCCTGCTGAATTTTCATTATCGTTTGATGAATATCTGAATTGGCTTGATATGATAGGACAAATGAATGCCAATGTCATCAGAACCTATACCATTTTGCCCCCTGATTTTTACAAAGCTTTGGCTTACTACAATTTTCAACACAAAAATCGTCCTTTGTATGTGTTGCAAGGTGTGTGGGCAACCATTCCCGACGATGAAAATTATTTTTCGACAGATTATATGCGGACTTTTCAAAAGGAAATCATTGACGTTATTGATGTAATGCACGGCAACGCCGTATTGCCTCCTCAACAGGGTAAAGCCTCGGGGGTATATGTGGTTGATGTATCGGAGTATGTTATAGGCTATTTGCTGGGAAGAGAATGGGAACCCCGAGCGGTTTTTAAGACCGTTCAATCCAATACGGATAATAGATTTACGGGTGATTTTGTTTCAATTTCCAGTGCCAATGCCATGGAAGTTTGGCTGGCAAAAATGCTCGATTTTACCATGCGCTACGAAACACAAACTTATGACGTGCAACACCCCGTTTCGTTTGTCAATTGGTTGCCACTGGATCCCATGTATCACAATTCCGAGTTTATTGAAAATGACAAAGTACGCGAATATGACAACGATTTGATACAGATTGACTTTGTCAAATTTAACGAAGGTATTTTAAACAAGGCGGGTATCTTTGCTTCGTATCATGCTTATCCGTATTACCCCGACTTTATTTACTTAGATAAAAAATATGCACATAAATACGACCGTTTCGGAAAGCTGGATAACTACTATGCTTACTTGCAAGACCTAAAAGATCATACACCCGGTATGCCTTTGATAATTGCCGAATACGGTTTGCCAACCAGCCGTGGAGTAAGCCATTTTACACCTTCCGGATTGAACCAAGGAGGGCACAGCGAAGCACAACAAGCCGAATACTCGCTGTTGCTAACCGACGATATCCTTCGCAGTGGTTGTGCAGGTGCCGTCTATTTTGAATGGGCAGACGAGTGGTTTAAACACAATTGGTTGGTTATGGATTTTGAAATTCCCTTTGAAGACCGCAAATTATGGCATAATATGGAAAACCCCGAACAAAATTTCGGAATCTTAGCCCTCGAAGACCGAAAAAAACATATCGACGGAAAATTGCAAGAATGGAACAATGCCGAAATTGTCTGGAAAAATGACAAAATAAAAATATATACTTCGGCAGATGCCACCTATTTTTATATAGGTAGTCAATTGTCTGATTTTGATTTTTCTACTCAAAATTTATATCTTGCCCTGGATACGTATGACCAAAACAAAGGAGACCACCGTTTGCCTTTCTCCGAAAAAGTTTTTGACAATGGTTTCGAATTTTTGCTCGAATTTATTAACCCCGACAATGCTCGTATTTTAGTTGATGAACCTTATTCGGTGTTTACCGATATCTACAACGATAACATACCGGTATATGCTTCACAAACCAACAATAACGGAAAATATATTGACCAATTAATGCTCGTTAATCGCGGACGAGAAAGTTTAACCGGCGAACATTTTGACAGTATAATCAATAACCGAAGTCCTTTGTTGTATGCTGACAGCAATTTGCCCGAAACTTCAAATGCCGATTGGAATTGGAACAAAGCTAATCGTAGTTTCGAATTGCGTCTCGATTGGCACTTAATCAATGTATCCGATCCGTCAAAAAAATATGTTTTGGACGATAAACCCGACACCAAAAAAATTGAAGTAAGTCAAACGGACGGTATTCGTTTTTATATGTTCGTAACAGATAAAAATAACCGTATTATAGCTCAATATCCACCGGATAAACCGGTATTAAGCACTTGGAACAATTGGAGCACACCACAATATACCC
Source organism: Flavobacteriales bacterium (assembly GCA_027065715.1). Classification (GTDB taxonomy): domain Bacteria; phylum Bacteroidota; class Bacteroidia; order Flavobacteriales; family Flavobacteriaceae; genus WGBX01. Next base: position 6,282 of record JAMONO010000030.1, read on the forward strand.
AACGAAAAAAAATCTTGTATGACAGTTTGAAATTTTACTATCCGACCATGCTGCCTCAAAAAGCAAAAAAGAACAAAAAAGTAGCGGATAAGTTTGAAATTTGCCCCTTCTATCACGATACCAAGGCTGCCGTGTCCATAAGTTTCGATAATGCCGGTTATTCTCAATACGCTTATGCGTTTCCGTTGCTCAACAAATATTTGATACAAGCAAATTATGCTTTCGATACCAATAAAATAGAAGAAAAACCTTTGATTACAAATTATGACGACGGATTAAAAATAAAACGTTTGGGCTTTGCCCAATTGCGAGAAATGTTGTCCAAAGGCAATAAAGCTACGATTCAAACCAATCGTAAAATTACAGACAACGACTTATGGATACAAGCACTGAAAAAATCCGTGCTATCAGTGCACTCCAATCAGCCCTTTAATCCCGATTTTCAAGGAGTTTTTGCTCGCTACAAACATTTTGTGCCGGTCAATAAGTCGTTTAATTATAAAGACGTATCCTATCGTTTGATTAACAGGCTTGTGTCTAATCAACAACTCGACAGTTTGCTACAACAAAACAAAGGCAAATGGTCAATTGTTACCTATCGGCATATATACAAAGACAGTGCCGAGTTGGGGCATGTGGACAGCCTTTCTCTGCAAAAATATTTTATCGATTATGAACAATTTCGAAGACAAGTGCGTTTAATCAGAAATACGGCTTATTGGATAGCACCCGAAGAAGTTGTTTTTCAATATATTTATGAACAGAAACATACCAAAATTAAAAGCAAGAATTTTGAAAATATTATTTTGCTTAACTTGAAAACCGAACTCAATTTGCCAAAATTCAAGCAGCCTTTAACTGTAAAATTTTATACCGATAAAAAACGAATTAGAGTATCGGGATCGGTTTCCGATGGCGTTTATACAAACAGGCGAGGATATTTTTTGATTGATGCTTTGCCCGGTAGCACAGTGCGGATTGAAGTCTTGTAAAGCAAGTTTGATAACCGGATAAGATCGTCTCATTTCGTTTATTGAATATTGATGATAGATAAAACCGGTCTGTTTCTGTAAGCTTTTGCCTTTTATGGCAACAAAATTTGATAGAAAATAAAAAATATCTTATGAAATTGATAAACAAAATTATATTATCGCTTGTTTTTGTTTCTTTATTTGCATGTGCCGATAAAGAAATAAGGGTAGCAAATAGCATGAACGAACAAGTTGATTTGCAACAACAATTGCCGCGTGTTTTGTTCATTACAACCGGCATCAATACCGAACAAGAAGATAAAGACCTGCCCAAAGGAGTTATTGTAGCTTTACATACTTTTAATACCCTCGGTATTCCGGTGCGCCTCGAACCCCGTGATGTATTGTTCGATTACGACTTTTTGATGCAATTCAACCTGATTATTTTGCCTACAGCCAAAACCTACCACGACGCCGACCGTATGTATTCATTAACCTATATGACCGACGAAGAACTTAATGTGTTAAAAAAATATGTTCAAAACGGTGGAATTATTTTAGCCGGTGATAATTTGGGCAGAAACTATTTTGACGGCACCGACAGAATATTGAAAAACAACCGCCTCGATACCGACAATTACCCGCTGGCAGAAGTTTTCGGTTGGACAATGGTCGAAAAAAATATGCAAAATTACAGAATAACGGGAAATATTAATCACGATTTGCAAGGCGAATTATTAACGGCAACAAATGATGAAAATTGGGTTTTGATACCCCAAAAACCTCTTTCCAAACAGGTAGAAATTTGGGCGTATTGGAAAAATAACAAAGACAGTATTCCCGCACTAACCTTAAACCGGTTTGGCAAAGGTTATGCCTGTTTGTTGCCCTCTTCCGATTTTATTCACCCCGTATCGGCAGGGGGGGCTTGGAGTGTGGCACAAATTACTTCTTTTTATCGTTCTATTATCCGTAGTTTTTTTGACGATGCCATACAAGTTAATCCTTGGATAAAAAATTACCAATCGGCTCTTGCTCTTAGCTTTAATACTTCCGGTAATAGTGGCGATAAATCCGATTACAAACGACTATTTGATTTTTTAAAAAAAGAAAAACTTCCAGCAACTTTTTTTGTAAATGGAAATTTAAACGATACTTTGACATCATATCTGTTAAATCAAAATCCCTCATTAAGTTCAACCGGATACGAATATCTTAATTTTATTTATGCGGACTATGCAACGGCGGTAAATGATATATTGCGCAATAACAGCCGCTGGAAACAAAAATTTACCGGTTTTCGCTTCCCATATACCAATCCCTCTTTCGAAGGTTTGGTAGCACTCTCGCAACACGGTTTTAGTTATGAATCGAGTTTGAGTGCCAATAATATCGAATTTTTGCAAGGAAGTGTTGTTCCTTACAATTTGGTTTTTGCCAAAAAAGATTATTATCAAAGCACTCAAATCTTGGAGTTATCTCCAACTTATCACGACGATTATTATTTTTTGCAAGATTTACGTGAAGGCGGATATGCCCACCCGCGCGATTTTGATAAAGATGTTTTGTTATTAAAAGAATATTTGATTAATTATTGGCAATACGCCGTTCGCCCCCACAAAGGGGTCATGATATATTTGGGACACCCCGATTTAACGGCACACAACGAACAGACCTTGACCGTATTAAAAAAACTTGCCGATAGTCTAAGAAAAAGCAATGTTTGGATTGCCGGAATGAATGAAATTAAAAATTTTAGAGACTTTTTTAATAATGCCAAATTGATAGTTAAGCGAAATTCGGGCAAATTTTCTGTCGAAATCAAAGCTCCCAATAGAACAAAAGTAAAGGATTTTAGCCTGAAATTGAATTTTAAACCTCATGAAATTAATATCAAAAACGGTGGATTTTCGGTAGTGGAACAAGCAAATAGCTATTTTTTGATTTTTGATGCTTTTGACGGACAAAAAATAATTTTTTATAAATAAATTTTTTTATATATTTGCCAACAATTAATCACTAAAATTTAATAACTATGAAAAAGTATTTATTTTTATCCTTGGCTATTGCAGCTATTTTATTTACAAGTTGTAAAAAAGACGAAGAAGAAGAAACACCATCTACCTATTTGAAAATGAAAATTGATAATGGTGATGAAATTTCTTTTACCGCACAAGTTACGGTTGTTGCTAATTTTGTTAATATTACAGGTCAAGTATCAACCGAAAAAATGATATCAATTCAATTTCCCAAAGACGCAACAGGTGATGTTTCAAATCCCAGTATTTCTTACACCGAAAACAACCAACAAGTAATTACATCTTTAAATATTGATGATATTTCATTAAATATTTCCGAAAATAACAGTGACCATGTAGCCGGTTCTTTCACAATCGATTATCATGATGATAACGGAGGCAATCATACGGCTACCGGAAGTTTCGATTTGGATTACTAATTGTCTGTTATAACAATCATTTATTTTAAAAGGTGCTTTTCGAAGCACCTTTTTTTGTTTAAAAAATTGACAAAATCACTTTTTTTCCTGTAAAAAAACCTTACATTTGAAACAAAATTTTTATCATGGAAAAATTAATAGAACGATTTATTAAATACATTAAGATAGATTCACAATCAGACCCCAATTCTACAACGACACCTTCAACCGATAAACAATGGGATATCGCACGAGTTTTGGTAGAGGATTTAAAAGAAATAGGTATGCAAGATGTCGAAATAGATTCGAACGGATATGTTTATGCCACCTTGCCTTCCAATACGGATAAAGACGTCCCTACCATAGGTTTTATTGCTCATTACGATACCGCCCCCGATTATAGCGGTGCCAATGTCAATCCGCAATTTGTCAATAATTACGATGGTAGTGATATTGTTCTAAACAAAGAAAAAGGCTTGATTTTATCGCCCTCTTATTTTCCCGAATTGAAAAAATATATCGGTCAAACACTTATCCACACCGATGGCAATTCACTTTTGGGGGCCGATGACAAAGCCGGTGTTGCCGAAATAATCGATGCCATGGATTATCTGATTAAACACCCCGAAATTAAACACGGCAGAATAAGAGTAGGATTTAATCCCGATGAAGAAATCGGTTTGGGAGCTCATAAATTTGACGTCGAAAAATTTGATGCCGATTGGGCTTATACCATGGATGGCTCCGCAGTTGGCGAACTCGAATATGAAAATTTTAATGCCGCCGGTGCAAAAGTCAAAATAAACGGCAAAAGCGTCCACCCCGGTTATGCCAAAAACAAAATGATAAATTCCATGCTTATTGCTGCCGATTTTATCAATCGTTTTCCCAAAAATGAAACCCCCGAAACTACCGAAGCCTACGAAGGATTTTTTCATTTGCATAATATGAAAGGTGATGTTGAATTAACCGAACTCAACTATATTATTCGCGACCACGATAGAGACAAATTTGAAGCCCGTAAAAAGTTTTTTAAACAAGTAGCCGACGACATCAATGAAAAATACGGCGCGGGAACCGTCGAAGTGGAACTCAGAGACCAATACTACAATATGCGTGAAAAAATTGAACCCGTTATGCACGTAGTCGATATAGTGGAAGAAGCAATGAAAGATTTGGGTATCAAACCTATTATAAAAGCTATCAGAGGAGGAACCGACGGAGCTCAATTGTCTTTCAAAGGACTACCTTGTCCCAATGTGTTTGCAGGCGGATTGAATTTTCACGGTCCTTACGAGTTTGTGCCTGTCGAATCCATGCAAAAAGCCCGTAACTTAATTGTTAAAGTAGTGGAAAAAACCGCACAAAAATTTGCAAAATAATTTCGATGAATAATAACCGTGACGCTTTTTTCGAATAATAATTGTTCGGTTGTCATTGAATTTATCCAAAATAAATCATTAAAAATAAATGAATACAAATAAATTTATATTTCGACATTTGGGACCACGCCCCGATGAAATCCCTCAAATGTTTCAAACCATAGGTGTAGATTCTATGGAACAATTGATTTATGAAACCATACCCGATAATATTAGACTGCAAAAAGAATTGGACTTGCCACCTGCCATGACAGAACCCGAATTTATGGCACATATCGAAAATTTGGCAGCCAAAAACAAAATATTCCGTTCGTTTATTGGCATGGGCTATTATGCCACTACCATGCCCGGCGTTATTCAACGTAATATCTTGGAAAATCCATCTTGGTACACTTCTTATACTCCTTATCAAGCCGAAATTTCACAAGGTCGCTTGGAAGCTTTGTTAAATTATCAAACCATGCTAACCGAATTGACCGGCATGGAATTGGCAAATGCTTCACTGCTGGATGAAGCCACAGCGGCTGCCGAAGCCATGGGTATGTTTTATAACCTGCGCGACCGAAAACAAAAAAAATCCGGTGTCAATAAGTTTTTTGTAGGCAAAAATGTATTGCCGCAAACCATGGCGGTATTGGAAACCCGTGCACACACTTTGGGAATTGAAATTGTCAAAGGTATATTTAATCAAATAGAATTGGACGACAGTTTTTTCGGAGCCTTGGTGCAGTATCCCATGAAGCATGGAAAAGTTGTTGATTTTAGCGATTTTATCGATAGCGCCCACGACGCAGGTGTCAAAGTTGCCGTTGCAGCCGATTTAATGGCGTTGGTCTTATTGAAACCTCCCGGACATTGGAAAGCCGACGCTGTTGTAGGAACCACGCAACGTTTCGGACTTCCTTTGGCTTACGGCGGTCCTCATGCCGGTTATTTTGCTACGCGCAACGAATATAAACGTTATATACCCGGTCGTATTATAGGCGTTACCATCGATGCACAAGGCAAAAAAGCCTTACGAATGGCACTGCAAACACGCGAACAGCATATCAAACGCGACAAAGCTACCTCCAATATTTGCACGGCGCAAGTATTGTTGGCGGTGCTGTCCGGTATGTATGCGGTTTATCACGGCTATGAAGGACTGCGTGAAATTGCTCAACATATTCACAATCAAGCAAAAAAATTAAATAAAGCTCTAAACGATTTGGGTTTTGAAACCCTACACAAACATTTTTTTGATACGGTTTTGGTCAAAGCCGATGCCGAAAGTATCCGACAATTAGCCGAAGCCCAACAACTCAATTTCAATTATTATTTCGGAGCAAACAAAATAGGAATTTCAATAGACGAAAATACCACCGATTCCGAACTGAACAAAATATTGAAAGTATTTGCCGGCAACAGAAGTCTGCCGGAGTTGTCAGCCGATTACCAAGCCATACCTCAAAACTTAATTCGAACCGATAAATTTTTACAACAAGAAGTTTTTAATCGATACCGCTCCGAAACCGAAATGATGCGCTACATCAAACGATTGGAACGTAAAGATATTTCTTTAACGCAATCGATGATACCACTGGGTTCATGCACTATGAAACTCAATGCTTCTACCGAAATGTTTCCCGTTAGTTGGGCTTCGTGGAACAATATTCACCCTTTTGTGCCGGTTGATCAAGTAGAAGGATATCGGCAAGTTATTCAAAATTTAAAAAAATATTTAGCCGAAATAACCGGTTTTGATGCCGTGAGTTTACAACCCAATTCGGGTGCAGCCGGAGAATATGCAGGATTGTTGGCAATAAAAAAATATCACGAAAGCAGGGGAGAAGCCAACCGAAATATAGCACTTATACCGGCTTCGGCACATGGAACCAATCCGGCTTCGGCTGTAATGGCCGGACACAAAGTTGTAGTGATAAAAACAACTGCCGAAGGCAATATCGATGTAGATGATTTGAGAGAAAAAGCCGAAAAATACAGTAAAAATTTGTCGGTTTTTATGGTTACTTATCCTTCAACTCACGGTGTATTTGAATCGGCAATTAAAGAAATGACCGAAATTGTGCATAAAAACGGCGGACAGGTTTATATGGACGGTGCCAATATGAATGCACAAGTAGGTTTAACCAATCCGGCTATTATCGGTGCGGATATATGTCATTTAAATCTGCATAAAACTTTTGCCATTCCTCACGGCGGAGGCGGACCCGGTGTAGGTCCGATTGCCGCCAAAAAACACCTTGCCGATTACTTGCCTTCGCACCCTTTGATAAAAACCGGTGGCAAATACGGAAGTGCCGTAGCAGCTGCCCCTTTTGGTTCGATCTTGGTAAGTCTTATCTCGTATGCTTATATACGTTTGGCAGGTCCCGACGGACTAAAAAAAGCAACCGAATTTGCAATCTTAAATGCCAATTATCTGGAAGCTTTGCTTAAAGATTATTATCCGGTGCTCTATACCGGCGAACGCGGGCGGGCGGCTCACGAATTTATTGCCGATTGTCGTCCTTTCAAAGAAAAAGGTATTTTGGTGGGTGATATTGCCAAACGTTTGATGGACTACGGTTATCATGCTCCTACCGTTGCTTTTCCGGTGCACGATACATTGATGATAGAACCTACCGAAAGCGAAGGCAAAACAGAATTGGATAGGTTTGCTCAAGCCATGATCAGTATTTGGCACGAAATTCAAGCCGTTGATGAAAACAATTCGGATAATGTGCTAAAAAACGCACCGCATACCGAAGAAATTGTAACAGCCGACCTGTGGTTTCATCAATATTCGCGCAAACAAGCGGCTTTTCCGTTGGATTATATTCGCGAAAATAAGTTTTGGCCGGCTGTCAGTCGTGTTGATGATGCCTATGGCGATAGAAATTTACACTGCACTTGTGATCCGATAGAAACTTATATCGAAGATTAATGTTTGCAACTCGGTTGCACTGACTTTGCCGTATTTTTGTCCCTGAAATCATTTTTAAACCTAAACTGATAAATTATGGGACATCACCACCAAGCTTCCGGCAATAAATTGGGCTTTGCCGTATTGTTAAATTTATTGATTTCAATCGGTCAATTGGCAGGCGGACTGTGGTCGGGAAGCCTTTCTTTACTGACTGACGCACTTCACAATTTTAGCGATGTGCTATCGCTTTTATTGAGTTGGTTTACCAATCGACTGGCAATTAAACCGGCAAATTCAATTTATACTTTCGGTTACAAACGAGCCGAAATTTTATCGGCTTTTGTCAATGCGCTGAGTCTTATTGTTATAGCTCTTTTATTGAGTGTAGAAGCCATTAAACGCTTTATTCACCCCGTACCGGTAGCTTCACAATGGGTTATTTATTTTGCCTTGATAAGTATTGTTGTTAATGTGTTAAGTGTAGGATTGTTGCACAACGATGCCAAACATAACCTAAACATGAAATCGGCATATTTGCACCTGCTAACCGATGTTATGACCAGTGTAGCCGTTTTAATCGGTGGATTATTGATGAAATATTACGACATTTACCGTATCGATTCCGTTTTGTCGATTGTAATCGCCGGTTATTTGATATTTTCCGGTTGGAAAATTATCAAACATAGTATCCGTATTTTGATGCAAGCCGTTCCCGAACAAGTCGATTTGAACCAATTGACCGCTCAAATTGCCAAATTAAATGCCGTAAAATCAATTGAAAAAATTTATTTGTGGCAACTCAATGAAAATGAATGGTATTTGTATTTGTCATTATTAATCGAAACAGACAAAAAGCATATTATAAAAAATCAAATACAAAAAATGTTGCCGAAACAAGCTCATGTTTTTATCGAAACCATATAATTTTACAATTCAGTCTATTATTATGACATTTCAGAATTTTTTTGTTGTCAATTATTAAATTTATACCGAATTTTGCTTTTGTAACTTTTAATACACAAACAAATGTATAAATTCACTTTTTTATTATGGGTTTTAATTCCGCAATTGTTTTGGTCGCAAACCACACAAAATATCAAAGGAACGATTATAGACAAAGATTCGGATTTTCCTTTGATGGGTGCCGAAGTAAGCGTGCAAAAAGACGGCAAAACGTATGGAACCGTTGCCGATGAAAACGGCGAATATTTTATAGCCGGTGTTCCTATCGGAAAAATCAATATTACGGCTTCGTTTGTCGGATATGAGCCGCAAACTTTTCAAAATTTGAGTTTGGAAGCCGGTAAAGAATTGGTGGTTAATTTTACTTTAACCGAACAAGTAAACAAGCTCGATGCCGTTGTTATACAAACCAAAAAGAAAAACGAACAAGTTGCTTTTGTAACCAATTCGGCTTATGAGCTCAAAGCCGAACAAATCAACCGTTATGCCGGTTCGCTGGCTGATGTATCACGTATGGCAATGAACTATGCCGGTGTATCTTCTAATGACGATAGTCAGAACAGTATTGTGGTGCGGGGCAACAATCCTTCATCGTTGTTGTGGACAATGGAGGGGGTAGCCATACCCAATCCCAATCATTATTCAGCTACCGGTTCATCGGGTGGTCCGGTCAGTATGATTAATTTGAATACCTTGGCACAATCCGATTTTTTGGCAGGTGCTTTTCCCGCCAATTTTGGCAATACGACTTCGGCGGCTTTTGATTTGCACTTTCGAACTCCCAATAAAAACAAATATGAGTATGTCGGTCAAATCGGATTTGCCGGTGCCGAGTTGGGTGTCGAAGGTTATTTAAAGAAAAACAAATCGTCTTTTTTGATCAATTATCGTTATTCAACTTTGGAACTTTTTGACAAAATGGGTATTGATTTGGGGGTAGGAACAGCAGTGCCCAAATATCAAGATGCTTCTTTTATAATCAATATACCTACCGATAAAGCGGGTAAATTCAGAATTTGGTCGATTGCCGGAACGAGCACAATCCGTTTTTTGATTGAAGGTGAAGGCGGTAGAAATCTTTATTTGGATTATGATAATTCCGATTTGAAAACCTATAATCTGACTACTATTTCGGGTATCAATCACAAGTATTTTTTTAACAAAAAGACCGGTATCTTTACCAGTGTGGCTTTTAGTCACCTCGATCAAAGGGTT
>JAMONO010000031.1 GCA_027065715.1 Flavobacteriales bacterium
ATTTGCACGGTGCGGGCATTGGGGCCGCTTTCAATCATGATGTCAATGCGGTAATCTTCCATAGCCGAATACAAATATTCTTCTACTACGGGCGATAAGCGGTGTATTTCGTCGATAAATAAAACGTCGCGTTCTTCCAAATTGGTCAATAATCCGGCCAAATCACCCGGCTTGTCCAATACCGGTCCCGATGTTATCTTGATATTGACGTCCAACTCATTGGCCAAAATATGCGCCAAAGTGGTTTTGCCCAATCCCGGAGGTCCGTGAAAGAGTGTGTGGTCTAAGGCTTCGCCTCTTTGATTGGCTGCTTGTACAAAGACTTTTAAATTTTCAATTACTTGTTCTTGACCGGTAAAATCGTCAAAACGAAGCGGTCGCAACTTTTTTTCAATTTCCAAATCGGCACCTTGCAAACGGTTTTTGTCCGGATCAAGATTTTGGTTTAACATCATGATGAAAAATAAATTATTTTCAAATTTACAAAATAAATTTTATTGAAATTCGATTATTTTTAGGTAGGCTTTTGTTCGACTAAGTTGTTATGCAATAAATAATCCCCCGAAATATGGCTAAAAAAAATCAACTGGAATTACTGATACGGTCTTTAACTCCGGCAGAATTAAAAAGGTTTACCTTTTATACCAAAACTTATGCTTCCGATAAATCATATTTGCAACTTTTTAAAGAAATACGAAACAATACGCATAAACGTCCTGAAAAATACAATAATAAATACGCTCAAAATCGCAAATATCTTTATCGCACCATATTGGAAAGTTTGATTGTAAAAAACAAAGACAAATCCCCCGAAGCCGAAGTTTTGTTTTTGATAAAAAGTGCTCGTTTTCTCATCAATAAACAACTTCCCAATCAAGCTTATAGTGTGATAAACAGGGCTTTGCAAATAGTAGCTAAACAAGAAATGATAGGTTTTCATTTGGAACTAATCGCTTTGGAAAAAGAAGTGCGTTTATATACCAACCCGAAGTCTTACAGAAGTGATGCCGAAATAATAGCCGAAGAAAAAAGACTGATAGGCATGCAAAGTCAATTGCTAACCCTAAAACTTATTTACAATCATATTTTGACTTACAAAAAACAATACGGATATATTGATGAAATTTTGTGGAACCGGTTAAAAAACGAAGTGGAAGAAATGGGTATGCCTCAAAGCGAAAGTGAGTGTTTAACGGTCAAAGCCCGATACTATTATTATTTTAACAATACGCTGCTAAATTGGATACGGCACAAACATAAAACCGCTTATGATTTTTCGAAAAATTTTTTACAAATAAATACTACTTCTTTAACTCGAATTGAATATCTTAACGGGGTATTGGAACATTCGTCAAGTGCGGTTTGTTTGGGGAAACCGCTCGAAGTCTTGGATATTTTGACAATGGTTAAGCAAAGACACGAAAAGGGCAGTTTTGGTTCGTATGACAATATTGCGCTCAAAATATTTTATTATCGTTCCAACTACGAATTGATGTCGTATGTTTTTATGGGAGAAAAAGAAAATGTAGCCGCCAAATTAAAAGAAATTGAACTGGGTTTGCAAAAATGGGGCGAAAAAATTCCTTTGGAAATGAAATTGATATTGGCAAGTGTACTCAAATTGGGCTATGTTGCCGTAAAAGATTATCGCAAAGCTGCCAAACAAATAGCTTTATTGGTCAATAATTATAAGTCGGGCTTACGTCTCGATGCTTACGAAGACGGGTTAATTTCAAATCTTATCTATATTTTTGTAAAAGACGATTCGGATTATTTGGAAACTTTTGCCCTTAAAGCCTATAAACATTTTTTAAAACATGAAAACAAAGACAATTTAGATGTGGATTTTAAAATTAAAACCGCCAAATTGTTTTTGGAATATGCCAGAGGACGTTATTCGCATAATGAATTATTACATAAGTTTAGATATTTGTTGGAAAATAAGATGCGTTATTTTGACAACCGTTTTTCCGAAATAGATTATCCGTATTTAATTTGGGTCAATAGTTTGATTTTAAAAAAAGACCTTTTGACCACCGCTGCCGAAATGGCAAAAGAACGTTTAAATTTGTAATAAATAGGGTGTAAATTACAGACCGAAATATTTTCAACAACCCCGTTTGGTTTTTGTTTTCTTTGAATAGTGTTAATTTTTATCGGTCAGAATAAAACCTATTTTATATACATTATTAATTTTGACCGTAGGGTCTTTCATCAAAAGTTTTCGCAATTTGGTAATGTAAACACCTATACTTTTTAAGTTTAAAGCTTCTTCGTTATACCAAACTTTTTTTATCAATAGTTCTTTGGTAACCAAATCGCCTTTGTGTTGTATCAATATACGCAACAACTTGTTTAATTTGGGTGACAATTTAACAGGCGTTTCGTTTTTGTACTGCAATTGCCGGCTAATGGTGTTTAGAGTATAAGCTCCTGCTTGATAGATGTGTTTGTTGTTGTTTTTGGATTGAGGAGTGCTTTTTTGGGTATAAACAAAATAGTTTGAAAAATCTTTTTCAAAATTTTGAATTAATATCAAAGGTTTGTTCTTATCGTTATCTCGATCGGAAATATACAATATCGGTACTTTGGTAAAACTGTTTTCAATACTTTCGGCTAATGATACGGCATCATTGTATGGCAAATTTTTATCTATGATAATCAAGTCGTAATAGTTGCTTTTAAATTTGTCCAGTGCCACCATGCCGTTAAGAGCAACATCTACCCGGTGCCCATTGCTCCTTAAATAATTGACAATACAATCTCTGACATCATCGACATGTTCAACCAAGAGTATTTTTTGGTTGATAAAATAATTTTTTTTGCGATTTTTTTGTGATATGCCTATCATTTAATTTAATTTTTTGACAAAAGTATAATCGGGCAGGACAATAAACAAAGACATTTTGTCCGAAAATGAGAATTCTTACCTCTTATATTTTATTATAAATTATTGATATTAAGCGTGTTGTGTGTTGGTTATATGTTAATTATAAAAATTTTGTGGCATATTCTTTGTGAGAAAAAATTTTGTAAATTGCCAAAAATATTGTTTATGATATTTCTATTTATTCATTCGGGTATGAATTCGGGTTTTATACTGTTTGCCATTGTAGCCGTATTGGGTATGCTGGTGCAGAGCAAATTAAAAAGCAAGTTTAACCATTACAGCAAAATACGTTTAAAAAAAGGTTTTACGGGTGCACAAGTAGCTCAAATGATGTTGGACGATTACGGTATAACCGATGTCAAGGTTGTATCAACGCCCGGTTTTCTTACCGATCACTATCATCCGGTCAAAAAAACGGTAAATTTAAGTGAACCCGTTTACCACTCCAATAGTGTGGCAGCCGTAGCGGTTGCTGCACACGAGTGCGGTCATGCGCTACAACATGCCCGGGGCTACAAGTGGTTGCAATTACGCTCCAAATTGGTCCCCGTAGTGCAATTTTCATCGTCTATTGTGCAATGGATTTTATTAGCCGGAATTTTTATGGTTAATACCTTTCCGCAACTGTTATTGGCGGGAATTGTGCTTTTTGCCTCTACCGTAATTTTCAGCTTTATTACCTTACCGGTCGAATACGATGCCAGTAACCGCGCAAAAAAATGGCTGGTGGCAAATGGAATTGTAGATAATGAAGAACAAAAAGGAGTTGCCGATGCCTTAAAGTGGGCGGCACGAACTTACGTAGTGGCAGCTTTAAGTTCATTGGCTACTTTGTTGTATTATTTGCAAATTTACAATAGTCGAAGAGATTAATTATGACAGCCGTAAAATATTACATATCACCAAACCTCAATTTGTTTTCAAATTGGGGTTTTATTTTATTAAAAAAACAAAGATTATGATTATCAAACACGTATCACAACAAAATTCGATTTTGAATAAATTTATTGCCGAAATACGCGATAAAGAAATCCAAAAAGACAGTTTGCGTTTTAGAACCAATATCGAACGTATGGGACAAATAATCTCTTACGAATTGAGCAAAACACTTCAATACAAAGAACGTAACATACAAACTCCCTTAGGGGTTAAAACCATGAAAGTCTTGGACGATAAAATCGTATTGGCTTCCATTTTACGAGCCGGATTACCTTTGCACATGGGCGTTTTGCATATTTTTGACGATGCCGAAAATGCTTTTGTTTCGGCTTATCGCAAACACGAAAACAATTCACCTGACTTTAGTATTCAAATCGATTATATTGCAACCCCTTCCATTGACGGAAAAGTTTTGGTTTTGGTCGATCCTATGTTGGCAACCGGTCAATCTTTGGTAGCTGTTTACGAAAAACTCAAACAATTCGGTACGCCCAAAAGTTTGCATGTTATTTCAATTATCGGCTCTCAACAGGGTATCGATTTTTTACAAAAAAAATTACCGCTTGATACGCACTTGTGGATTGCCGATTTTGACCAAAAACTAAACGCACAAGGTTATATAGTGCCCGGATTGGGCGATGCCGGAGACTTGGCTTACGGCAAAAAACTTTAAGTAGGAGGAAGGTGTTTTTTAAAAGAAAAATTAAAATTTTTGTTAAAAATCAAGCTTTTTTATAAAAATATTCTTATTCAACCGATTTCATATTCAATTTAACAATTTAAAAAGCTCTTTCTTAGTAGGTTTGCAGTAACAAACAAAATACCAACCTCATGAAAAGAGCTTTATTTATCGGGATAATGGCTATATGGTCATTATTTGCATCAGGTCAAAATAATTCAACGGTTGTCAGTCCTGCCGAAATTAAATATCCGGTTGGCTTTTCGGTTACCGAAACCTTACGTGACAAGCCTGTTGTTCATGATTTTCGTTTAAACGATTCCGAATTTTATTTTAACAAACACCGCGACCGAATTATCAATCCTAATATTCACCCGCCGGTCGATTTTGATGCTATTTATCAAGGGCAGTTTGAACAAAACAGGGCACCGGCACCTTCGGTAGCTCCCGATATTATCAGGAATTTTGCCGGACAAGACAGCGGTTCTTATCCACCCGATGCCAATGGAGCGGTTAATGAAAACTATTACTTTCAAGTAGTCAATACCACTTATGCCATTTATGACAAAAACGGAAACTTGTTGGCAGGTCCATCCGATTTGAATACGATATTTGACCCCAATTTGCCCGGCGCCAATTGTAATAACGGTGATCCCATTGTGCTTTGGGACGAGCAAGCCGGCAAGTGGTTTTATGCCGAATTTTCTTTGTGTAACAACAACGATTATATGCTGATAGCCGTATCGCAAACCGATGACCCTACGGGTGCTTGGTGGTCGTGGAGTTTTGATGTGGACGATATGCCCGACTATATGAAATTCGGTATTTGGCAAGACGGTTATTATATGGCAACCAATACAAGCAATGGCAACGATGTGTATGTGTTTGAAAGAAGCAAAATGATAACCGGCGATGCCAATCCCGCCATGATTGGTTTTGACAATCCGAACCGCCCGGATACCTTTGACGGCTTTCACTGTATTTTACCTCTTGACAATGACGGCAATTGGGCACCCAACAATACACCGGGACAGTTTATAACCATAGTCGATGACGGACAAAATAATCCGGCGGATGAATTATGGATATACGAGTTGAATGTCGATTGGAACACACCTGCCAATTCGACCTTTCAACGCACCCAAACTTTGGGAGTTGCACCTTTTTCCGGAAACTTTTCAAATGATTGGGAAAATATTCCGCAACCTAATACCAGTCAAAAACTCGATGCTATTTCAACCGTATTGATGTATCGGGCAAGCTACCGAAATTTTAACGGAGACCAACGTTTGGTGGTTACTCATACCATTGCCGAAAGTGCTACGGAAGGAGCCATTCGTTGGTATGAATTGCAAAATAACGGCAACGGCTGGGCTATCCGACAACAAGGAAATATCAATCCGGATAACGTCAGTCGTTGGAATGCTTCCATCACTATTAACGCCCAAAAAGAAATAGGAATAGGTTTTTCGGTTTCCGACGGAAATAATACCTATCCGGGTATTCGTATTATGGGACAAACAACAGCCGAAAACAATAATGCCAATGCCGTTTTGGATATAGACGAAACAGTGGTTATAGACGGTCAAAATTCTCAAACAAACTATGAACGTTGGGGTGATTATTGTAACATCTCCGTCGATCCTTCCGATGGCAGAACTTTTTGGTTTACCAGCGAATACAAAAAAAGCAACACCCACGGAACCCAAATAGTAGCTTTTCGATTTCCCGACAATTGCACTCCGCCCGATAATCAGGCGAGTAATGTGCAAGCCAATGCACAAAGCGAAACCCAAATTGACGTGTCATGGACGAGAGGAAACGGCGATAACGTAATTGTTTTGGCAAGACAAGACAATGCCGTAAATACCGATCCGCAAAACGGAACCCAATATAACGCCAACAGTCAATTCGGATCGGGTGATGAAATCGGAACAGGCAATTTTGTAGTCTATGTAGGTACCGGTACAACGGTATCAATTACAGGGCTAACCGCTTCAACCACTTATCATTTTGCCGTATATGAATTTAACAACACCGATGTTTGCTATTTAACTCCGGCAGCTACGGTTTCGGCAACAACACACGGTTTGCCCGAAGTGCAAACTTTGCCTATGTTACAAGTAAACGATTTTGATGCACAAGGACAAGGTAATGTCGCAGCCGAAAACGGATCGCCTGTAACCGAAAGAGGTTTATGTTGGGGCACCAACCCAAATCCTACAACCGCCGACAGCCATGCTGCCAACGGCAACGGAACCGGAACTTATACGGTCGATTTAACCGGATTAAGCATAAATACGACTTACTATGTCAGAGCTTATGCCACAAACAGCACGGGAACCGCCTACGGCGACAATGTTATTTTTTCGACCGGTTGTGCCGCAATAACCGATTTGCCTTATTTACAAAAATTTGACGACTGGAATACTTCCACCCCCGATGTCAATTGTACAGCAGACGGAAGCGTACCCTTTGATCAGTGCTGGGAAAATGTTACCGGCGACGATGCCGATTGGGATATTATTGCCGGAAGCACCGCCAGTTCGGGAACCGGACCTTCCGACGATGTAAACGGCGGCGGACAATATGTTTATCTGGAAGCATCAAACTGCAACAACAACACAGCTTCCATACTTACACCGCACTTCAATTTGACCAATGTAAACAATCCGTATATGACTTTTTACGCTTATATGTATGGCGCCGATTTGGGAGATTTGGAAGTGTATTATACAACCGACGACGGAGCAAATTGGAATTATATTGGAAAATTGACCGGTGATTATGGCGATAAATGGCTCAAAGTAAGTGCCAATTTGGGAAGTTTGTCCGGCGAAGCCGATGTCCGGTTCAAATTTACCGGTATCACCGGAAACGGTTACCAATCGGATATAGCTATTGACAATTTTATCCTGAAAGATTATACTCCTGACAATACCGATTATTGCGCTTCTTCGGGAAATACAGACTTTGACACCGCCATAACCCGCGTTGTTTTTAATCAAATAGACAATGCCGATGGAGGAAAAACCGATGGTTATGCCGATTTTACCGATATAAATACGGTTTTGCAACGCTCACAAACATACGATTTAAGTGTACAAGTCAATACCGACGGAAATTATACGGTTGGCGTAGTTGCCCGAATAGATTGGAATAACGATAAGGATTTTGACGATGCCGGTGAAGAATATGATTTGGGAACCGCAACCAACGTAGCTGACGGAGTAACTTCCGATTCGCCTCTGTCAATAACGGTGCCTGCCAATGCCAAACTCGGTAAAACCCGAATGAGAATAGCCGTAAAATATGACGATTATGCAACTGCCTGCGAAAATGATTTTGACGGTGAAGTCGAAGATTATACGCTTATTATCACCGAAAAATGTAATGATGTGGCTTTTTGGAACGGCTCCAAATGGTATGACAAAGATAACCTTATTTTACAACCGGCAGATTTGAACGATAAATTTTTATTTGTCGATGAAGTATTTATCACCGACGGCAATAGTATTCAAGCATGTGGCATGTCGGTGTCGCCCTCTAACAAAGTAACGGTAAACAGCGACGATTACATACAATTGACTCACGATTTATTTAACGAAGGAATTGTTAGCATAGAAAATAACGGTGTATTGGTGCAACAATCCGACCAAGCCACAGCAAGTGGTAACGGACGATTTATCATGAACATTGTTACCCAACCCATGAGTCATTATTACGATTATGGTTTTTGGGCGACCCCCGTTCAAAATTTTAAATTAGGAGGAATTGTTTCCAATGCTTGGCGTTATTATACTTTTAATCCCGATATTCAGTATTGGGAAGCCGCCGATGCCAATACCGATATGAATCTCGGGCGAGCTTATGCCGTATCGGCACCCAATAATTTCGGAGGAGGCAGAATAAGCGTAACTTTTGAACAAACCAATGCCGCTTTTAATTCGGGTGATATCAATGTCAATTTGACCGTAAACGGAACCGGCGGACAAGATAATGACGATATGAATTTAATAGGCAACCCTTATCCTTCGCCTATTGATTTTAATGCTGTCGTAAATGACAATCCCAATATACAGGGAGCTTATTATCTTTGGACAAATTGTGCCGGTCTTGACAGCTCGGGACATCACCAAGAAAGCGGTTTTGCGGTTTATACAACCGGAGCGGGCAGCACGGCTGCTTGTAGCGGTAACGGACCTGTTGCCGGGCAATATATTCCTTCGGGTGAAGGTTTTTTTGTCGAAGCCAATCAAGCCGGTAATTTGGTTTTTAAAAATTCACAACGTGTTACCCAAAATAATACATATATCAATCGGTTAAATTTGGATAGAATTTGGTTGAATTTCAGCAATAATACAAACTTTAATCAAGCTTTAATCGGATTTTTTGACAATGCCACCGACCAACACGACAGACTTTTTGATGCTCATGTTATCAATGAAGACGGTTTTGGATTATATAGTTTGTCCGGAAATGAAAAATATACCATTCAAGGCTTATCGGCATGGGACGAAACCGAACGAGTTATCCCATTGGGTTTTAGAACTTTAAGTAGTGGCACTCATCGACTTTCGTTGCCCTATTACGAAGGTGTTTTTCAATCGGGTGTAAATGTTTATTTAAAAGACCTATATACAGGCAATATTGTCGATTTGAAGCAAAATTCGTATGATTTTACTGCCGATCAAGGGATTTATAACGATAGATTTGAGTTGTTATTTACCCGTCACACCCTTCAAGTCGATGAAACCGACAAGGATATGATTCATATAAATTTACAGTCGGACAACGGCATGTTTAATCTGATAAGCGATACCGACAATATTCGTCGTGTTGATATAATCGATTTGAGCGGAAAACTTTTATTGTCGTATGTTACAAAAAAACCCGAACAAAACTTATCGATGAATTTAAAATCGGTGCCGCCTCAGGTTTTGTTGTTTAGCCTTACGTTATCCGATGGCAATAGGTTTGTGGTTAAAGGAATTCGTTAGGTAAAATGTTAAAAAAAATAATTACATTTGTCCTAATGTTTAATTTATTAAAAACCAAATAAAATAATTGTTATGGGACTACTTAATTCATTAAAAAAAATCTTTGGACAAGCCAAGATAAAAGCCGAAGAATTGGCAGAAGAAGCCAATGAAATAGCCGAAAAAACGGCAAAAGTAGCCGAAGAAAAATTTGATAAATTTTCGGAAGAACTAAAAGAGGAAACCAAGGAGTTTAGAGCCAAAGCTGCCGAAACCCTTGAAGAAGTAAGCGAAAAAGCCAAAGAAGTTACTGCCGATGTAACCGAAGGATTGAAAAAAGCAGGAGAAGAATTTTTGGAAGAAACCAAAGAAATAAGAGAAAAGGCTGCCGAAGTGGTTGAAAAGGTATCCGAAAAAACCAATGAAGTGGTAACCGACCTAAAACAAACCGCCCAAAAAGCTTCGAATGAGTTTGTAGAAGAAACCAAAGACATACGTCAAAAAGCGGCTGAGGTAGTTGAAAAAGCCTCCGAAAAAGTTGGTGAAGTGGCTGCGTCGGTCAAAGAAAAAATTACTAAGGAAAACGAGAACGAAGTTTCCGAAACCCAAAATGAAGAAGAAGATTCCGACGACCAAACCCAAAAAGCTTAATTTGGTTATACCATAGTGAGTTGAAAAATTTTGTTTTTTTATAATCATTCTTTTTTCCCGACAGTGCTTCGAGAGTGAAGGAATGTTATTTTATTGCCTGTTATTCATGTCAATTTGATATAATACCAAAACGACATACATCAAGGACTATTTTATAAATTGATTTGGGATAATTCGCCATTTTATCAGTTGACATCGGTTCTCTTTATTGGAAAAATGTTTTGTAATTATTTTGCTAATACGCACAAAACCAATACTTTAACCAGATATTTTAAGACTTATTTTCTTAATAATAAAAGAATTATAATTTTTGTTATGCTAAGGAATTAGCCATAAACCGATTTTTAAATCCGGCTTTTTCATTGTATCAAAAAAATCACTTATTTTTGTGGCAAGAAGCCATATTTATGAACATTTATTTACAAGATTTGCTAAAAGCCATTCCTTTGGGAATTTCGTTGAGTTTTCTTATCGGTCCGGTTTTCTTTGTCTTGTTGGAAACCAGTGCCACCAAAGGAGCACGAGCTGCTATTGTATTGGATTTGGGCGTAATATTTGCCGATATTGTTTTTATTGGTATTGCTTTTTTGGGTAGTTATAAACTTTTGGCACAACTGACACACCATCCGGCACTTTACGGCTTAGGAGGTATGATTATGATGGTTTACGGTATTATAACTATTATTCGCAAACCAAAAGTTGAAACACTCGAAAATCAAACCGAAATAGAAATTCCAAAAAACAATTATCTCGGGTTATTTGTCAAAGGTTTTTTATTAAATTTTATCAATATAGGTGTATTGGCTTTTTGGTTGGCAATGATTGTTATTTTTTCGCCCAAACTCGAATTGAACAGTTTGCGTATTATTATATTTTTCGGTGGTATATTAATCGGTTATTTTATGGTGGATTTGCTAAAAATATTTTTAGCCAAACAATTTAAATCCAAAATGACTCCCGCCAGAGTTGTCAAAATCAGACGTTTGATAGGCGTGGTGCTGTTAATTGCCGGTATATATTTAATTTACGAAGGTTTTGCCGAAGATAAAAAAATAGGTATCAACCACACAATTGAACAATTTAAAGAAACCCAATAAAAAACAAGCTTGTCTCAAAAGTGTTTTATTTAAACAATTTGACAAAGTGCCAATTGTCAAGTTGTTGGATATTCAAGCTAAGGATTTCACTCATTAGTTCGAAATGCCAGATAGTTCATTCTTTTGAAACAAGCTTGTTTTGAGAGAGGCACCTAGCAGATTCGAACTGCTGTAAACGGTTTTGCAGACCGCTGCCTAGCCACTCGGCCAAGGTGCCTTGTTTTCGGGGAGACAAATTTAATACTTTTTTTAGTCCTTGCCAAAACTTAACGGCTTTTTTTCATCAAAACACTAACCGCTTCGATATTTCCACCAACAGGCGGATTGAGTTTGGTTATTTTTACTTCTACTTTTTGAGCAATGTCAAACTCGTCAAAAATTTGTTGAATAATACGCAAAGCAACGGTTTCCATGAGTTTTGCCCTTATTTGCATTTGTTCCATAACGATTTCGTTAAGACGTGTATAATCCAATCCGTAACGCAAATCGTCCGTTTGGGCAGCTCGTTGCATATCGGTTTTTACTTTAAGGTCGGTGCTGAATACGGCACCTATTTTTTCTTCTTCGACCATGCAACCGTGATAACTGTATGTGCGAATATTTGACAATACAATGTAACCCATAAGTTAGTTTTAAATACAAAACTACATCAATTTTTTTGGATATTACTGCATATCATACGAAAAATATTTCGTTGGTCATTCTTGCTATCACAAAAAAGAAGAGAAAAGTTAAATAACATGAATAAGTGAAAAAATCCCAAATATAATCGACTAAAAATCAGTTTTTTATTTTAACATTAATAAAAATAAATTGCTCATCTATAAAGCGGAGTAAAACAAGTGTTTGTATTTGACATATTGAAATTAACATTTCTTTTAGACTGTTTCCAAAAAGTTGTGATGCCAAATGATATTAATTTTTTTCTTTTAATATTTTTTCGATTTTTTGGGTTTTTTGTTTGTATTTCATTTGAATCATTTTTCCTTTGGTATCTAACATCTTATCGGAAGGAGAAACAAACATGATGCCCAAATTCAACCCTCTTAGAATAAACAGGATACCGACCAATACAACGGCATAAGGTATCATTTTGTTAATTTTGTTTCGCACTTTTACCGAAACAAAATTTCCCAAATATATTGCCAATGTCATCATGGGTGCGGTTCCCAGTCCAAAAATAATCATATAAAAGGCTCCCATAAGGGGTTCGCCGGTTGCCATGGCACCCACCAAGGCGATATAAACAAGACCGCAAGGCAACAACCCGTTAAAAAAACCGATTACATAAAAACCGAGTGTTGAACGACGTTTGAGGTAATTGCCCAATGAAGTTTTGACAAAATATACGAATTTGTTCCAACCCGAAAGCGGCTTCAAACGGAGTACTTTCGAGGCAGGAACAAAAGCCAATACAACCATCAAAATACCCATTAACAACGAAATCTTTTGTTGAATCCCAACCAGCGATATGCCTTTTCCTACGTAACCGAAAATTAACCCGATGATTCCATAAGCCGTCATACGCCCCAAATGATACAACAGTGTTTGAGTTGCCATTTTGGTCTTGTTGATTCTGTCAATAGGAAGTATAAATGCAATGGGTCCGCACATACCCAAGCAATGAAAACTTCCCATTAATCCTAAGATAAGTGCGGTTATTAATATGGTCATTATTTATTGTTTTGTATTGATTTGAATAACAGGAGATTGTTTGATTGTGCAACGATTAAGCTATGTTATTGGCAAATTATTTTACATTCAATTTTTGTTCGACAAAATACGGGACATCATTTATTATCCAATCCAATTTAATATCCCAGCGACCGGGGATTAATTCTTTTTTTGGTATTTTTTGAAAAAATTTATCATTTATTTTAATCGGTATTTCCCTGTCCAGCTTGGAATTATCGGGTTTGTATAAAATAATTTTACCTTTGATATCTTTGATATAATCGGGAAATTGTATTCGAAGTCCGTCCGTATCTTGTATGATTTGAACTTGCAATCGCATACTGTCGGCATTTTTTTTCTTAGCCAGCACATTGCCGTAAACCAATTCTTTTTCGTAATAGTCATCTGTTACCAATTCGTTGGTTTCCAACTCTTTAAACGAACGCCAAAAATAAAATAAAAATATGCTCATGAAGGTAATATAAACCAAAAGCATGCTCCAACCCCAATTTAATTTGAATTTTGCCATATTTATTAATTTTTGTTAATGAATGGTCTATTTTAATATTTTCACCTCCCTTTCCGATTTTCGGGGAGGTGAAAATTGTTGATAATATTATAATTGTTGATATGATTTCTTATCGTACCGGTGCAATGAATACGGTTTCGTATGAATCAATTAATTTGCCGTTTTCAAAAACACCTATTTTGATTTTCTTTTTACCGTGCACTTTTCCTTTGGGCATATCGACAAAGACCATCACTTGTTTTACCTCTTCTTTGTTTAGATTTAGTTGTTCTTCTGTTCCCGATACGGTTATTTTTCCTATGGGTTCCATTAATTTTATTTCCAAATTTTTATAAGGATGGTTGCTTTTGTTGATAATGGTTGCATTGTATATATTTTGTATGCTTCCGTCAGGCAATTCGGTAAAGACTACTCCTCTTTGACGCAATACTTTCAAATCGACAGAGGGTCTATTGGCAAACAAAGTTACAAATACACCCATTAAAATGAGTAATATGACCGAATAAAATTTGACCCGTGTGGTAAATATCTTGCTATGTCCTTCTTCAATACTTACTTTGGACGCATAGCGTATCAATCCACGAGGTTTGCCTATGGAGTCCATAACGGCATCACAAGCATCCATACAAGCTGTGCAATTGATACATTCCAACTGGGTTCCGTTCCTGATGTCAATGCCTGTCGGACAGACCAAAACACACTGTTTGCAGTCTATACAGTCGCCCATACCGAGTTCTTCTCTGTTTTGTCCCTTGCGTACAGGACCTCTTTTTTCGCCGCGTTTATAATCGTAGGCAACCATAATGGTATTTTCGTCGGTGAGCACACCTTGTAATCGTCCGTAAGGACAAGCAATGATACAAACTTGTTCTCTAAACCATGCAAAAACAAAGAAAAATACAGTGGTAAATGCCAAATAAATCAACCAAGCCTTGATGTCGGCAAAAGGATGTTTCCAAAAATCAATTACATAATCGGAACCGGCAACATAGGCAAGCATAACCGAAGTTATTACCAACGAAAGTAAGTAAAATACAACCCATTTTAAGCCTCTTTTTCTTATTTTTTCGGCATTCCAAGGCATTTTATCCAGTTTGATCTGTTTGGGACGGTCGCCTTCAAACAAGTATTCTATCTTACGAAAAACCATTTCCATAAATATGGTTTGCGGACAGAGCCAACCACAAAAAATTCGTCCGTAAACAACTGTGAACAATACCAAGAAAACAACAGAAATTACAACTGCCAGCGCCAATAAATAAAAGTCTTGCGGAAAGAAGGGACGACCAAAAATATGAAATCTTCTATCCATAATATCAAACAACATAAATTGTTCGCCGTTTATTTTGACAAATGGCATAACTACAAAACCAATCAACAGAAAAATACTGACGAGGGTTCTGTAATTGTAATATTTTCCTTTGGGTTTTTTGGGGTGTATCCAGTTTCGCAAACCTTCTTCATTTATGGTTCCGATGCTGTCTCTAAATGATTCTTGTTGATTATTTGTATTCATTTTAAATAATTTTTTTAATCAAAATAAAGCAGTTTGATGTCAAACTGCTTTATTTTAAAAATCTATAATTCAGTTATTTAACTTTTGTTACAAGGTTCGCCTTCGGCGGCTTTGGGTTTTGCCGGCGTACTGCCTTGCAAAGATAAGACATAACTGGCAACTTTTTGTACTTTGTCGGCACCTAAGGCTTTCCAAGGCGGCATACCTTTGCTGGTTCCGTTGGTTACCACTTTAAACACATCTTTGATATCGCAGCCGTATATCCAGGCATTGTCAGTTAAGTTGGGTCCTACCAAACCGCCACCGTCGGCTACATGACAAGCGGCACAGTTTTTAAGGTAAATTTCTTTACCTTCTTCGAGTGCGGCTTTATCGGTCAGCAAGGTTACGGTATTGGCATCGACAATATTGTGTTCTTTTTTGTAAGCATCGACTTTGGCTTTGGCTTTTGCCATTTCGTTAGCTAATTCTTGTTCTTGCCATTTGCCTACTTTGTTGATGTCATAGTAGTTTGCAAAATAGTAACCGGTATAAACAACGGCTATTAACACCGTAATAATAAATCCCATGGTCCACCAAGGCGGAAGCGGGTTGTTGAGTTCTTCAATACCGTCAAAATCGTGGTCTAATTTAACGGAGCTTTCTTGTTCTATGGGGGTTGCTTTAGTCAGTTTTTTAATGAGTCTGTCTAAAGCTGATTCTTTCTTTTTTGCCATAATTTAATCGTTTTGATCGTTAAGTGGTAAATTTTCCATTTCATCAACATGTTTTTTGGAAATACCGAAAGCATATACCAGTGCAAAAACAAACACAAAGGCAAATAGTATAATGGATATGGAATCGTAAATATTGATTCCCAGTTCGGATTCCAAATAATGTTTGATGTTACTAATCATAATTTATTTTTTTGCGGTTTCAACTTTTTTGGTTGTATCCGTTCCCAATCGTTGCAAATAAGCGATTAAAGCTACGATTTCTTTTTTGCTCAAATCAACTTTTTCGCCTCCGTATGCTTCGGCATAAGCTTGTGTGGTTTGAACATTATTGGCTTCCAAATCGGTGGCTATTGCTTTGGCT
>JAMONO010000032.1 GCA_027065715.1 Flavobacteriales bacterium
GACCGGTTTACTTCTTTTAACGTCCAGACCTGTGGCTTGCACAGGCGGGGACGGGTTTCTTATGAGTTGTCCTTCTCAAATCGTTTACCGCAAATTTGACATACAGGAATAGCATACTGACTGGCAAAGGCATCATCTTGTATGGCAGAAGTTCCGTTGGGGTATTTGTGCGGGCACATCTCTTGCAGGTTGGTGATAATACCTTGTATTTTCTCTGCTTTTTTTATGTGCTTCATTTGTTCGGAACGCCAAAAGTTTACTCTTTTATTGATTTCTTTTGTTTTCATTTTTTGTTTAATTTTGTTGTATGAAAAAGTTTTTTGTTCGTTTATGGTCACTTGTCAAAAATTTAAAAATTCTTTACGGCATCTTATTACCATTTGGTTTTAGTTTTGCCGTTTTTAAGTTTGATTGGCTACACAAAACCATAACATTAACTTATTGGCAGTTGGCTTTGGTTTTTATTTCACCTTGTTTTATTTATTATCTTATTTGGGTGCGATATAAGGTCAAAAAACGAAAATTCAAAACCGGTGATTTGGTTACGCCACTTAACGAAAAACACAATGTTTATGTGGTGTATTATTACAAACGTTTATTTCCTTCTACCGTTGTTTGTAAAATGCGTGGATATAACCGTGAGCTGATAGTTAATGAAAAATATCTAACGCCTTATGATGAAAGTTTAGACAATTCTATTGCTGCTTCACTTTCACGCATTGCTAATCCTATATCAGATGCCAAAATCACCAAACTTTAATCTCTTTTCTTACGCATTAACTTGATAATAAAATAAAGCCAAATAAGGTAATATGCTACTATAAATATTACTTTTACTTCTATCATAATTTATTGTTTTCTTTCAACAGCTTTTAATTGCAAATAATAATCATCTATTTCTACTCCTTCAACATCTACTAATTTTATTCCGTGCTTACCGTTCATTTGATAAAATCCTTCAAATTGCTTTTCCTGTAAAGAATATAAGCTGTAACCTTCCGTAGCCTTTTCAATAGATAGCAGGGCGTATTTCTTTACAACTTCATCAACAGGGTCTGCATCTTTGTCATAATCCCAAGAAAAAAAGCTTAAAGTATCATTTGCTTTTTCTTCTGTAAACAAGTTTTCATTTACTTCTATTTCACAGCTGGCTTTACCGTAATCGTAATCAAAAAAATATTTTTTCATAGTATATTATTTAAGGTGAGATACAAACATTAATTTCCAAAAATTTTCTGACGGTATAAACATATTATTACCAATATAGTAGTAACCTAAAAGTTTCTTTTTACCACCAATTATGAGTAATATTTTATAATTTTCAGATTTTTCTTTTAATAATAGTTTTTGCTGGTTATTCTCACATGTTAATGATCCTCCATCAATATCAAATAAAATTATTTTATCAGATGCTACACTAATTGTAAATTCAAAGGGCATCTTATAAAACATGCTTTTTAGTATTTTCTTGGCAAGTTTATCAGTTAGCTTCATAATATTGTTTTTGATTTTATAATTATCTATTCATCAGCTCATCAATTCATCATAATATTTAATGTTTTCCCGCCGTCAGGCAGACGTATTGATAACACTCAATACAAGCCATTAAAACGGCTTGTATTTTGGTGTTATGTGGCATTTGAATAAAACACCGAATTAATATTAAACACTCTAACAATTTTGTTATCTTCTAATTCAATATCGTAAAACCATTTATCACCTTCACCTGCTGGTCTGTGTTCTTTGATATTGATAACTTTTTTGTCTTGGTATTCATCATTACCATTATAAGACAAAAATGGTTTTCCTACTTCCGCAACCATATAATCTTCACTAGCTTCATCACCAAGCGAAACTTGTACAAAATTGTAATAAATTTTAGTAATTTTCATAATCAAAAACGCCACATAACAAAGTATATAGCACAAAGCCTGTTATGTGGACTTATTAGGGCTTTTGTGCCAAAATTAAACAATATGTTATTTATCAAATTCATTTCTTTATTATCGGCTTCGTGCCATATACCGAGCCGTTATTCAACTATTTTAAATATTCGTTATATAGCTCAACGGCTGTTAAAACAGCCGATTTAAAATCATTACTGTCTTGCATCAGATGTGCAAAACATACCGCCAAAAACGAATAATCACCCGTAAACCCGCTAAACATATCTATGTCTATATCTTTGCCTTTTGGGGTTTTTTCGGCAAAAATTGTCAAAAAAGCACGGTTATTTATATCTTGTTGTGCCAATAATTTTAACTTTTCTGTGTTTTTTCTGATTACTGTTATGTCTTGTTTTTTCATAATTTATTGTTTTTGTTGAGACGCCCAACTTGGGCGTCTTTACTGTTCTTTTTATAACATTTTTCTAAAATCTCTGCTGTCGGCTTTGGCGCCGAGATACAGGATGTTAAACATTTCATTGAGCCGGCTACCGATGCGGGCACCGTAGCGCTCTGTTATTTCGTTTATATCCAAATTGGTAGTGGCGTGTGTTTTTTTGCCTTCGCGCTTAAACAGGATATAACGCAATTCCAATATGCGTTTTAATACGTCTTCTTGCTTGCCGTAATAGCGCCCCAGTTCTTCGGTGCCAAGGTCGTCAATGGCAAGATTACCGGTTAAATAGGTTTTGATACCCGCCTCACCGTCTGCATCGTATTTGGCAACTATTTCGTGGGCAGATACCATACGGAAGGCGTTGTTTTTCCACTTCATTTTTTTATGCACTTCGAGCAAAACGCTTTTACCGCTTCCGTAGTTACCGGCAAGCAATAAGCCCTTGCTGTGTGCGGGCGTGTTCCGGCAAACACCTTCCGGGAGCGGTGCATAGCCGAAATACATCAACACAAAGTTTACAACGGCTTTGTTTTCCTCGTCAATAACATATTTATGCGTTTTGTGGCGTGGATGGTGCACCGGTGGGCGTGTCAATTCGGTTGCCACTTGATAAAACCTTTGTTTTGCCTGCTCCACAGTCATTTTGGGTATGGGTTTGGGTTGCAGGGCTTTTTTTTGCTCGGCATACTTGCGGTTGATTTCTTTTTTTTGCTCCAATACCGCCTGCTCATACGCATTGATGATTTTATCTGCTTTCGGGTCGCCTTTGAGCTTTTTAGCTAATCTGTATTGTGAATAACTCGGTTTTGTCATTGTCCAAAGTTTTTACGTTGGGTCATAGGTATTACTTTCGACTGATTAGCAGGAAGCGGAAACAAACCGCTCCAACCTTTTTCAATACTTCGCTTGATGATGGCAATAGCGCGTTTTTCATTGTGCCCGCTGTCTATTGCCAAGCGTTTTAAGGCGGTGCGCTCGGATATGTCTGATTTGAATTTAAAACCGTGTTCTTTGCGCTTGTATTCTTTCCAAACATCCCAAGCTTTGGCAAATTGCTCGGATTGAAACGGCAATGCAACCTTGTTTAATACCGGTTTAACCGGTTTTTCGGGGGCTTGTTTGCCGGCAATCATACTTTGATACCGGGGCGATGATAACAATAACCACAATTCGTATATTTCGTCATCTGAGCAGGCATCTAAAAAGCGTTGCAATTTTATTT
>JAMONO010000033.1 GCA_027065715.1 Flavobacteriales bacterium
GAAGATATTGTTGGTAAAAAAGTATTGGTATTGGTCAATCTCAAACCGCGTAAATTGCGTGGGGTTGAAAGTCAAGGTATGATACTCATGACCGAAAATGCCGAAGGCAAACTCGTTTTTGTCAATCCCGACGAAAATACCCCCGACGGAAAAATAATTTCATAATTGTTTTTAAATTTTTAATTTTTTTTCATTACCTTTGTCAAGTTGTTAATCTTTAAGTCACAATTATGAATATGTGGAATTTTATTTACGGGAATGATAGAAAAAAGAAAAATAAAAAAACCAAAAAACTAACCAAACTAAAAAAGGAAAATTTACCCAAAAAATCTTTTAAATTTGACGAAGAGCATACAAAATCATTTATAGCAAAAGCCAAAAAACTTTCTAAGAAAACAGAAAATCCGGCAATTGATACAGTTACAAAATCAACCGATACCGTTGAAAAAACTATAAAAAACGCACAAGTCAAATTAAAAAATCAAGTTGTTGAAACCAATCCCGTTTTACTCAAAATAATAGAAACCCTAAAAGAAGAACTGCAAGAAGCATATACCGCTTCATTTTTTGTAACCGACAATCATATACAACTCAATGACAATATAAAAGTCGAACAAGCCCTGTCACTGGCTCAAATTTTGACCGAAACAGATAAGTTGTTGGTTTCGAGTAAATTGGAAAAAATAAAACAATACGCATTTTTGGTTTTAAATAACGGTTTAATTTTATTTATGATTAAATTAAAAAATGACGATTTACATCTTTTGCTAAATCAAAACTTTTTAAATTTAGGCTACTTAATCAGTATTTTAATACCCAAAATAAATAATATAAAAAACAATTAAAAATCTAAATATTATGAATGTAAAAAAATTAAAAGAAGCAATTGAAGTTTTAAAAGACAGTTTAGATGGAGCTTTATTAGCTTGTGATATTTGGAAAGCAGGCAGTGGCACATCTATTGCAGGATATAATCCCAATCCAAAAGCAACTGCTTTATTTGACAAAGTAAGCGATTATATGAACAAGTCATTGGAAACTTCCGGATTTCCATTATTAAACGACTACTATCTTTTAGAATTAAAAAACAATGCGATGGTGGCCGTTTTACAATTAAAAGACAATTATCAATGGGGCATGTTGGTCGATAGTTCCAAAGTTAATTTGGGTCTGTTGCTCAATATCGCCATACCCGAAGCACGTAAAACTTTTGAAGAAGCACTTGAAGGTTAAACTTAATATTTTCAAAACATTTTGCCGACTTTTTTTAAGGTCGGCATTTTTATTTTGCAATTAATTGCCGTAACTTTGAACCTATCTCAAATACCTTTCACATGACAGACAAAACACCGAAAAATAACCATAAACCCCTCGAAAAGTTATTTTTACTTGATGCTTACGCCTTGATATTCAGAGCTTTTTATGCCTTTATAAAAAATCCGCGTATCAATTCGAAAGGTCTGGATACCTCAGCTGTATATGGTTTTCTCAACACCCTAATGGATATTATAAGACGCGAAAAACCCAGTTATTTAGCCGTAGCTTTTGACAAAGGCAAATCCATAGAACGTACCGAATTGTACAAAGACTACAAAGCCAATCGGTTAGAAACCCCCGAAGGCATACAAGTTGCCGTCCCGTATATACACAAACTGTTAGAAGCTATGCACATTCCCATTATTGAACTGGAAGGTTGGGAAGCCGACGACTTGATAGGCACTTTGGCAAAGCAAGCCGAGAAGGAAGGTTTTGAAGTCTATATGGTTACTGCCGACAAAGATTTTGCACAACTGGTTGACGACCGTATTTTCTTATACAAACCTTCACGAATGGGTAATGGTATTGAAATTTGGGATAAAGAAAAAGTCAAAGAAAAATTTGGAGTGGAACACCCCGAACAAGTCATCGATTTCTTAGGCATGATGGGAGACAGTGTCGATAATATTCCCGGACTTCCCGGAGTAGGTGAAAAAACCGCAAAAAAATTCTTGACACAATTCGGTTCCATCGAAAATCTTTTGGCAAATACCGACCAACTCAAAGGAAAAATGAAAGAAAAAGTCGAAGCCAATAAAGAACTGGGGTTGCTATCCAAAAAACTCGCTACCATTAATACCAAAGCACCTATTCGGTTTGACCCCGAAAAATTTCATTTGGACCAACCCGATTTTGACAAAGTAAACGAACTGTTTAAGGAACTCGAGTTTCGACGAATTGCCGAACAATTCAACCGCTTATTCAAAATATCGGAAAATACTGAAAAACAACAAAATAATAAATCAAAATCCGATAGCTTACAACCCAATCAACAATATTCATTGTTTGACGATTTTTTCGGAACCGAAGAAAATAACGCCAACCCATCGCCTTCGACCAACGAAACGGAATACTTTAATCAACTGATTGACAGCCCAAAAGCCAAAGAAATATTACACGATAAATTGTTGCAACAAGATGAAGTTGCCATGCATATTTATCCCGAACAATTTGACTTCGAAAACATATCTTATCATTGGGCGGCAGCTTTTCACCAAGGAAAAATATATACGGTGGATATGACACAAAATCTCACTAAAAATCTATTGCAATTTCGCGATTTTTTTTTCGACAGTGCCAAAAACAAAGCCGGTTACGACCTTAAACAAATGTATAAACTCTTGCAATGGCACCAAATTGAACTAAAAGGCAGCTTGATTGACATCATGTTAATACATTATTTGCTCAACCCCGAAATGCGAAACGAACTGGAAATACTAGCCGAAAATTATCTCAACATCAAGTTGCAAAAACCCGACAAAAAAAAAGCAACAAAAACCGAAAAATTGCAATATTTGGCTTTAAAAACAGACGTAATTATTCGCCTAAAAGACAAATTGTTAAATGATTTGAAAGAATCGGGAGCGCAACAATTGTATGACGAAATAGAAGCGCCTTTACTCAAAGTTTTGGGCGACATGGAACTTTCCGGCATCAAACTCGATACCGGTGTTTTAGATGAAATACGTCGAAAATTGGAAATCGAAATTCAACAACTCGAAAAGGAAATTTTTGAACTTGCCGCCGAAAAATTTAATATCGGTTCGCCCAAACAGTTGGGTATCATTTTGTTTGAAAAACTCAAAATTGACAGCAAACCCAAAAAAACCAAAACAGGTCAATATTCTACTTCCGAAGAAATCCTAAAAAAATATCCCGACGAACCGATTATACAAAAAATATTGGCATGGCGTTCGCTGACCAAACTCAAATCTACCTATGTCGATTCGCTACCCAAACAAATCAATCCGATAACCGGACGAATTCATACTCATTTTAATCAAAATGTAACGGCAACAGGTCGTCTGAGTTCAACCGACCCCAATTTGCAAAATATTCCCATACGAACCCATTGGGGCAAAGAAATACGCAAAGCCTTTGTCGCCGAAAAAGGAAACAAACTGATATCGGCTGATTATTCGCAAATCGAATTGCGATTAATCGCTTCATTCAGCGGTGACAAAGAAATGATACAAGCCTTTAACAATCAAGAAGATATACACAAAGCTACAGCAGCCAAAGGT
>JAMONO010000034.1 GCA_027065715.1 Flavobacteriales bacterium
GGAAAGCTCATCAAGGAATAGACAGAATTAAACCCATAGAAAAGTATCAAAATGCAGCTTAAAAATTCAACTATAAATCAACTAAAAATGGTCTCAATAACCTAGGGTAGTATAGATTGATAGCGTTATTTTACCGATTTTTTTTGACATGTTAGGGTGTAAATTCCGTTTTTTATATGAAAAATACTTATATTACACTCTAAAAACATCGCTAAACATCTGTAAACAAAGGTATATTTGGTTTTATTATCAAAAATAAAATCACTTTAAAATTTGTTTAATAACCCTTTAAAACTTCCTTTTTTGGGCATTTCGTTTTTGCTGTTTTTTTGAGCAGGGTGTAAGTCAGGGTGTAAATCAGGGTGTAAAAAATGTGGTTTGAAAACTATACTTAAAATACCGCCATTTTAACACATTTTTATACATAACTTATAAAAAACATACTTTAAGACAGACCCTTATGACAGTTGTTTTTTCTCATTTTTTATCCCTTATAAGCATAAAAATCACACTTAAAACACTTAATTGTTTAATTATCAGTATTTTAGTTATTTTTTGTAAAGATTTTCCCTATTTTATCCGTTTTATACCTATATTATATACTAATTAAGTATGCCCGGATTGTTCCTTTGGCTGATCCTTATTAACAGCTTGTAGTTTTTTTAGTGTTGCTTTAAGTTTCTTGTTTTCTTTTTCAAGGTTGGCAATATACTTATGGTTTACTTTTAAACTCTGTTTTAGCATTTCAATATCCGACTGTAAACGCTCTTTTTCTGCCAAACATTCTTGCAAACCGCTATTATCTACCGGTTTTGTTTCGGTTTTTAGCATATCACCGGTGCCGGTTAAGAGCCATTCCGGGTTGATTAAAGGATCACTTTCTAAAATAGCCAATAAAAAATCAAACTTTGGTTTGGATTTTCCATTTATTAATTTAGCAATAGCGACATCGGAATAACCAAGCTTTTTGCCGAAACTACGGTAGTTCAAGCCGTTTTTTTCCATTATTTCTCTTAATCTTTCATTTATTTTTTGTTCCATATTAAACTTTTTCAAACTTTTATTTGGATAATACAAAGTAAAGTTTGTATATTTGCATTTGTAAACATAAATATTAAACGAAGGTATGAAAAAAAATGACATTCTCATAAGAGTAAATATCCCCAACCGGTGGACACGTGAGTTGGCAGAGCAATTTGGCGTGTCGGTGCAAACGGTTCGCAATGCGCTAATGCACATCAACAATTCGGAAACGGCACAAGCTATCCGCCGTGAAGCACGTAAAAGATTACTACACGAGGCCGGTAAAATACAAGACTAAATGAAAATAGCTACAATAAATAAAGTGCCACACAAAAGGGAATGCTACCGCCCGGGTGCCACACCCACCGGCAAACGTCCCCAAGCCGGTTGCTTGGGGACAAACCGCCGGGACTATTCAAATGACTATTAATCCATTAAACCAAATATTATGAAAACAAAAAAGCAAAAAAAACAACTAAAAAAAGCAAGAAAAATGCGAGCCTATGAGCAAAAAGCATTTTTGGACGCAATTTTGAAAAAACATACCCATCTCAACAACAAGACTATTGCATCTATATACAATACCACGGCGCGTTCATTAGGATGGAGATTAATAGATGCACAAACCGTAGCCAAGCGTCGTAAAAAGATGTTGAAGACCATAAAACAAAATATTATGGTTTGTCAAGTTCTATATTATAAGACACATCAAAATTTGGCAATTCAAATTTTATCAATCTTACCATTGATTGATAAAGTTCAAGTAATGCCTGTCCGCGTTTTTTTCCAACAGAAATATGGACAATAGCTAAAACAGATTGTTTTTCGTTGCCATCATCATCAATTACCGGATAAAAATAGTACAAAAGTGGAGAGTTATCAATAGCTCTTTTTAAATGATCAAGATGCGATAAGCTTTCGGCAACTTTGATGCGAAATTCATTACTGTCAATATGCTTTATCGCTGTAATATTAACTGCAAGATTATAGGAGTTTAACATAATCACTACAATTTTAAAAGGTTAGCACCACAAATGTAGTGATTTTTTCCCGACAGGCATCCCCAAGCTCGCTTGGGGACACCGGCGGGAACTAACAAAAAAATGAAGTATGACACACGAAAGCCCATACGAATACAACGACCAACAACTTGGTGTTAAAATAAAATATCTGACCAAAGACCGCAATCCGCACTCCCGGTCACTTCGGCTGGTGTCGTATCGCACCCTTAAAGCACGTATGGACAGCCCGCGCCGTCCCGAAACGCAACTTCGCAAAGGCGGTAACTACCACGAAGCGCTTATCGCCTTTGAAAGTCTGCCGGAGTTTTGGAAAGAATTACTGATAGAAACATTTGGCAAACCGCAAAAACCCACCCGGAGCTTTTTTGACAAATACTATCAATACGATGTCGATGCCTTTAACTTTTTTATGAGTTACCGTTTTGGCAAAGACAACAGCAAAAAACTACCCGAAGAAGCCATAAAGCAATATACCGCCGATGCTTCGGTACTCAACACCCTGCTGATTGTAAAAGAGCATCGCAAAGCTTATATACGTACTTTGGGCAGTGTAAAGGTAGATATATGGCAGTCGCTGTCAAACGATGTAAACGCTTTTCGCAAGGTACCGCACAATCTGCCCGCCAACAAAGATGCCCTGCGCAAAAAAGCCAACGAATATAAAGGTAAAAACTACATCAACCTTATATCGAAAAAATACAACAATTTAAACGCTGTCAAAGTCAAACAAAAAGAGCAGTTGGCACTGATAGACACCTTATTGCTCAAACATCAAAATTTTGATTATTCATTCATTGCCGACATATACAACAGTGTTGCCGCACAGGTGGGCTGGTCACCGGTAACGGCACAAACCATAGCCAACAGGGCACAAAAGAAAAAACTGGTTATCTATGCCGGTCGCAACGGTGTAAAAGAGCTCAAAAACAAACAACTGATGCAGGTAAAACGCAGTCGCCCTACGTCACCAATGCTCTACTGGACAATAGACGGCTGGGATGTAGAATTGTATTACCAAAAAACCACCCAAAACAGCAAAGGCAACAAAGTAACCACCTACACCAACCGGATGACCATAGTAGTGGTGTTGGATACCTATAACAACTATCCGGTAGGATTTGCCATAGATCAACACGAAAATACCGGTGTGATTAAACGTGCATTGCAAAACGCAATGAACCACGTAAAAGAATTGTTCGGCAAATATTATATACCGTATCAAATTCAGTCTGACAATTACGGCAAAAAAGCCTTAACCCCCATTTACAAAGCCCTGTCCGTACATTACACACCTGCAGAAGTAGGCAACGCCAAAGCCAAAGTAATAGAGCCGTATTTCAAACAGCTCAACAAAAAATATTGTCAAAAACTGCCCAACTGGTCGGGCTTTGGCATAGCAACGGGAAGCAAAAAGCAACCCAATGTCGAATATCTGCAAAAAATAAGACACAGTTTTCCGGACACAGCCGAAAACATC
>JAMONO010000035.1 GCA_027065715.1 Flavobacteriales bacterium
AGCGCCGGCAGGAACCAAAAAAATACTTTCGTTTTCATTTGATTTTAATCAAATACATGATTACAGAAATCAATTTAAAGTAGGTATGGATTGGGACAAATTTAAAATTTTATAAATATTTTGTTGATATTTTTCTTTAACTCAAAAAAATCCTTATATTTGTAAGTTATTAATCTAATTTTCAAGTTATGAAAAACCTTATTTTATCATTATTTTCATTATTTTCTGTTTCAGCCTTTGCACAATTTGTTAACAAAGGTGATGTAAAAATTTCATCAGGTAGTGTTTTATACATTTCGGGGTTTGACTTTATCAATGACAACGGCACAACACATACTTGGTCAAATGACGGAACCTTTATTTTTAAAGGTAACAATTTTACCAACAACGGCACCATGGACGACACGGCAACCGGAACCACCGAGTTTAGTGGCGTTAATGAACAAAATATCAATGGTTCTTCAACGGCTTATTTTCACAATTTGAATATTAATAACACCAACAATTCGGTTGTTCAGCAAACAACGGTTAACACCGACAATATGAATGTAGCCGACGGCACCAAAGATTTTGATTACAAAGTCAATACCGAACTACCTTTATATGTCAATGACGCTTTAACATTAGACGGCGACATTCGTTTAAAAGGCACTTCACAATTGATACAAACACATACAGGAGCAACAAGTAATTCGGGGTCCAAATATATTTGGATTGACCAACAAGGAACTACCAATCAGTATTGGTATAACTATTGGTCGGCGCCTGTCAATCAAGGTGGAACATGGAAAATGGCATATCTAAGAGACGGTGCTACCGGCGATGACGAACTCAAAACATCTTACCCTGTTGTAGCAATTGCCGACAATACCAATGCTACCAACGATATTAACAATGCCGGTGGTTCACACCCCGTTACTTTAAATGCTTATTGGGTTTTTGCTTTAAAAGACGGACCTGACGGCTCATATCAAGGTTGGTATGACAATCATATTAAACAAAACGGAACTGTATTACCCGGTGAAGGTTACACCATGAAAGGACCCGGTGTGGATGCCGCTCTAAACAGTGCCAACGGCTCGGCTACAACCGATTACAATAGCTGGACATTCTCAGGTTCGCCAAATGACGGCGAATATACCTTAACCATTAGTGCCGATCACGATTATCTAATAGGAAATCCATATCCCAGCGCTTTTGATGCCGACCAATTTATCAAAGATCACGTAACTTCGGCAAACGGAGGTAACAATGCAACCGATATATTTAACGGAACTTTATATTTTTGGGAACATACCGGGGGTAATGACCACTACGGAGCCAATTATCAAGGAGGTTATGCCACTTATACATTGGCAGGCGGAACAGCCGCAACTTCGTGGAACGGAAGCGGAACCGTTGGAACCAAAACACCGCAACGATATATTCCTGTTGGACAAGGCTTTGAAATATGGGCGGAAAGCGGACAAGGCGGAACCATAACTTTTAACAATAATCAACGGGTTTTTAAAACCGAAGGATCTTCAAGCGTATTTATCAGACCTACGGCTCAAACCGATATCAGATTAGGCTTCAATACTCCGCAAAACTATCATCGACAATTGCTTTTAGCCGTGCGACCCAATACAAGTTATGACATCGATGTAGCTTGGGATGGACCTAATTTCGACGAAGATTTTCCGGGAGCCGATATGACCTGGAACATCAACGGTAGAGAATTTATCATTCAAGCGGTTCCTTCAATTGATATCAACACCCGAATTCCTTTAACCGTCAAAGCCACCGAAGACGGAATGGTTTCATTTAATTTAGATGACATTCAAAATTTACCTGCCGATATTACCGATATTTACATAGAAGATGCTTTTAACCAATCTTATCACAAAATAAGCGACGGTAATATTTTTGACCTGTATTTGCAAACCGGCAACTACAACGATAGATTTTATTTGCGTTTTACCAACCCTTCATTATCTAACGACGAACTTATATTGGAAAACGTCCTCGCTTATTATGATAATTTAAATGACGAATTGGTAATTATAAATCAAACGCAACAAAATTTAAAAAGCATAAAACTATTTGCCTTAACCGGTCAAGAAGTCTTATCATCGGCTAAACAAACTTCCGAAAAAGAAATCAGAATACCCGCTCAATTGACAACAGGTATATATTTGTTAAAAATTACTTCGGAAGATAATAAGGTGTTCACTACCAAATTATTGATAAAATAATTTAGATAAACCATTATTTTAAAAAGAAAGCGACTCTTAGGAGTCGTTTTTTTTTGAAAAACAAAACTTAGTTACTTATAAAATTGTAAAAAAATAAACTTTTTCATACTTTTGTCAAGATGAAGTATAGTATTAAAAAAATAGCCGATTTTCTTCAAGGCACCATCGAAGGTGACCCCGAAGTTGAAATAGGAAATATCGCCAAAATAGAAGAAGCACAAAAAGGCGACATTACTTTTTTAGCCAATCCTATTTATACCCCGCATGTTTATACCACCAATGCGTCTGCGGTAATTGTTAATGAAAACTTTATACCCGAAAAACCGGTTAAAGCCAATTTGATAAAAGTAAAAGATCCGTATCAAGCTTTTTCGTCATTGTTGCAAATGGTTTCACAAGACACTTATTCAAACAAAACCGGTATAGAAGAACCTTGTAAAATAAGTAGTAGTGCCAAAATTGGCAAAGATGTTTACATAGGAGCCTTTTCATATATTGGCGATAAGGTGCATATCGGTGATAATGTTAAAATTTTTCCGGGTTGCTTTGTTGGTAATCATACCGTTATTGGCGATAACACCACCATTTATCCCAATGTAACCATTTATCACGATACGGTTATAGGCAATCATGTAACCATACACAGCGGTTCGGTTATAGGTGCCGACGGTTTTGGTTTTGCCCCCAACAACGGAAGCGATTTTAAAAAAGTACCGCAAATAGGCAATGTCATCATCGAAGATTTTGTCGAAATCGGTGCCAATGCTTCCATCGATAGAGCCACTATGGGCTCAACCGTAATCAAACGAGGAGTTAAATTGGACAATTTTATTCAAATAGCCCACAATGTCGAAGTAGGCGAAAATACGGTTATAGCAGCTCTTACCGGTATTTCGGGGTCAACCAAAATAGGCAAAAACTGTATGATTGGAGGACAAGTAGGCATGGCAGGACATATCAAAATAGGCGATAATGTCAAAGTAGGTGCCCAATCGGGTATCTCGCATAACCTCAAAGACGGTGAAATTGTAGTGGGAACACCGGCTTTGCCTATCAGAAATTTTAAAAAATCAACCATAATTTTTAAAAATTTGGAAGATTTGTATAACCGTATCAAAAAACTGGAAACAGAACTCAATCAATTGAAAAAATAATCTTATGATAAAACAAAAAACTTTAAAAAAACCGGTATCTATTGAAGGAGTGGGTTTACATACCGGCAAAAAGGTAACCATGACGCTTAAACCGGCACCCGAAAATTACGGTTTTAAGTTTGT
>JAMONO010000036.1 GCA_027065715.1 Flavobacteriales bacterium
CAGTCTCTCATCAACTTACGGTATAAAAAATCACCGTCGGTTGTTTCTCGCAATGCAAAGATAAATACAAATCACTATATTTGTATTGTCAAAATGTAAATAGTCCGATTAATTGGGGGTTAGACCATTGTAGGCTTTTGCAGGCAATTTTACCCCGATTTAAACCCTTTATGTGTGTGATTTCAGTGATTTTTTAAAGCGGTTTGGCACAAGTGCCGATTATTTTACCCGCCCAAAGTGATAAGGCTGATAAATTGCCGATGATTACGCCGATGATGATATAAACGCCCAAAGTGATGCGTAAAACTCTTGTAAATGGTTTTTTTGTTAAAAGGGATAGTTTATAATAAAAATGCCCCTCCCTCCCCAACTATGTTGGGGATTGGGGATTGGGGATTGGGGGCGGGGTTTTTTGTTTTTTTTGTGGCGGTTTGAGTTGGTGAGTGCCCTACAATTTATTAATCAATAAAATTTAAATAATTTAAATAATTCTTATTTTTATACTCTAATACTGTTTTATAATTCATTTTACTTATATTAAGTAAAAAATTATTAAATATAACTTGATTATTTTTATTTTTTAATTTTTTCCAATCTATGATAATATATAAATCATATCTATTTATATTTGTTTTATTCTCTCTAATTTTACATTTAAGTTCTTTTAATGATATTTTTTTTTCATTATCCATGATATTTATTGTATTCTTATTAAAACCTATTAAAATTTTTTCTTTATAATAAATTTTTTTTATATAATATTGATTACTATCTAAGGGTAAATCTAAATATTTAGGTTGTGGGTTTACAACCAAATCAATAAATATTATATTATCATTTATTTTTAAAGGTATGCTATCCAGAAAACAACCACAATTTTCAATGTTTTTTTTTCTATAAGTATTGCAATAACTCTTAATACTTTCAATAGAAATATTATCAATACTTATCTTATTTCTTTTTGTTTCCTTACATGAAGTAACTAACAATAAAGTAATAATCAATATTTTAAAGTTTCTTACCATGATATTTTACTTCAAATTCATTTGTGCTAGGTTCAATATCTTTGGAAAAATTCTTTCTTTTTCTTTGAGCTCTTTGGTTTAATTGCTTTCTAAAATCAAACTCTACTCCTAATTTTTTAAATTTATTTATCATTTTTTTATAATATCTGTCAAATTTTTTTGCATCTTGAATTTTATTTTCATCTATTAAATCTAATTTGTTTTGTAAAACCACCCATAAAAAGCTCGCAGCTGATTGTATAATTTGTTTTTTTAATTTATCCGTTGATCTTTTAAAATATTTAGTCCTTATAACATCTACATGTGCTTCTAAATCTCTTTGCCAAGATTGTTTATCATAATATAAATTATCATTTAAATGCACATGTTCTTTAAACAAAATGGATTGAATATTATATTTATTATTTAACAATGAACCTTCTGTATTGGAAATAATTATTTTTGGATTGTCAATACCTTCTGCATTTTGTCCATTACCATCACAATCACACATTCCCATTGCATCACTAAGTTTATCAGATTTTATTTGAACATTCCTAATACTTCCAAACATTTCTTTATATAATGTTTTATATATATTACTTTTTATGTAATCTGGCATTTTTTCTAAGATTACAGAACGAGAAAGCAATTCTCCGAAATTAAATTTTTTTGCTATAAATTTTTTAACATTTGAAGCATCAGTTATATAAATATCATTAGACTTTCCAAAATGTCCTAAATAAGTTCCATTAGGCGCATAAATAAATTCCAACCCCTCCAATTCGATACCGTCAATAACTCGATTTTCAGAAAACGCATAAGTAGAATTATATGGATATTTTTTGGTAAGCGGGTCAACAGCAAAGAACCTGCCCAAGCGGGGGTCGTGCATACGATACTTGTAGTTCAATGAGTTACCTGTGCCTTTTATCTCATTGTCCATTTCCTGACCCTGAAAACCATATCTATACCTGTCGGTATTGGCGTGTCTGCCGGGCATCAACATGCCGAACGGATAATAGTCATTAAATGAAAGAACGCTTGGCACAAATATAGCCATATTTTGCGAATTTTGCAAAATGTTATCGAGGTCGGCGTCGGCAACTTCTATTACTTCTATATTGTCCAAAACAAATGAACCGTGCCCTTTTTCGTAAGTTGTAAAGAACAGTTGGTAGTCGGTTTGGTTGTTTGTTTCAAATTTGTAGTAATAACGTCCGCTTTCTTTTATGATTTCTTTTAGTAGAGCGTCGTTGTCATTTTTTATGGTTACTTGTAGTAATTCATTGTCAATTTTAAATTTTACTACTTCAAATTTTAATAAATATGTACTATTGGGTTGCAAATGTAAATCGGCATAAGTGCCTTGTTCGTAATAATTTTGGTTTATAGCATAAGCCCACAACATATTGTTTTCAACCGTAAGTTTGTTTAAATGTTGGGTAGGCATAAACGGATAGGTTTCGTAGCCGTTGTTAAAGTTAGCGGTCAATGCGGGTATTCCTCTTTCGACATTGAGGAGTTTTTGGTCGGTTACCACTTCTAATACGTTGCCCAGGTGGTTTGATAGTTCGTATTGTTTGTCGCCAATTTGGTTGTAATAGATGCGTGTGTCTGCGGCTATTTCGATATACGGGGTTGGTATGGCGGTGTATCGCATGGTAATGTTGCCGGATTGCGATACGGGGTTTTCGGTTGAATTTTTAAATACAAATTTTTGTTCGTATTTGTT
Source organism: Flavobacteriales bacterium (assembly GCA_027065715.1). Lineage (GTDB taxonomy): Bacteria > Bacteroidota > Bacteroidia > Flavobacteriales > Flavobacteriaceae > WGBX01. The sequence goes on from JAMONO010000036.1 coordinate 2,740, forward strand.
GATACGATATGCCAAATTGTATGCCACAACGGGTATTTGGTTTTGTGCTATATCGCCCAATTTGTTAAGGGCGTCGGTTATGTTTTGGACATAATTGCCTGTTTGGGTTGTCATGTAGAGTTGTTTGCCCAAATAGTATGATGATTTGTGGTTGAACAATATAACGTTTAGTTGGTTTTGTTCAAAGTTTTTGATGTCTATTTGATAGGTCAAATCAAAGTTCCATTCTTTAAATCCTTCGTTGGTTTGTATATGCACTTGTTTGTAAGTTCCGTTTTGAGCGGCTTTGGTCAAAATAAGTTCGGGTTTGTATATTCCTTCGTTGTAGTGCAAGTTTATTAGAATACTATACAGGGTATCGGGTTGAGTTGGATTTATGTATTCCAAACGGGTTAATCGGGTTAAGCTTTGGTTGGTTGTTTTGTCCATTATTTCAAAATTGACATTTATTTTGTAGCTGTCTTCGGGTTTGAATTCGAACTGCATGTGGGTATCGTACCAATAAGCATCGTTATCGGGGTCTATTACCAATCCTTCGGCTTTGAGTTGTTTTTCGGTATATTCGATTTTTTGTGTTTCGGTTCCGTCTTGTTGTCGTTCAAAAATTTGATTTATTTCTACTATATCGGCATCGGTTTGCAAGGCGCCCAATCGTTTGCTGCCGTATATGTTTTGTTCTTTGATTTTAAATTCAAACAATTCGTTGTTATCATACGTTTTTTCGTATATGCTTAACGGGTTTCCTTGTGCATCGCGT
>JAMONO010000037.1 GCA_027065715.1 Flavobacteriales bacterium
CGAACAGGTAATTCTTTTTTATATCATCGGCAATACCGTCGGGCAATAATTTTTCCCAACCGGTTTCACCTTTTTGTATTTTTTCGATAATTTCACGCGTATATGTTTCAAGTAAGTCGGGATTAAATTCCGAAATATCTACAAATTTGCCATCGTGTTTAAAATAATCGAACAAATCCTGCATTTTTTTATTCATTTGAACATTGCGGCTACAAATAGCTTTGTTACTGTTTCTTTGTTTGTAAGGATAAATATACAATTTGATTTTTTTGTTGAGAAGTTTGCCCATGGCTTCCAATATACCACCGCTTAAATGTTTGTAGTAATTTTCGTCAAAAAGTTTTATCAAATGATTGGTTCCTATAATCAATCCGGTTCGTTCTTTGGTAAAGCGCGAAAAATATTCGGATAATCGGTAATATTCTCTAAAATTTGTTACCATAACCATTTGATTTAGAGAACTTAACAAGTTTACCCTGTCCAAAAAATCTTTTTCATTGATAGTACCGCCGTCATGTGATAAATTATCTAAGGTCATTTCCAAAATCAAATCGGTTTTTTGGGGATTCACATCGGGTTCTTGTTGAAAAGCTTTAAGACCTTTTTGCAACATATCCATTGCCAACTTGGTAACGGGACGAAAACTACCTCGCAGTGCCAATATATTTTTTTTGTATAATTCGTCAGCAGGTAACAAATTGTAACCGTCCGGTCCGAACATAACCGCATCGGTAAATCCGTTTTTTACCAATAACAAACTCATCAAACGGTTATCGACAAAAGCAAAACGCGGTCCCGAAAAATTTATCATATCGATTTCAATTTTATCTTTATCGATATAATCATACAATGAAGTCAGCAATTCCTTCGGATTATCATGATGGTAAAAGGCACCGTAAATAAGATTTACGCCCATTTTTCCCAAAGTTTCCTGTTGATGTTTGGCGTCGTTTTCGTGAAAACGAACGTGCAAAACAATTTCGTTGTAATTTTCGAGCGGATTGAGTTGAAAACGTATGCCTACCCACCCGTGTCCTTTGTATTTTTTGGCAAAATCGATGGTTGCTACGGTATTGGCATAACTAAAATATATACGGTCGGGAAACTCGTTGTGGTCTAATCGTTCTTCTAACAAACGGGTTTCGTGTTCAAGCATCTTTTTTAACCTGTTTTTGGTTACATAGCGACCGTCGTTTTCACGACCGTAAATGGCATCGCTAAATTCTTTGGAGTATGCCGACATGGCTTTGGCAATTGTACCCGATGAAGCCCCCGCTCTAAAAAAGTTTCGAGCGGTTTCTTGTCCGGCTCCTATTTCGGAAAAAGATCCGTAAATATTTTGATTGAGGTTTATTTTTAAAGCTTTTTGCATGGGAGTTGGTGCTGTTTTGATTGCAACATCTCCTTTTAAACTTACAGCCATATTTTATATTTTATTTGCGCCAAAAATAGTAAAACAAAATCATTTATGCCATAAAAATTTCGGATAATTGAATTTCCGATTTTTACTTAATTGCAAGATGACTAATTCAAATGTATGTGAATAGGGTCTTTATACCAAAATGACAGGTATTATATAATAATGTAGAGCCTGCATTATTTTGTAATGTGTTGTGTATCAATTGCTTAACTATTTATTCTGTCAAAGTCTCGAAAATATAGATTTTTATTTACCGAAACCAAGAAACAAATCTTTCGGTAATATCACAGGAAGAAAACCGAAAGATTTGAAAATATAACCCCTAAAATTACTTATCTTTTGATACATTTTTTGATGGAAGTACCGTATAACGAGCTAATTTCGACGAGCAATAAACCCGGAGGCACTTGCGATACATCAACCGTATTTTTTCCCGGACGAAGCGGTTGTTTTACAAGTATTTGTCCGTCCACCGCATAAACGGTCAAAGTTCCTTCGGAAGCAAGTTGGAGGTACAGCCGGTTATCGAGGGGATTGGGATATATGTCGAGGCTTTCATCAAGCGGTTTATCCACTTCAAGAGCCAAACACTCGGTATCGGTTTCTACAAGATTTGTCCAAGGGTCCGTTACGATTGGCCAATTTGCCATGCTCCATGCCGTATCATCTACCAATATACACATCAAATCGGGATTATCAATAGTTGTAAAATAACTCATAAAACCCGATGTATTTCCATGTTGTATATTTAACGAAGTCAATTGATTGTTGTTGGCAAATAATACAATTAAGTCCGGATTATGCGACAAGTCCAAAGCGGTAATTTGATTACCGGCACAATTCAACGCTTCCAAATCCGGATTTAGGCTTACATCCAAAACGGACAGCATATTGTTATTGCAAACCATAGAGATCAAACCGGGATTATTGGAAACATCAATACTTGTCAATTGATTACCGGCACATTCCAATTCTTCCAAATTTGCATTTTGACTGATATCAAGACTTGCAAGCAAATTATTATTTACAAAAAGAACTTTTAAGGCGGGATTGCCACTCACATCAATTTGAGAAATGTTATTGTCCGAACCATTCAATACCTCAAGATTAGACAAAGAAGAAACATCTATATTGTTAAAAGAATTGCCTGCAATAGAAAGGGACAGTAATTGTCGGTTTTGGCTTACATCCAAATCGGTAATTTGATTGTAGCTTACATCCACTACTTCCAAGTTAAAATTTTGACTTATATCCAAGTTCGTTAAAAGATTTGTGTTTGCTCTTAATATCTTTAATGAAGTGTTGTTGCCGATATTTAAAGAAGTTATTTGATTATTGTTGCAATTCAATAATTCCAAAGCGCTAAAATCTTCTATTCCGGTTAAATCCGTCATATTTTCTCCTGCAATCAAAAGGGTGGTTAGCTGAGCAATTTTTGCGGTAGTTACCAAATTATCATTATCGATACCGTTGCCCAAACTGTTCGGGTCGCCTACGGGGACGACGTTCATATTGGCGTCGTGGGTTTCGAGAAAATGTTCAAAATTATCATCGGGCACAAAGGTTTGTTGTGACCAACCCGATGTTATTACAACTACCAAGAAAATTATTTTGACTAAGACTTTCATATTTATTTTTTTACATAACACAAGTAACATTTGTTACAAATCTATAAAAAAACGGTAAAAGAATAGTTAGAACACGAATTAATTGCAGATTATTGCTAAAATTTAACAATATTTTCGTATTATTTTTCAATAAAGTTGATTAAAATCATTTTTTTTAATTACAGTTTAAAAAAAAATTAAGTTAATCTTTTTGCAAAAATAAATTTGCTATTTTTGTCAAGAAATATTTAGCAAGTAAAATTATGCAACTATGAAAGAAAGTTTTGGCGAATACATTAGAAAATTAAGAAAAGAAAGAAAATACACACTTACTCAATTGGCTGCAAAATTAGGTATTGACAGCGGTGCCTTAAGTAAAATTG
>JAMONO010000038.1 GCA_027065715.1 Flavobacteriales bacterium
CACAAGACCGCTATGTTATCAATCAAGCTACCAAAAAGTTGGAAAATGCCGCCGGCAACTTCTACATCAATGACAAACCGACCGGCGCGGTGGTCAATCAACAACCTTTTGGTGGTGCCAGAGGCTCGGGCACCAATGACAAAGCCGGAAGCATGTGGAATTTGATTCGATGGATGTCAGTGCGTTCCATCAAAGAAAACTTTAATCCGCCAACCGATTACCGCTATCCGTTTATGGATTAATAATATTGAATATAACATATAAAAAAGCCGCTTCATTTTAAGCGGCTTTTTTATATACAAACAAATTTCTAATCATTCAACTTCAACACCGCCATAAATGCCGATTGCGGTATTTGCACATTACCGACTTGGCGCATGCGTTTTTTACCTTTCTTTTGTTTTTCGAGTAGCTTTCGTTTACGCGAAATATCACCTCCGTAACATTTGGCTGTTACGTCTTTACGCAAGGCTTTGATGGTTTCACGGGCAATAATTTTAGAACCGATGGCTGCTTGTACCGGTATATCAAATTGCTGGCGTGGAATAAGACCGCGCAGTTTGTGCACCATTTTTTTGCCTATATCGTAAGCCTTATCGGCGTGAACCAAAGCCGACAAGGCATCAACGGGTTGTCCGTTGAGCAAAATATCTACTTTAACCAGTTTTGATTTGCGCATACCAATGGGGTGGTAATCAAACGAAGCATATCCGCGCGATACTGTTTTTAGCCTGTCATAAAAATCAAATACAATTTCTGCCAAAGGCATATCAAAAGTTAGTTCTACACGGTCTTGGGTTAGATAGACCTGATTTTTTATTTCGCCGCGTTTTTCCAAAGCCAAAGTCATGATGGCACCGATAAAATCGGCTTTGGTGATGATGCTGGCTTTGATATAAGGCTCTTCCACCCGGTCCAATTTAGACGGGTCGGGTAGTTCGGAAGGATTGTTTACTATAATGGGTGTATTCGGATTTTTTTTGGTATAAGCATGATACGATACATTGGGAACGGTTGTAATCACATTCATATCAAACTCACGGTCCAAACGTTCTTGAATAATTTCCAAGTGCAACATGCCTAAAAATCCGGCTCTAAAACCAAATCCCAAAGCTGCCGACGATTCGGGTTCGAAAGTCAAGCTGGCATCGTTGAGTTGCAGTTTTTCCATGGCATTGCGTAATTCTTCATATTCATCGGTTTCAACAGGATAAATACCCGCAAAAACCATAGGCTTAACATCTTCAAAACCTTCAATAGGTGTATCGGTAGGTTGTTCGGCGTCGGTTATGGTGTCGCCCACTTTTACTTCGCGGGCATCTTTAATACCGGATATCAGATAACCGACATCACCGGTTGATATTTCGTCGGCGGGCAATTGTTTGAGTTTGAGGTATCCTATTTCATCGGCATTGTAAGCCTTATCGGTTGCCATAAATTTTACCTTTTGTCCTTTTTTAATTTTACCGTCAAATACTCTGAAATAAACTTCTACCCCTCGATACGAATTATAAACCGAATCAAAAATCAAGGCTCGTAGTGGAACATCCGGATTGCCTTGTGGCGGTGGAATTTTTTCAATAATGGCATCGACAATTTTATCGATACCTTCGCCGGTTTTGGCACTAGCCCAAATAACATCGTCGGGGTTGCAGCCTATTAAATCGACTATTTCGTCGGTAACTTCCAAAGGTTTGGCACTGGGCAAATCCACTTTGTTGAGCACCGGAATGATTTCCAAATCGTTTTCGAGTGCCAAATATAAGTTGGAAATGGTTTGTGCTTGTATGCCTTGTGCTGCATCGACAACAAGAAGGGCACCTTCGCATGCGGCTATGGCACGTGATACTTCGTATGAAAAATCTACGTGCCCCGGTGTGTCTATCAAATTGAGTTTATAAGGTTCGCCGTTGTGAATATAGTCCATTTGAACGGCATGACTTTTTATGGTTATTCCTCTTTCGCGTTCCAAATCCATATCGTCCAAAACCTGATCTTTTTTTTCGCGTTCGGTAATGGCACCGGTATATTCCAATAAACGATCCGCCAAAGTGCTCTTGCCGTGGTCGATATGGGCGATAATGGAAAAGTTTCTGATATTATTGATAACTGCCATGTTGTGTTTATATTTGTCGCAAAGATACGAAAAAACCAATGTGCTTGGCAAAGATTAAAACTATGACACATTGATACTCCGACAAAGCGAAGGCAATAACAGTAAAATGTAAATAAAACAAAGATAGCTTGTAAATAGAAAATCTCATAATCTTTATAAAAACCGATTTTTGTGTGCATAAACAAATAGGTTGTTCTAAACCGTTTTTTATTCCTTTTGTATTTGTTACAAACTTTTATTTAAATGAATTTAATGTATATTTGCTATTGATATATTACAAACGGCAATAATGAAAATCGTAGAAAAAATAAAAGCTCCTATTTTGAGAGAGATGGAAATTTTTGAAACAAAGTTTCGTCAATCCATGAAAACCAATGTCGTGTTGCTCAACCGGATTACGGCTTTTATTGTATCGCGAAAAGGAAAACAAATGCGTCCGATGTTTATTTTTTTAACGGCAAAAATGTTGCGTAACAAAGTAACCGATAGGACATATCGCGGTGCCAGTGTGGTTGAACTTATTCATACGGCAACCTTGGTACACGATGATGTCGTTGATGAAAGTGATTACCGGCGCGGTTTTTTTTCGCTCAATGCTTTGTGGAAAAACAAAATAGCCGTTTTGGTAGGCGATTTTTTACTGTCAAGAGGTTTGCTTTTGTCTATTGATAACGGCGATTTTGATTTGTTACGTATCATCTCGGTAGCCGTAAAAGAAATGAGCGAAGGCGAACTGTTGCAAATAGAAAAAGCACGAAAACTCGATATAACCGAAGAGGTGTATTACGAAATTATCCGTCAAAAAACAGCTACCCTGATTGCGGCTTGTACGGCTATGGGGGCAGCTTCGGTTAATAGTGATGAACCTACCGTTAAGGATATGCACCGATTTGGCGAATTGGTCGGAATGGCTTTTCAAATCAAAGACGATTTATTCGATTACTCCGACGGAGGCATAGGCAAACCGACCGGTATCGATATCAAAGAACAAAAAATGACTTTGCCGCTCATTTATACCTTGAATACCGTGGATGACAAAACCAAAAAATGGATTATAAATATTGTAAAAAAACACCATAAAAATAAAAAGAAAGTCAAAGAGTTGATCGAGTTTGTCAAAACACATGGCGGTATTGAATATACCATAAAAAAAATGAAAGAATATCAACGGCAAGCCCTTCAAATTTTGGAAAAATACCCCGATAGCGAAGCCAAGGAAAGTCTAAAACTAATGGTTAACTATGTCATCGAACGTAAAAAATAACCCAAACT
>JAMONO010000039.1 GCA_027065715.1 Flavobacteriales bacterium
AATTTAGGCTTAAATTATTTTTAGGCTTGATAATAATTTGATGCCAAATTCTTGAGCCGTTCATACTATAAATATTTATTTCAAGTTGTTTAGTAACAGATATATTGTTTAGAGTAAGAAAATTTCGGGTAGGGTTAGGGTAAATTTGTATATTTAATAGATTATTTTGTTCAATTGCATTGGAACACGTCATAACTGGCGGGTTAAAACCGTTGGGAAAAGATTGAGCAATATCAGATACCGTATTGGCAGGACGCACATTGTCGATGAAAAGTTTTTTTTGTGGATCGATACCGCAAATTATCGGGAATGAAGTAATTCCGAAATCATTAACGATTGCAGTAGCTCCGCCATCTGCACTTACGGCCGGCGCATGATTGCTTGAACCGCCATATTGTTGTTCAAAAGAGGTGACTTCGGCATTGTTATGTCCGGCCACCTCAATAGAAATGCAAAAAACATCACCGGCATTGCAACCGTATTTGTCATAAAAAGCGTTAAAAACAGGCATTTTGGTTTGACAGGTGCCACAATTTGTAGCAAAAAAATCGATATAGACATATTTGCCTTGGTTTAACAAATCATATAAAGTATAAGTTTGCCCGTCAGTGTCGGTAACAGTAAAATTGTTGATAATATCACCGGTAGTATAATTGTTAAATTGCCCAGAAGAAAAAGCGGTATTTAATAAAACGAGGAAAAAAAACAGTTTTTTTAGCATTTTATTAGCCTTTAAATGATATAATGTAAAGATACAAAATAAAACGTAAATTTTTCATAAACCTAAAAAAAGAGGTTGTCTTAATAGAATTTTAGTAAAATTTGAAGTGAGGAAGCGAGGAAATTTAAAAACTATCTGCAACGACCGAAGGAGTTTTAACCTTGCGTTGAGATTTGAACAAAACGAGTTAAGGAGGTTTAACGATAAATTAAGAAAAATACTCGTAAGGGAGGATTTTTTTTACTTTTTCAGCAATGGATAAAGTTAAAAGTATTATCTTTACTTAGTGAAAAAAAACCAAATATATTACCCCTTCGGTCCTAAACTCAACACTTATGGGGCTACCCGCAAAGAAGGCCAAATACCAAGAACAATTGATCGAAAAAAAGGAAATAATACAAGCCCCATCCCATGGTTTGAAGTTTAAATATAAATGCAATGTGTGTCCCCAACGTAGTTGGTGGAGAAAAGAACAACAAGATGAACCCGGTTTGCAGTGGTATGACTACGGCACACGGAATTATGGTCTCGTGCTTGGGCGGTGGATGAACATTGAACCGTTGGCGAAAAAAAAAGACATTGGACAACAACTTATAACTATATGCAAAATAATCCTTTAAACAGAATTGATCCTGACGGAAAATTAGATTGGGAATCTGTTAAAGGTTTAAAAAATGTTTGGAAAGCGCAATTAGGTGACAATGTGGAAACATTAGCAAAAGATGCGAATATTCCTTTGGAAAAAGCCCAAGAAGTTGTTTCAAATCATCCATATATTACGGAAGGAACTTATGTAACAACAGGGAATGTTGAGTTGGAAAAATCTGTAACGGTATATGATAGTGACGGTGATAAAAAAATAGATGCAGGAATAACAGAAACAGGGACAAAAATTAAAGTTATACATCCGAAAAACTAAAACACAAAAAGTATTAGAAAGTGGAACAAAACTATTAAGAAAGGTGTAAAAATGGCAACCAAAAGATTGGTTAAACAATATTAAAAGAAGTAAAAGAAGTAAAAGGTATTAAAACACCGAGTGAAATTTATTTTAAAACAATGAAATTAAGTAATGGTGAAACAGAGATTATAAAACGACGTAATCTAAATTTACCACCACTTGCTAACCCACGACAAGTTGATAGTGCTATTATTGATAAATCTATTAAAAATGGTGCTATTCCATATTTTTTAGACAAAAATATTTATCATTTGGACACATTAAAGCAATAGTGTTATTATGAAAAAAAATAAATTAATAATCCTAATAATTTCTGCTATAATTTTATGCTTTATTTTAAAATTATTACTTCCCTTTTTAGAGAACAGCAATTTTTTTTATAATGCAAAATATAATCTCACTATTTATTTATCTTACGTGCCACAAAGTATTTGTTTATTATTTATAATACTGATTACTTACAAATTTTCTTTATTCAAAATTTTAAAAAGCCTACCAAAAGCTACTAATTTAAATATTTTGCACATTACATATTTATATATTTTTTCGCTTGAATTTTATGTATTTTATATAGCCCTACTTTTATTTGTAGAAATTTTATTGCAAGGAAACTATAAAATATTAAATTATGAATTTCCAACTCTAATATATAAAGACTTCGTTGTTTTATCACATACGATTATAATTATACCTTTTTTATCAACCTTGATTTTTTATCACATCATTTTAAATAATTTAACTCAATTTTATTCGTTTATAAAAAGTATGGTAATAACCTTACTTATATTAATTTTATTTCATATTGATCCGGAACATATAATATTTGAGTTTACATTTATAAGTATTATATTAAGTTATATATATGTTAAGCTTGGCTTTTGGTACTCATTTTTATTTTACGTTTTTTTAAACTTCAATTCTGTTTATGTAACTAAATATATTTTTTCCATTTTAAAAAATTTAACATTGGAATTTAATGTATATGTTATTCTAATAATCTTAATCATAAGCATAATATTATTAGCATATACTTTTTTGAAAATTTTGTCAGTAAATAATTTGAAAGGCAAAATAGAAAAAAAAACTGTTTGATATAACACCATTAACTTTGGCATTATTTTAGCTGTTGAGCGTATTAAAATAATGTTTATTTTTGCAGCAAAATTTTGTATTAACCGTTAAAAATTAGAAAGATATGCCAGTAGTAGTAACTGACCAAACATTTGAAGATGTTGTATTAAAATCTGATAAGCCCGTTATTGTCGATTTTTGGGCTGTATGGTGCGGACCATGTAGAATGGTCGCCCCCGTTATGGACCAATTGGAACAAAAATACGGCGATAAAATCGTAGTAGCCAAAGTCGATGTGGACAAAGAACAAAAATATGCCGCCGAATACGGGGTTCGAAACATACCCACCATTTTGGTTTTTCAAAACGGAGAAGCCATTGGCAGACAAGTAGGTGTGGCTCCATTCGAAGTATTTGATAAAGCCATTGGTCAATTGGTTGGCGAAGAAGCTTAATCTAATAGCGATGATATTTTAAGAGCAGCCGGAGGGCTGCTTTTGTTTTCTTAAAACTTTACATATCCGTTATATAAATGGAAAATAATAAAAACATCTTGGATAACGGCGGAAAAAATCTGCCGATTATGGAGTATTTTTTGTCTCTGCAAGGCGAAGGATATCATACCGGAACCGCTTCGTTTTTTATCAGAATAGGAGGTTGTGACGTAGGCTGTCATTGGTGCGATGTCAAAGAAAGTTGGAACCCGCAATTACACCCTCTAACCGAAGTCGATTTAATTATTGACAAAATTCCACGCCATATCAAAACCGTTGTAATAACCGGAGGTGAACCCACTTTGTATAATTTGCAATACCTAACCCGAAAACTCAAACAAAAAAATAAAGAAATTCATTTGGAAACCTCAGGCACCGGTCAATTTACAGGCAACTTTGATTGGATTTGTCTTTCACCCAAAAAAAACGAATTGCCTCAACAAATTTTTTACAAATATGCCAACGAACTAAAAATAATTATCTTTAACCGATCGGATTTTGCTTTTGCCGAACAAGAAGCAAAAAAAATAAACAACAATCATTGTCAATTGTATTTACAACCCGAATGGTCTCAAAAAGACAAAATGATACCCGAAATTGTCAGCTACATCGAAAACAATCCCAAGTGGAAAATTTCGTTACAAACTCACAAATACATCAACATTCCGTAAATTGACCCGAGAAAACTTTGTAAGCTTACAAAAAATATTTATATATTAGCAAAATCAAATTTTTTTAAATACAGACAAAATATTAAATTGATATTTTCGTTTATACAATATATCACAAATAACTGATTATCAAAACATAAATAATAAATTATGGAACCAAAAAAAGCACCCAAAGCCGATTTGAATAATTACAGCACCACTTTCCTTTTGTTAGGTTTGGTCGCTATAATGTTCTTTTCTTGGAGGCTGATAGAGCTAAAAACTTACGAAAAAGCTATTGATATAGGGCAATTAGACCTACAAGGAGAAGACGAAGACGAAACTCTCGAAGTAAACGTTGAAGACATCAAATTACCACCGCCCCCCAAACAAGTAGCACCCCCCGAAGAAATTGAAGTGGTAGAAGATGAAGAAGATGTAAAAGAAGACGTAGTAGCCTCAACCGAAACCGACGACGAAGAAGAAATACAAGAAGTAGAAGACATCGATACCGAAGAAGTGGAAGAAACCGATGTTGAAGTAGCTTTCCAATTTATTCAAAATCCGCCTATTTACCCGGGTTGCGAAGGAAAAAAAGGAAAAGCCTTAAAAGACTGTATGAGCAAAAAAATACAAAAATTTGTCGGTCGAAACTTCAATACCGAAATAGCTTCCGATTTGGGATTGTCGGGCGAACGCGTTAAAATCTTAACCATGTTTACCATAGGCAAAGACGGACGAGTTACCAACATCAGAGCCCGTTCCAAATACAAAGATTTGGAAAAAGAAGCCAAACGGGTAATATCCAAATTGCCCAAAATGAAACCCGGACAACAACGTAACCGCCCCGTAAAAGTTACTTATACACTCCCCATCATATTTAAAGTGGAAGAAGAATAAAATTGAAAAAATATTCAACAAAGCCGGAAATCAAAATCGATTTCCGGCTTTGCTTTTTTATATGTAAATTTGCTTATCAAAAAAAACAAAAAAAGCATGGACATCAAAAAATATTTGGACAGCACCTACCTCAAAACACCCGAACAAGCAGGTATATCGGAAGCCGAAACCACTCAAAAAGTTAAACAAATCATACAAGAAGCCATCGATAACGGCTTTTACTTGGTTATGATACGTCCCGATTATGTAAAATTGGCTCGAAAAATGATTGACCAAGCCGGTGCCAAAGTCAAAGTAGGCACCGTTATCGGTTTTCCCGAAGGAACACTTAATTATAAACTCAAATTGGCAGAAGCGCAAAAAGCCATTAACGACGGTGCCGACGAACTGGACTATGTAGTAAATTATGAAGCTTTTAAAAAAGGAGAAAAAAATTTGATCAAAAAAGAAGTATTCGAAGGTTCATTGCTCGCCCTAAAAAATGACAAAATAGCCAAATGGATTATCGAAGTAGCTGCTCTAACACCCGAACAAATAGCCGAATTAACCCAACTTATTCGCGACGTAGTAGTGCAAACAATCGGAATGGAAAATGCCAAAAATATTTTTGTCAAATCGTCAACCGGTTTTTATAAAACACCCGACGGAAAACCCAACGGCGCCACACCCGAAAGCATCAAAATAATGCTACAATATGCCGAACCGTTACCGGTAAAAGCCGCCGGAGGCGTACGCAATTATGCCGATGCCGTTAAAATGATACAAATGGGTGTGCAACGTATTGGAACCTCTTCGGCAAAAGCTATTGCCGAAGGCGGAACGGCACAAAACGCTTATTAATCAAAATTGTGTATCTTTAAGCCATGAGTTTTTCAAAAACATACATATATTTATTCTTATTAATTCTACAAGCAACAATCGATTCTGTTAGTGCCCAATCGGTCGATTTAACCACGCCGCGTGCCACTCTGTTTACTCATTTGGACAACTTGCGTCCCGACAATTTTCACCCCGATGCTGCCGGCAAAACCATTTACGGTTATACAGGTGAAGAAGCCCGAAAAAAAGCTGTCAGACTTAAATATGTTTTTGAAGGAAAAGGTGTTTTTATAGATTATACAAGCTTGCCCAACCAACCCGATTATATCGATTCCATTAATTTTCCGATACCCAAACACGCTTACAAACCTTTTCCATACCGGTTGCCCGAAGTTTATCTGGAAAAATACGGCAACAACTGGTATTATTCAAAAGTTACGGTTTCAAAAATCGATTTTTTGTATCAACAAATCTATCCGCTCGGTGCCGATTTAATAGAACAGTTTGTACCAACCGAATTAAACGGAAAAGTTTTGGGATTTGCCTTTTGGAAGTGGATAGGATTATTATTAACGCTAATATTAACCTATTTTTTACATATCCTTTTCAAAAAAATACTCTTTTTCTTTTTTAAATTCATAAAAAGACAATTAATACATATTCCTATTGAAAATTTGGACGAACGTCTCAAACAATTTGCCCACCCTTTGTCTTATATTTTCGGTATTTATGTCATGAAAATGATTATACCTTATCTGCTTTTGGGACAAAAAGTAGGCAATTGGATCATATCGGCACTCAATTTTGCCGAAATAGTTTTTTGGATATTTGTATTTATCAAACTGGTTGATGTATTTATCACCATATTTAAACACTTTGCCGGTCAAACCGAAAGTAAACTTGACGACCAATTGATACCTATACTAAAAAATACCCTCAAAGGATTGGTAATACTCTTCGGTTTGTTCAAAATACTTATTGTTATGGGTGCAGACCCGAAAGCCATCATAGCAGGAGTATCCATTGGTGGTTTGGCAGTTGGTTTGGCGGCGCAAGATACCGTAAAAAACCTGATTGGCACTTTAATGATATTTATCGATAAACCCTTTAAAATAGGAGATTGGATAATAGTGGACGGTATTGAAGGCAGTGTAGAAGAAGTCGGGTTTCGTTCATCGGTTATCAGAGCCGCAGATACATCGGTCTATAAAATACCCAACAGTAAACTATCGGAAGTAGCCGTCAATAACAAAGGTAAAAGAATATATCGACGTTATACCACCACTTTGGGAATACGTTATGATACCCCGCCCGAACTTATTGAAACTTTTGTCGAAGGAATCAAAAAAATTATCGAATTGCACCCAACCACCCGAAACTACTCCAATTATACCCCCTACAATTCGGTTCCGTATAATGTAGAATTTGTAGATTACGGCGACTCGTCTTTAAACATATTACTCAACGTGTATTTCATGACCAAAGATTATGCCGAAGAAATGCACGGAAGACATATCCTCTTGTTAGGCATACTCGAATTGGCAAATACATTGGGAGTAGAATTTGCGTTTCCTTCGCAAACCTTGTTTATGGAACTTTTTCCCGAAAAAAAACCGGCATATCCGCAATACAATATCGATGCGGAAAACACCCGTAAAAAAATGCAAGAAGTCATTGACGAATTTAAAAACAAAATCACTAAATATTGATCAAAAAACACTATCAAAAATTTGTAGCTTGGTATTACGACCCTTTTATGAAAGGGCTCGAAAAGGTATTGATACGGTATCGCAGCCAACTTTTGTTACAAGCACAAGGTGTTGTGCTGGAAGTAGGAGCCGGCACCGGTGTAAATTTTGATTTATATCCGAGCAAAGTGCAAGTTTATGCCATAGAACCTTCATTGCCTATGTTTAAACGAGCCTCAAAAAAAGCTCTAAATTATCCGCATATCAAAGTTTTCAATATCGGTATTGAAGAAGTAAAAAACCACCCCGACCTGCCCGACCGGTTTGATACCGTTGTTTCCATGTTGGTGCTTTGCACCGTAGCCGACGAAAAAAAAGCGGCTCAAACCTATTATCAATTACTTTCGGACAATGGAAAACTATTGGTATTGGAACACATTCATGCCGGTAATAGATTCTACGGTAAAATACAAAAGTGGGTCAATCCGATTTGGCGCCCGCTTGCCGACGGCTGTAATTTAACAAGAAGACAAGATTTGGTTTTAAAAAATACCGGATTTAAACCGGTAACCGAAACATTTTTTAAATTGGGAACCGATTGGTATCAAGCTGTTATGACAAAATGATATTGCCATGAATATTTATCAAAAATTATTACAACAAAAATCTAACCGTCAAAAACTTTTGGGTATTCTTATCGACCCCGATAAAATTACAGTTAAAGATGTCAAAAAACACCTCCGACACATACTCCGGGCAGGAGCTGATTACATATTGGTGGGCGGAAGCTTTTTGAGTAGCAATCATTTTGAAAAAATTGTAAAAAAAATCAAAAAAAACAGCCCGATACCGATAATTATATTTCCCGGAAACACATTACAAATAAGCAAACATGCCGATGCCATTATGTTCTTGAGTTTAATATCAGGTAGAAATCCCGAATATTTAATCGGAAAACAAGTAGAAGCCGCCCCATTGATAAAAAAAGCCGGATTAGAAAGTATAGCAACCGGTTACATACTGATAGAAAACGGGCAAACCACTACGGTACAATACATTACACAAACCCAACCCATACCCCGCAACAAAATCGATTTGGCTGTTGCCACGGCAATAGCCGGCGAATTATTGGGGTTGAAAATGATATATCTGGAAGCGGGAAGCGGTGCCCGTCAATCCGTGCCGTTAAACATGATAAAAGCTGTCAAAAACAATACAAATCTGCCACTTATCGTAGGTGGCGGCATAAATTCAAAAAAAGAGGTCTTGAAAATGTGGAATGCCGGAGCCGATATGGTAGTGATTGGAACGGCAATTGAAAATAACGAATTTGTATAAAACAAGTCATGAAAATAGTTTCATACAACGTAAACGGCATACGAGCCGCCATGCGCAAAGGTTTAATAAGTTGGTTGCAATCGGCACAACCTGATATTGTCGGATTTCAAGAAATAAAAGCAAAAGAAAATCAAATAGATACCCAATCGCTGCGAGAAATCGGATATACTTATCAATATTGGTTTCCGGCACAAAAAAAAGGTTACAGCGGAACGGGAATTATCTCCAAAATAAAACCCAAACACGTGGTTTTCGGCACCGGCATAGATTATATGGATTACGAAGGACGAAATATAAGAGCCGATTTTGACGATTTTTCATTTATGAGCATGTATTTGCCCAGCGGAACCAATAACGAACGCCTACTATTCAAATTCAAATACATGAACGACTTTTTGGTCTATGCCGATAAACTCAAACAAAAAATACCCAACCTCATAATCAGCGGCGATTTTAATATTTGTCATCAACCCATTGATATTCATGACCCCGTTAGGCTACAACATGTATCGGGTTTTTTGCCCGAAGAAAGAGCTTGGTTGTCTGCCTTTATTAACAGTGGCTTTGTGGACAGTTTCAGACAATTTGATCCTCGTCCGCATCAATATACCTGGTGGAGTTACAGAGCCGGATCGCGAAAACGTAACAAAGGTTGGCGTATTGATTATCATATGGTTACAACCCGACTTCAAAAACAAATAAAACGCAGTTTGATACTGCCCGAAGCCCTATATTCCGACCATTGTCCCATACTGATTGAACTCTAACAAAGAAATTATTTATTGAGATACGTAGTAGTCGATAATTTCATCAAAAATCCGGTACAATTCATTCAAATTGTCTTCGGTAACCAAACGTATTCTAAAAGGTTTAAAGTTGCTTATTCCTTTGAAATAATTGGAATAATGTGGTCTGGTTTCTAAAATACCCAAACGTTCACCTTTCCATTTTATAGCCAATTGCAGATGTTTTTTGGCGACAGCTACCCTTTCGGAAACACCGGGAGTTTTTAAAGTTTCACCTGTTTTGAAATAGTGCTTGATTTGTTTGAAAATCCACGGATTACCAATAGCCGCTCTACCTATCATAGCACCGTCCAACCCAAATTCGTCTCTGATACGCTTGGCGTCTTGCAGGGTTTTAATATCGCCGTTGGCAAAAACCGGAATGTGTATTTTCGGATTATTTTTTACTTCGGCTATTTTGTGCCAATCGGCTCTACCGCTATACATTTGTTTTCGGGTGCGTCCATGTATCGATAGTGCTTTAATACCTACGTCTTGTAAGCGTTCGGCAACTTCGTTGATAACAATACTTTTTTCGTCCCACCCCAAACGGGTCTTGACCGTTACCGGTAAGTGCGTATGCTTGACTATTTCGGCAGTCATTTTTTGCATTTTGTCCAAATCACGCAAAATGCCTGCTCCGGCACCTTTGGCAACCACTTTTTTGACCGGACAACCATAATTTATATCTATAATTTCGGGATGAACCGCTTCAATTTTTTCAACGGCTTTTAACATCGAATATACATCATGCCCAAAAACTTGCACCCCAATGGGACGTTCATGGTCAAAAATATCCAATTTTTGAGCCGACTTAACCGCATCTCTTATTAAACCTTCGGACGAAACAAATTCGGTAAACATTAAATCAACTCCGTAATCTTTGCATAAAACTCGAAACGGCGGGTCGCTGATGTCTTCCATAGGAGCCAATATCAGTGGAAAATCGGGCAAAGTCAAATTGCCTATTTTAAGCATAATTGTTTTTTTTACAAAATACGGGTATTTTTTCGGAAAATAAAAACGAGATTTTCAAGTAACTTATCAAAATAATTAAACCTGTTTCATATTATAAGCATCTTATGTTTGCCATACGTGAATTGAGTTTAACAAAAATATCAAGACTTTATTTTTCGGACAAAATCAACCGCTTTTTGTTTATAATCGTTATCCGATATAGCTTTAATAAAAGCCGAACCTATAATGGCACCGTCTGCATACGTATTGACAATACGATATTTTGAAGCGGTATCTATGCCAAAACCTATCATTTTCGGATTTCGGGTTGTCAATTTTTTTATTCTTTTAAAATATGCTATTTGTTTTGCGGAAAAATCGTCGGTTTTACCTGTTGTTCCTGATATTGAAACAACGTAAATAAAAGCAGTGGTCAAAGAATCTATCAAAGCGATACGTTCATCGGATGTTGTAGGTGTGATAAGGAAACTCAACCCCAAATCATATTTTTTAAAAATTTTTTGGTAATATTTTTGGTATATTTCGGGGGTTAAATCGGGAATAATCAAGGCTTCTATACCGCTGTCCGAACATTGTTGCAAAAAGGACTCTATACCATACTTCAATACCTGATTAAAATATCCCATAAACAGAATGGGAATATCGGTTTTATACCGCACTTGTTTGATTTGTTTGAAATATAATTCCAAATTCATTCCGTTTTTCAAAGCTATGCTACTACTGTGTTGTATGGTTTTGCCATCAGCCAACGGGTCGGAATACGGCATACCCGCTTCGATAAAATCCACTCCGTTTTTAGCCAACAAAGGTATTAATTCGAGCATGGCATTGCGTTGCGGATAACCTGCTGTGAGGTAAATACTCAACAGGTTTTGTTTATTATTGAATAATTTTTGTAATCTGCTCATTGTTTTTTGGTTTTGATATGATTGTTCAATACAACATGATTGTTAAGTATTTACAAAGACAAGTTATTTAAATACGTATCCATATCTTTATCTCCTCTGCCTGACAGGTTTACCACTACAATTTCGTCCGGCTTAAAATTAAGCATATCAAGAGCCGCCAAAGCATGTGCCGATTCCAAAGCGGGAATGATACCTTCCAAGCGTGTCAATTGCAATCCGGCAGCCAAAGCTTGTTGATCGGTAGCGGTTACCAGGCGGGTGCGACCGGTTTTGATTAGGTGTGCATGCAACGGACCGATTCCGGGATAATCCAATCCGGCTGAAATACTATACGGTTCCACTATTTGACCGTCTTTATCTTGCATTAACAAGGTCATACTGCCGTGAATTACCCCGTTACTTCCCAGCACACCTGTTGCCGCCGAATGTCCACTGTCAATACCCAATCCTCCGGCTTCTACCGAAATAAGTTCAACCTTTTCATTGTCCAAAAAATAATAGTAAGCTCCTGCGGCATTGCTACCGCCTCCGATACAAGCAATAATTTTATCGGGATATTCTCTGCCGGTTTGAGCTGCCAACTGCATTTGCATTTCTTCGCTGATAACCGATTGAAAGCGTGCCACCATATCGGGATACGGGTGTGGACCAACCACTGAACCAATAATATAAAAAGTATCGTCGGGATTGTTTATCCAATCGCGAATAGCTTCGTTGGTTGCATCTTTTAGGGTTTTGCTACCCGAAGTTGCCGGTCTTACTTCGGCACCCAACATACGCATACGAGCTACATTGGGAGTTTGACGAGCCATATCTTTTTCGCCCATATAAATCACACATTGCAATCCGGTTAGTGCAGCAACGGTTGCCGTAGCCACTCCGTGTTGTCCGGCACCTGTTTCGGCAATAATACGGGTTTTACCCATGCGTTTTGCCAATAAAATTTGACCAATGGTATTGTTAATTTTATGAGCACCGGTATGATTTAAGTCCTCACGTTTTAAATATATTTTTGCACCGTATTTTTGTGATAATCGTTTTGCCGGATACAAAGGCGAAGGACGACCGACATAATCGCGCAGCAAATTTTGAAACTCGGTTTGAAAGTCTTTTGTTTCAATAATTTTTAAATAATTTTTTTGCAATTCGGCAACATTACGATGCAATAATTCGGGAATAAAACTTCCGCCGTAGTTACCGTAAAAACCTAATTTGTCCGTAGTGTATTTCATATTATTTTTTAAGTAATAAATTGATAAACCGTTGTTAATATAACTTTACAAGACGCAAATCCGCAGATATTAAAAAGCGGATAATTGTTGTATAAATTTTTTTAATTTTTCTACATCTTTCAACCCTGATTTTATTTCAAAACCGCTGTTTACATCTACCCCTATACATTGCGGGTGTTTAAAGTCAATTACTTGTTGAGCGTGTTGCCGGCCGATACCTCCGCTTAATAAAAATGGTTTGTTCAAATTATATTTATCCAATATTTTCCAATCGAATTGTATGCCGTTCCCTCCGGGCAATTTTCCTTGCGTATCAAACAAAAACATGTCGGCTACGGGCAAATACGGACGACAAACTTCAAAATCGAAGTTTTGATTTACGCTAAAAACTTTAATAGTTTTAAAAGTTTCCTGTTTTAATTTTTGTAAGTAAGAAACAGGTTCGTTGCCGTGTAATTGAACATAGTTCAACCGGTATTGACAAGCTTTTTGTCGCAAAATTTCAATATCTTCATTGACAAAAACACCTACTTTTCGGGTATTTTTAAAATTGATACCTGACAAATCGCCGTCAAAAAAACGAGATGAAGGCGGATAAAAAATAAATCCCATATAATCGATGTTTAATTCCAACACCGCCTTGATATTATCGGAATATTTCATTCCGCACACTTTAATTTTCATTTTTTATATATTGATAAATTGATTAATAAACCGGTTGATATGGTTATGAACCAAGTCATGTCTCTATTGCAAAGATTTAATAAATTTTTGGCAAGCCTGTGGCGGATTTTCGGTTTTCATAAAACTTTCACCTATTAAAAAACCCTGAAATTGATGTTTCTTTAACATCTGAACATCACGAGGCGATTTGATACCGCTTTCGGATACATAAACAAAGCCGTTCGGTAATTGGTTACGCATTTGAATGGAATGTTGTATGCTGACTTCAAAAGTTTTCAAATTTCGATTATTTATCCCGATCATATCTATTTCGTCCGATATTTTGGGCAACTGATCGATGTCGTGCAATTCCATTAAAACTTCCAAACCCAATGAATGAGCCAAACGGACAAATTGCCTAATTTGAGTTTTGGTCAAAACTTCGGCAATCAGCAAAATTACATCGGCGCCAATACTTTTGGCTTCTATAATTTGGTATTCGTCAAAGATAAAATCTTTGCGTAGAACCGGAATATTCAAATATTTTCTAACGGCACTTAAATCTTTGTTATTTCCGGCAAAGAATTCGGTATCGGTCAGTACGGAAACCCCCGAAGCCCCGGCTTGTGCATATCCTTTGGTTACTTCGTCGGCTTGAGCAAATTGATTGATAAAACCTTTGGAAGGCGATTTGCGTTTAAATTCGGCAATAATTCCCGAAGCACTTTGTTTTTGCAAAGCCGAACGCATGGATAAACATGAACGCACAAAAAAATCGGATTTTTCCAATACCGATACAGGAATCGTTGTTTTAAGTTGTTCGATTTTGGGTTTCTTTTGCTTTATTATTTTTTGTAAAATGTTCATTATCAGATTATTATATAGTATTTAACGAGTAATTAATTGCAAGCTGCGAAGTGCTTTTCCACTTAACAAGCTGTCATGAGCTTGATTGAAAGCCTCTTGAAAATCAAGCTGAAAATCGTTCATAACTTGTATAGCAACAGCGGCATTGGCACAAACGACATTGTTTTGTTCGATTGTTCCTTTTCCTTGTAATATTCGCATAAAAATATCGGCAGCTTCTTCAACGCTGTTACCTCCGTAAATATCTTTTTCGTTAATTTTGGTTAATTGCAAATCATAAGGGGCATAAAGTCGTTCACCTCGATGTGTTCGCATATAAAAATCGCCTGTAAGTGATATTTCGTCATAGCCGTCGAGCCCGTAAATTACGGCAAATTTTTTATCGGGTTCTTCATCGAACATATAATGATACAAACGACCCAGTTCCAAACTAAAAACACCGGCTAACTGATTTTTTGGTTTTGCCGGATTGACAACCGGTCCCAGCATATTAAAAAAGGTTTTCATTTGAAGTTGTTTGCGAACCGGTGCAACGGCTGCCATTGCCGGATGAAATTTGGGTGCGTGCAAAAAAGTAATATGAGCATCACGGATTTGGTCTTGTAGGGTTTTCGGGTCATTGGTAAATCTGTATCCCACGGCTTCGAGCACATTGGACGAACCGCTTACCGAAGACACTCCGTAATTGCCGTGTTTGGCTACTTTGTATCCGGCACCTGCCACTACAAATGAAGCCAAGGTTGATATATTGAATGTGTTTTTGCCGTCGCCACCTGTTCCACACATATCAATGGTATCAAACTCAGACAAATCTAGCGGAATACACATATCCAGCAAAGCTTGTCTAAATCCCGATAATTCGGCAACACTTATGCTTCGCATCTGAAACACTGTCATAAACGCGACTACTTGTGCGTCTGAAAATTCGCGATTGGCTATTCTTTTTAACAAATCGGCGGCTTGTTGTTTTGTTAATTTTTGATGTTGAAATAGTTTTTCTAAAATTTGTTTCATAATATTTTTATGATAATTAATGTTCCGAAGTTTCGAGAACTGAATTGATATTGTTATTTTATTAAAAAATTTCGTATCATCTTTTTTCCTTCGTCGGTCATTATGCTTTCGGGGTGAAATTGTAAGCCCCAAATATCGA
>JAMONO010000040.1 GCA_027065715.1 Flavobacteriales bacterium
CACCGTCGGTTGTTTCTCGCAATGCAAAGATAAATACAAATCACTATATTTGTATTGTCAAAATGTAAATAGTCCGATTAATTGGGGGTTAGACCATTGGAATTTTAATTTTTTAGTAATGTAATGTCATAATTTTATTGTTGAATAGTTTGAAGTTAAACTTGTAGAATAATTTTATAGAAATTTAAAAGAACATATGATTTCTTAAAATAAAGTATGTCATTTATGTATAATAAATCTTATGATTCAAAAATGTCAATAATTATTTTTTCAGCATATTTATTATAGTTCCCATTTTTTTTATTAAATTCTATCATTGATTTTTGGGCTAATTTATAATTTGTTTTAACATCCATTATTTTTTTTGCAATAGATTTAGGATTACTTGGCTCAGCAGTATTTACTGCATATGGAAATTCTTTAGATAAACATTTAAAAGAAGGATAATTGGGAAGAATAACCGGAGTGCCAAAACAGAGAAACTCATATAATCGGTTGGGCGCAGCGTATACATTATTTAAAGAAGTCGGACTATAAAATCCAATACCAATATCGACACTTGACATTGTATTAAGATGATTGGGAGGGGTTCGGGATTGCAAAAAAAGAATTCTTTCTGATAAATTTAATTCATTTATATAATTTTTTAAAATTTCCAAATCATTCCTTATTTTAAGGAAGGAAGGAAGAATTACTAAAATATATTCTTTAGGTAAAAAGCCGAATGCTTTAACCAACTCTTTTAAGTTTCTTTTTTTAATGTCTATTAAACCTGAATACAAAGTTATTATTTTCCCATTTTTTCGTAATTCTTCTATTTCTAAATCGGGTTTTATAGTATGTTCATTATAGTCAGGTATGTTTGGCAAAATGAGAGGAAATTTTTGCAAATTTGCTTCAAAATATGTAATCCAAGCTCTATTTTCTTCGGGAATAACTACAAAATCTGCTTTTCGACAATACTTGTATTTATTAGGCTCTAATTCGTGAAATTGATAAATTAATTTTATGTTATTTTTTATCTTATCAATGGCAAAAATATCCCAAGCACCTAACCAAATCGCTTCAATTTCACTTCTTTTTTTCAAAAAGAAAAGATAAAAGGAAATAAGGAATTTGGTTTTTGCAACAATTCGTTTGAGAAAAGATTTTGGATACGGTGTTAAACTGGTTTTAAGAACATTTATGTTTTCATGATTAAATTTTACATCAGTATAATAAGTATATAAAATAATTTTAAATCCTTTTTTTGCTAAATAATTCAATATAGTTATAGTAGGTGGAATTGTTTTAACATCTCTAAGTAAAGGAAAAATAATTATTTTAGATTTATTCATTTTTAAATAATTTATAGACTACAGTTGTAGGATAAGAAATAAGTATTAGGGTAATTGTAACAAAGATAATAATTTTTTCTTCTTTTATAATTGGGATTGTTTTATCAATTGTGTAACTAAATTTTATTAAAAATGCTAATAGGGTTAATAATATAAAAATTAAGTTTTCTTTATCAATAAATTTAAACGGTAGAGAAGTATCGGTTTTTTTATATACAATAAAACTTACTATAGCCATCAAAAAGCTATTTATAGGGATAATAAAATATAACCCGTAAACTTTAAATATATTTATTAAAATATAAGCAAACAAAGCAGATAATAATTGAGCAAAACTCCAATAAAAATATAGTTGTTTTCCTTTATGGTGCGAGACAGCCATTTTTCTGTAAATAGAGCCGACACTCGAAAAGATAATTCCTAATATGTTAAATAATAGGAATATATAAGCTAATTGCACATCTGATTCATCAAATTTTTTGCTTCCCCAAATAATTTCAATGATATAATCGCCCATTAAAATAGATCCGATTAATACAATATTATTAACACTGATAATACCGGTTAAGTATTTTTTAAATTCTTGAACAACCGATTTTGATTTTTGAACTAATTTCGAATACCGGGTAAAAAATATAGTGATAAACGGTTGAATAAAAAGCCCTTTGATTTTATTGGCTAAATTTTGCACATATTTAAAAATAGCATAAGTCCCTTCGGGCAGATAAGATATACTCGCAGTAAGAACAACAGAATAGATTTGTGTGGCTCCTACATATAAAAATGTAGCTTGCATTGCTTTAAAAAAAGAAACATGATTAAAATGAGGTAATTGCCATATGCTTTGGTATGTATAGCCGATTTTTTTGAGTTGGAAATAATAAAAAAAGAACTCCACAAATTTGCCTAAAAGTAAAGATATAACCAATGCCCATACCCCTAATGAGTGATATAGTAACACCAGTATACTAATATTGATGATTATATTAACCATTCCGAGAAATTCCGCTCTTCCGAATTTCTCTTCGGCATTTAAAATGGTAATATAAAAGGAATTGACTATTTGAATGAATAAGTAAGGCAATAGAACCCGGAATATCTGAACAGCTTGTCTTTGTTCTTCAGGTGAAAACCCGGGAATAATTAACTTCATAAAAACCGGAGTAAAAATAAATACAACAATGATGATAATAGTTCCAAAAACCAACAGTCTGTTTATGACGATATTTAAGGCTTTAAAGCCTAAACCTTTTTGTTTTTCTTCTAAACGGTGGTATTCAGGTAAAAATATTTCTGCTAACTTACCTCCTTGGGTCAAAGATGTGATTAAATAAACCAATGTTTGAGCGGCAAAATACACCTCAATAGTTCGTGATGCTCCAAAATACCGAACTTGGATAATGGAATATACTAACCCTAATAGTGAAGCTATAAATTTTAATGAAATAAGATTTAGGAGTGTTTTCATCTAATAAATAATGACAAAATATTTAATATTGTTTTTTTTACTTTTTTAGTAATTGTTACAGGTTTATTTTCGATAACAATATAACTGGCAGGAATTTGGTAATTATTTTTCCTTATAAATTCGGCATGTTTGTTTGCAAGAACATATCTTTTTTGAAAAGTATTTAGTGTGTTAAAATTATTGGTATTATCTAGTTTTATGTTGTTTAAACTCATGTTATTATATAGTTTAACATGAAAATAAACAAAATAGGGCATTATTTCAAATAAAATTTTTCCTTTAAAAGCTTTGTTGTATTTATAAAACTTATTAAATAAAATGAGAGAATCGTTATTGTTTAAGTGATTATATATCAGTTTTTTATGATTCAAAATCCATTTTTTGGGAAAATTTATGGAATCTTTATTATTTATTTTTTTACCGAATAATATAATGGCATCAAATAAAATCTTATATGATGGTACTATCCAATTATTTAGTTTTTCAATTAGTTCATTTTCCGATTTACAATTAATTGACTTTTGTCTTAAATCTTCTATTTGTTTTATTTTTTTCTCTTTTTCGGCTGTGGAAATAAAATTGAAGTCATTAAGTAATTTTATTGTATGTCGAAGGGTGCTATAAAATAAAAGTATATTTCTTGTTTGAATATTAGGTAATGAGAGCATTGAAAAAAGGGTTTCTATGCGATGGACTGAATATTCGAAGCTCAGAATTAATTTTAATTTTTCAATTTCTTTTTTTGAAAAAACATTTCCGATATCTTTACCAAAAAGAATTTTTTTTCTGTCTAAATAAAAAAGTCCTTCAATATACTGTGCTAAGGATTCAGGATAAACAAACACTTCATGAGCTATAACCTCAGAGCCTTTTTTTTCTTTTATGATATTTTTTATACTAATATCTTCCCATTTAGGAGGAGTTTGATCATTAACTACTACAATTAAATCAATATCACTTAACCCGGGAGCCGTAAAACTGCCTATTTGTATAATAGATTTTACCCCAGCAACTTTACTAACTTTATTTACATAGGTAGATATTAAATCTTCATAAATCGATAATGGTATGTAATTTATTTTTCCGGATATATCCCCAAATTTTATCTTTGTATTCATTTTTTATTTATAATTATGTTTGTTTCGGCTAAGAAAATGTAATAATATCTTTCTAATTGTAATAAATATTTATTGTCGACCTGAACAACCTCTTGTAGGGTGCTATAATTATAATTATTTTTTTCAACGGCATTATTTCTTGTTTTTCTATATTTTTCATTTATTTTATCTTGATTCCATTTTTTTCTGAGTTTTTCTGTCATTTTTATACATTTCCAAGCTTCATCGGAATAATATTTTTGGGCCTTGGTGAAAGAATCCTTTTTATATACATATTCACCTTTGTAAGCTAACACAAGAGTAGGTACTAGCAATAATTGAGAGATGAAATATTTAGCTAAGAATACTTCATAATCTAGTTGTAGAGGAAATGTCTTATAATAATTTATGAAATTTCTTAACCAATAACATGAGCTGTATTTTTCAATAAAATATGATTTTATAACAAGTTTTAAATCGGTTTCTGAAAAATACCGTGCTTTTTCTAAGGTTTGGATAGGTAAATCCATCAGCCAATAATCTGATAAAGAATTTTTGTTTATAAAAAAAACTCCATGGTGTTGAATCGGATCAATCTCTAACAGAAATCGTTCTATTTCTTTTTTTATTTCTTTTACTTCTTTTTTGAGGTGTCCAATAATAACCAAATCAAGATCTGAATAGCTGATATTGGTTTCATCCGCGTAACTTCCTTGAACAATTAAATGAGAGTCATGTTTTAACAGTGCTTTATTATATGCAATAAGTTTATGGTAGAATGGATATTGCAATCTGTTTTTTTTTATACTTGGGATACAAATTGTTTTTCCATCACTTTTTAATGTTTTGTATTTATGTATTGAATTTTCTAATAACTTAATTGATTTATTAGGATGTCTTGTAAAAAAAAATAATGGATTTTGTGTTAATAAAGTCCCTTTAATTTTATTTTTTAAATTTTCTTTAAAAGTAATAGGTTTATCATTAAAATAGGCTGTTTCCAGTTTCTTTTTTAATTTTAAAAGTTTAAAAAGATTGTAAGCTTTATGTTTTTTCAACTTCATATGTACCAAATTTAAATCAATATTTTTTTAAAAGTATGTTTTCTTTTTTGATAATTTTTTCTATTAAACTATTAAAATTTCGGTCACTAAAATATTGATCTACATTATTATATTTAAAACCGGAAATACTGGTGGATATTTTCTCAAAGAAATAATTAAATGGAATTTGGTATCTGATAAATAACAAATAAGCATATCTTAAAGCTAATTCATATTGTTTTTCATAATCAATTTCATTAGGATCGAAATTATCTAGCACATTAAAATATTCTTCTTTGGAATCAATATCAATAGTAAATCCTTTTCCTCTGTAATGGGTCTGAGAAACAACCGCACATGCTTTTTTTACCAATGGTAACTCCATACCTGCCGTAGTAGTATGTACCAATCCCAAATCGGTAATGTCATATATACTCCAACTATTTACTTTTTCTTCAGGTTTAATAATTTTTATGTTATTACTAGGTTTTACTTTACTTGTAATTATGTCATAAAAAGGCATGTTGGTACCTATAACTATTTCTGCGGGGTGTATTTTAACAATCAATTGTTTATCAGGATGACTATTAAACCATTTAATGGTCTCGATCACCCATTCAATAGGATTTTTAAAAGCAATTTCACGTTGAGCGCTGGCAGCATCCCATAATACATTGGTAAATAAGGTATAGATAGGCTTATTATTATCTAATCCTAATTTTTTTATAGTTTCTTCTTTGGTTGTTGCTTTACCAAAATTATATACAAATACATCATTTTTATGTGAAATACGTGATGCTAGGTAGTTTTTAATTTCTTTAGCTTGTTTTTTAGTCAGTCCAATGTTTTTAACTTTCTCCCATTCTTCCGATACATCCCAAGAATCCCCGGTTTTATTCCAATTAAAAACTTGTGAGTATTTTTTCTTTCCACGACTATGTACCAAAACAGGTATTTTATTTTTTGTTAAAACATAAAAAGCAGGTCCCCAAGTACTATAAATTCCATGGCTCATTATCACTTTGTCCGGTCGCAATTTAACCAATTGATTACCTATTTCATCAGAAATACTAATAGCATTTTTGATTAGTTGCTTTTTATTGTTCAGCATTGGTAAATTCGAAGTAACCATTCCAACTTTATAGTGTTTTAACAATGTAGCTTCTAAAATACTGTTATATTTATTTTTATAATGGAGTCCCTTATTATTTTTGATAAAGTCTGAAATGGAAATCCATTCTAATCCCATATTGGTTAGTATTTTTGAACCTAAAATAAAATCGCGTTGTGCCGTATAATCCCAATTTTTTTCTTCGCCAATTCTTTTTAGTTCATGAATAGGTAAAGTGTTGTCATCTATTACAAATGTTATATTATGTCCTCTTTTTTTCAAGCCTAAAGCTAATAAAGCTTCTATTGCTAAATGATAAATGCTTCCGGGTAGTATTAATAAGACATATATATATTGGGGTTTTTCAGTTGAAACGGTTTTAAAATTTTTTAAATCATTAGCTTGTGCAATAAGATTACTTTTTGCAAAAAAACTTATTTCACCTAATCTTTTATAACTTATTCCCATTTTATGTAAAAATGATACTAAATGTGGAAAAAAGTATATTTTTATTTTATCTTTGGTTTTTAATCTCATATATATAAAATTTTTTACCAAGCTGTCCAACCTCCATCTATAACCAAATTAGCGCCGGTCATATATTTTGAAGCTTTTGACATCAAAAATATAATGGCACCTTGATAATCTTCGGGTTCAGCCATTCTTTTTAAGGGTGTTTTTTCCATATAATTATTGATAAATTCTTCAGATTGATTGTTGTAAACACCTCCCGGACTTAAGCAATTTACCCGTATATTATCATCTGCCAAATGGGTTGCCATATAGCGTGTTAAATTAATCAATCCTGCTTTTGAGGTGGCATAAGCCACAGGAGAATTTATTCCCGAGTTTCCATATATGTTTTTATTGGCACTCACTATACCATATGTTGATGATATATTAACAATAACTCCTTCGCCGTTTTTTTTCATTAATGGTAAAGCTTTTTGACTCATCAAAAAACTTCCTTTTAAATTGATATCATGCACGGCGTTCCAAGCTTCCTCGGGATATTCGTCAAAGGCGGCGAAAAAGTTCGAACCGGTGTCGAGTTTACGAGTATTTCCTTTAAAATGGAACACATTTATAAGTCCGTAAATTTTACCAAAATCATTTTCAATAGTTTGGTAAAAGCTTTGAATTTCATCAGATTTTGAAACATCCAATTTATAGATAGATAATCTATCGATAGATTGTTGAGCTATTTCCGATTTTTTTATTTTTTCTTGGGCCATTTCTGTATCAATGTCTGCAATAATTATATGTGCTTCGGCATCTAGAAGTATTTCTACAAAGGCAAATCCTATTTGGCCGGAACCTCCGGCTATAATAATATTTTTGTTGTTTAAATTGAAAAGTTTAGGTATAAGTTCCATAATCGATGTTTTTTATCGGTACATTTTTTTTTGTTTCGGCGGCTTCATGTAATCGTAAAGCTAAGTCCGAATTTATCAAAGCTGTTTCTTTATCTAATTTTTTTGTCTCTTTTTTTTCAATGATTTTAAAAAAATCGATAAGTTCATCTATGTATAATTTATTGACGTCAAAATTTTCCAGTTTTATCTTTTTTTCGGTTTCTTTATGTTTTTTGATAACAATCATGTTTTCGTGCCAATTCCACCTCAGACTTCCTTCATCAAATAAAATAGAAATTCGTCTGTCATAATCTTTTTGTAAATAGTCTAAATGTAAAGTAACAATTTTGTCTTCATAAATGAAAGTCCCTTCAAAAATTTCTTCAACATCAATTTGCAATTTATTTAAATTCATTTTGTGAGCAGAAACTTCATTAGGAATGCCGAAGTAATGTAAAATCAAATCTAATTCATGTGTAATGGTATGAATAACACCTCCACCGAGTTCTTTACGGGCTGCATATGAAATATGATAATCTTCATATGGATGCCAGTAGGGTAAGTAACTTCCAAACTCAAACCGTGCTGAAAAAACTTTACCTAATTTTTCGTTTCTTATGATGTTATGTATCTCTTTTACCAAAGGATGATAACGAAGCATAAAACCGATAAAGAATGTTTGATTGTAATTTGTTAGTAATGCTTTTGCTTTTTTCCATTCCTCTCTATCATAGGTCAAAGGTTTTTCCATGAAAACGTGTGCGTTATTTTTTACAGCTTTTTCTAATGATGAAATATGAAGTGAAGTAGGATTACATACGAATACAGCAAAAGGTTTGTGAGTAAGTTGATTATAATCCGTGATTACTTTGACATTAAATTCTTTTTCAAAATTCATATCAGGTTTTCTTTTCAGACAATAAAGATTTGAAAACCCTAGCTTTTGTAGGTTATTAATATGTCTTTTTCCTATTGATCCTCCTCCTTCTATTAAAATAAGTTTATCTTTCATAAATTATTGGAAAAATGATTTTTTTAGGGTTACATCTTCTGGTATATCTTTCATAGCTTTTTTTCCGAGTATCAAATCTTTTTCTTTCCATTTGAGTCCGGTGCCGGGGCTTTTCAAGGTAAGCATCTCTTCGGTTAATATGGTTCCTTTTTTGATAGGCACTTTACTCACCAAACTTCGCGCTAGTTTTTCTTTAGCCACTTGGGTAACCGGATCAACGGTTTTAATGCCGTCCCCCAGTGTTTTTCGAGCATCACGGATATATTGAATCATTTTGGTGAGTTCTTCCTTCTCGGCACTCCCCGCTTGATCACTGCCTTTCATGGCTTTATTTAGGGTAATATGTTTTTCAATTACCGAAGCGCCTAATATAGAGGCGGTTACGGAGGCGATAATACCGGTGGTGTGATCGGAAAAACCAACTATTTTTCCATAACGTTTTTTCAGAGTATCCATCACCCGCAAATTAACACGTTCCAAATCGGCGGGATATTGAGAAATGCATTGTAAAATGATGATATCTTTCCTGTTTTTGCCCAGTATTTCTATGGCATCATCAATATCTTCTAAACTGGCCATTCCAGTTGAAATAATCACCGGTTTTCCGGTTTCCGCTAAGCGTTTCAGTAGAGGCAGATTGGTTAAGTCGCGAGAAGCTACTTTATAAAAAGGAACTTCAAGGCGTTCCATTATTTCCACCGAAGGAATATCGGTAGGGGTTACAAAATAGGTAATGCCGCGGGCGTTAGCATATTCTTTTAATTCTTTGTGTTGTCCTTCGTTGAGTTCCAAGGCAATCCGGTGTTCGCCGTAAGTTTTGCCAAAAGAATTGGGATTGTCATAAGGTTTGTTGAAAGCCTCTTTGGTTAGTTCCGAAGCAATGTCTCTTTTTTGAAATTTAACGGCATTGGCACCGGCTTCCACGGCCATGTCGATGAGTTGTTTAGCTAACTCAACACTACCATTGTGGTTTTGCCCTATTTCTGCTATGATGTATGTGGGATATGCTTCTCCAACATATGTTCCGTTTAAATTTACTAAAACATGTTTTTGTTGATTAGAAGGCATAATATGCTCGAAAAAAGCATAAATTTTATCAAAATTTAGAAAATTTTCTTGTGATAAGTGTTTGTAAAGTTTATCGAATTTTTTTAATTGTTCTAATGTGTCTATAGTAAGAAATGGATCAAGGTCTGGTCTTAAACCCTCAAAATCATTTGGAAGTTTTTGAACTTTGAAAATGTCGTGATTTTTCCGGATAAAAGGTGTAACGTGCTCTTGATCAAAAAAGTCATTTGTTAATCGGTTTATTTCTCTTAGAGTCCCAACTCTTATAAACTCAGGGACAACATGAGATAATCCATCAATATATGTGTAGTCATATTTGTCTTGTACATGAAGTTTATAAGCTTTTTTGGTTATTGGCAAATTATTTAAAGGATTGTCAGCAGTGAATCTTATAATTAAATCATTCTCAGTTAAGTGTTTGCTGGCTTCAACAAATCTATTTAATACATTTAATGCATCTCCTCTAAAAACCTTTATTCCTAAATCTTTAACAGCAGATTCAATAGGGTCGTCAGCGACAGCATCGGTTGTAGCTACAATTATATCATCAATAAAATCGATTTTCTTAACAGATTCAATAACTCTATATAATAATGGTACACCATTAACAGACATCAGTGATTTTCCTCTAAGTCTACTGCTTAGCATTCTTGCTTGGATGATTGCTGTTTTTTTCATATATGCCTAAATTTCATAGCTTTTACTAGATTCCTTTCTAAAAGAAGAAAGGAAACATATTTAAACCCCACAAAGATATAATTTTTACCCACATACTTCAATAATTTTTTTAAACTTAGCATCAAGGTTAGTTAGACTATTTTCGGACGGGACAAAAGTTTGACAAAGTTTTTTATTTTGAATACATTTTTTGCGTATCTTTATTGCAGTTTTTACCTAAAATATTTTTAAAATTATGAAAAAACATATTTTTATAATCAAATTATCAGTCGTTTTTCTTCTTTTACCGGCTGTATTTTTTATTTCTTGTCAAGACCAAAATCAAAAAAACAAATCGGCAAATCCCGAATTTACCGCCTATATACAAGCTTTTACATCGGGCGTAATATCCAATACCGACCCTATCGAAATAGAATTGACCGAAGCACAAAATATTCACCCCGGCGATAAAATAGATCAAAATCTTTTTGTTTTTGAACCCGACATCGAAGGAACTGCCGTTTGGAAAAGTCCTTTTTCCATAGTTTTTACACCCGACCAAAAACTACCCAACGGACAAGTTTACAAAGCACAATTCAAGTTGTCAGAAATAATGGACGTGCCTTCCAAACTCAAAACTTTTACTTTCGGATTTCAAACCAAAACACAAGCTGTTGATGTGCAAACACGCGGTATGCAAGCTTATGATGACAAAAACCTGCAATGGAACAAACTCGAAGGAACTTTAACTACCGCCGATTTTGCCGAAAATACCGAAGTCGAAAAGTGCCTTACAGCCGTTCAAAATACCAAAGAAAAAATTATACGCTGGACACACAATTACGACCGAAAAATTCATTATTTCGTCATCGACAGCATATACAGAGGCGACGACAAAGGACAAGTTATTGTGCAGTGGAATGCCCAACCCGTAGGAGGAAAAAATCAAGGTAACAAAACCATTGTCATTCCATCGATCAATAATTTTGAAGTGATGAACGTAGTGGTTATCAACGAACCGGACCAAATCGTAAAGGTATTTTTTTCAGACCCCATCAATTCCAAACAAAACCTCAAAGGCTTGTTGCGTTTCAAAAACAAAACACCTCTGCGGTATCAAGTAACCGGCAATACCTTGAAAATTTACCCCAAAAAACGCATCAAAAAACCCACTTCGTTAATCATAAATCGAAATATTCGCAATAGCATGGGAAGGCGTTTAAAAGATGATTATGTCGAAAAAATAATTTTTACCAGTCTCAAACCCGACCTCAAATCTATCAGCAAAGGCAATATTATGCCCAATTCCAAAGGCTTGATTTTTCCTTTTAAAGCCGTCAATCTAAAAGCGGTTAATGTCAAAATCATTAAAATTTTTGA
The DNA here is from genome assembly GCA_027065715.1 of Flavobacteriales bacterium. Classification (GTDB taxonomy): domain Bacteria; phylum Bacteroidota; class Bacteroidia; order Flavobacteriales; family Flavobacteriaceae; genus WGBX01. Next base: position 11,529 of record JAMONO010000040.1, read on the forward strand.
AAACAATGTGCATCAGTTTTTTCAAGTAAATCGTTACGACGGCAAACGCGAATTGGCTCGGGTAGGACGAGTCGTTTACAAAAAAACCGTTCCTTTGACTTCCGACAAAGCCATTGATTACGGCACTTGGAATACCTTTGCGCTGGATTTGTCCGAAATGATTAAAGTAGAACCCGGAGCGGTATATCGGGTCGAGTTGTCTTTTGGTCCCAAACAGTCCTTGTATGAATGTCCCAATGCCGAAAATCTCAATTTTACCGACGCAAGTGATATAGACGATGACAAATACGACGGACCCGACAATCAAGACGAATATTATTACGACGAGTATGAATATTACGACGATTACGAATACGAACATCGAGATAATCCGTGCGATTTAAGTTATTACAGAAGTAAAAAACATCGTATAAGTCAAAATATTTTGGCTTCCGATTTCGGTATCATTACCAAAGAAGACGACAACCACAACCTCAATGTATTTGTAACCGACTTACTTACCACTCAAAACCTTGCCAATGTCGATATTTCGGTTTATAATTATCAAAACCAACTTATTGGCAAAGCAACAACCAACGCACAAGGAAGAGCTATATTGTCCATTGACAAAAAACCTTTCTTGTTGGTAGCTCAAAAAGACGGTCAATACGGTTATTTGCGCCTCGACGACGGAAGTTCATTATCGCTCAGTATGTTCAATGTCAGTGGCAACAAAGTAAATAAAGGTGTCAAAGGCTATTTATTTGCCGAACGGGGAGTTTGGCGCCCGGGTGACAGTATCTTTCTGAATTTTGTTTTGCATGACCTCAACAAACAATTGCCCGATAACCATCCGGTTGTTCTGGAAGTCTATACACCTCAAAATCAATTGTTTTTGCGAAAAACCAATACCCATCCGATTCATAATTTTTATGATTTTCGTTTTGCTGCACCTTCCGATGCCCTCACCGGAAATTGGACTGCACGCATCAAAGTTGGTGGTGTGTCTTTTGACAAAATCTTAAAAATAGAAGCCATTAAACCCAATCGGTTAAAAATAAAACTCAATTTTCCTCAAAAAATATTACATAGCAACGACCGTCAAGTCAAACTGCAAGCCCAATGGTTGCACGGTGCACCGGCTTCAAACCTCAAAGCCGTGGTCGAAATGAAACTCAGTGCCGGAAAAACCCGTTTTTCCGATTACCCCGATTTTAGTTTTGACGATGTTTCAAAAAGTTTCTATGGCGATACCCAAACACTCTTTGATGCCCGCCTCAATGCCGACGGCGAAGCCGTAGTGCCTATCGATATCAATGTCGCCAATGCTCCGGGTATGCTCAAAGCCGCCTTTAAAACCCGTGTGTTCGAAAAAGGAGGTGATTTTAGCGTGGACAGATATAATATAATGTATTCGCCTTACAAAACTTATGTCGGAGTAAAAATTCCCAAAGGCAAAGGCTGGAACAATGCTTTATATACCGATGAAGTCAATTTGATACCCATAGTTACGGTCGATGAATACGGTAAGCCCGTTAATCGCAAAAAACTAAAAATCGAAGTTTACGAAATATCATGGCGATGGTGGTGGCAACGTGACAGCAACGAAAACTTAGGGTATTATTTAAGCTCAAGCAGTGCAAACAAAATTTTGACCGATTATATTTCAACTCAAAACGGAAAAGCTATTTATAAACTCAAGTTCCCCGAAAACAGTTGGGGACGAAAATTCATCAAAATAACCGACCCTGTTTCGGGACACAGCACCGGAAAAATATTTTATACCGATTACAAAGGTTGGTGGACTAATCCCGAAAACAAAGCCCCGGGAGGAGCCGAAATGCTGACTTTCAATACCAATAAGAAAAAATATAAAACCGGCGAAGAGGTAATAATCAATCTGCCGGTAAGTAAACAAGGCAAAGCTCTGATTAGTATTGAAAACGGAAGCAGATTGATAGACGCCTTTTGGACCGACATTTCCCGAGAACAACATCAAGTAAGTTTTACTACTACTGATGAAATGGCACCTAATGTGTATATCCATATTTCATACATACAACCACACAATCAATCCGAAAATGACCGTCCCATACGTTTATATGGTGTACAAGGTATTGCCGTCGAAAACCCCGATTCGCATCTGCAACCGGTTATCGATATGCCCGACCAATTGCGTCCCGAAAAAGAAGTAAGCATCAAAGTAAGTGAAAAAAACGGCAAACCTATGACCTATTCGGTTTTTGTGGTCGATGAAGGTTTGTTGGATTTAACCCGCTTCAAAACGCCCGATCCGTGGCAAACTTTCTATGCCCGCGAAGCGCTGGGAGTCAAAACTTATGATATGTATAATTATGTAATGGGTGCTTTTAGCGGTCAAATTGCAGGTTTGTTTGCCATAGGCGGCGATGAAGATCTGCAAGAAACCGGCAACAAAAAAGCCAATCGGTTTAAACCGGTGGTTAAATTTTTAGGCACTTTCAACTTAAAAAAAGGACAATCGCAGACCCACAAGTTTATCATGCCCAATTATGTCGGTTCGGTACGTACCATGGTAGTTGCCGGAAATATACAAGGAGCTTACGGCTCAGCCGACAAAACCACACCCGTCAAAAAATCCCTGATGGTATTGGCAACTATGCCACGTGTATTGGGACCCCAAGAACAAGTGCAGTTGCCCGTTACGGTTTTTGCAATGGATAAAAAAATAAAAAATGTCAAAATAAAAATAAAAACCAACGATTTGTTACAAATTAAAGATCAAAATGTCAAAAATTTGCACTTTGATGCCGAAGGTGAACAAATGCAGTACTTCAATTTGGAAGTTGCCCGAAAAACCGGTGTTGCCAAAATAAATATCGAAGTAAGCGGAAACGGTGAAAAAGCCCGATACAGTATGGAAATCCCCGTGCGAATAGCCAATCCCGAAATAACCCGTGTCAAAGAAGCCGTCTTACAAAATCAAAGTTCAACCGGCTTGGATTATGTGCCGATCGGAATTACCGGAACCAATAAAGCCGTATTGGAAGTATCAAGCATACCACCTGTCAATTTGGAACAACGTATGGAATATCTCGTGCAATATCCGCACGGTTGTATCGAACAAACCACATCGTCGGTGTTTCCGCAATTATATTTAAACGACTTAACCGAAATAGATAATCGAAAAAAAGCCGAAATACAAGACAATATTACCGCCGGTTTGGAACGTCTAAAACGTTTTCAATTAAGTAACGGCGGATTTACCTATTGGCCGGGCGAAAATACGCAAGCCGATGATTGGGGCACCAATTATGCCGGTCATTTTATCATCGAAGCCCAACAAAAAGGTTACCGCTTACCTGCGAATATGTTGCAAAAATGGATTCGTTTTCAACAAAAAAGAGCTGCCGACTGGTCACCCGGCAATACCGTTTCTTACGGAGCGAGAACCCGTCAAATGATACAAGCTTATCGTTTATATACATTGGCTCTTGCCGGAAAACCGGCTTTGGGTGCCATGAACCGTTTTCGCGAAATAAAAAATATGTATCCGGCTGCCCGTTGGCGATTGATAGCCACCTATTATTTATCCGGAAAAAAATCAATCGCTCAAAATATGATGCAAAATCTCTCAACCCATGTCGATAAATACATCGAACTAAACGGAACTTACGGCAACAGCCAACGTGACCAAGCCATGATATTGGAAACACTGATTTGGTTGGAAGATTATGCAAAAGCCAAAATTATGCTGGATAATGTAGCTGCCAATCTGTCGTCAAATAATTGGATGAGCACCCAAACTACGGCTTATTCATTATTGGCAATTTCAAAATTTGTCGAAAAACAAGGACACGAACCTATCCGATTTAGCCTAATAGCCCCCCGTATTAAAAACAAAACCTTTAAAACCGACAAAGCTTTGATGCAAATACCTTTGTCTTTTAAAAATACAGGTGCTTCGCATGTGCAAATCAATAGCAAAACATCTAAAATTTTGTTTGTTAGATTGATTAATAGCGGTATTCCGCTCGAAAGCAATGATTTGGCTTATGACAAAAACTTAAGTATGCAAATTTCTTATTTGGACATAAACGGAAATCCCATTGATGAAACCAATATCAAACAAGGAACCGATTTTGTTATCGAAGTGCGTATCAAACATCCGGGTATTTTAAACGCTTACAAAAATATGGCACTTACTCAAATCTTTCCTTCGGGTTGGGAAATAACCAATGCCCGTATGGATAACATCAATCGTTGGACATCGGATAAATTTACCTATCAGGATGTGCGCGACGACCGTGTCATGACCTATTTTGATTTGCAAGAAGGACGTCAAAAAACTTATCGTATTATGGCTAACGCTGCTTATGCGGGCGAATATTATTTGCCTTCAATCAAATGCGAAGCCATGTATGACAATAATATCATCAATATAACCAACGGAAAATGGATAAAAGTTGTCAAATAATTGCGAAAACTTTATACCGAACAAACTGTGTCTCAATGACTTCTTTGTTGAAAAATAGTGAAACATACAACAGCGTAACATTTGTAACACTCTGATATTGTGTAACTTATATGACGTTCATTTTTTATTGTGGCACAAAAATTGCAAGTGGTATTGGCACTAATATAAAAACAATGATTATGAAATCAAATGTAAAAACAAGTATGAAAATTTTCATGATGTTATTAATCTTCGGAAGTTTAATGACAGCCTGTAAGAAAGACGAAGAAGAAACCAAAGTAGCGGTTCAAATGACCGATGACCCTTTTCCTATGGAAATGGTTCGAGCTGCTAAAATAGGTGTAGCCAAAATAGAATTAAAAGATGCCAATGGCAATTATTTTACCGTATTTAACGGCAATACCGAAGTAAATATGGTCGAATATACCAACGGTGCTACTGCCGAAGTATCGGTAAATACCGTTCCGGCGGGCACTTATACCGAAGCCAAAATAACCCTTAGCAATGCTTCTGTCGAATTAACCGACGGAAGACATTTTGATGCCAATGTTTCGGCTTCATTAACTTATAATGTCAAAATTAATCCGGCGGTTGAAGTGGCAGAAGGCGAAACCGGAGCGTTGCTTATCGATATGGATTTATCCGACAGTTTTCAATTTCAAGGCGCCATGATGGGCGGTTGGGTAAACGACATTGCCGATATAACCGGTTTGCGTGTTTTTAACCCCGATTTTAGAGCAGTCAATTTGGCTCAAACAGGAAGTATTGAAGGACAAGTAACCGACGACAACGGTAATCCGGTGGCTTATGCTTTTGTCGAAGTAAAATACGACTATGACGACGACGGTATGCCCGAAAGTGTTTCGACCATAGCCGATGCCAACGGACATTATGCCATTATCGGTTTGCCTTCCGGAAGCTACGATATGTATTGCGAGTTTCAAGATGACGATGCCGATGTTGATAACATAACCGTTACGGTAAACCACGAAACTACGGTTAATGTAACCATAGACTAAATTTATCGAACTATCAATTTTTTTTAAACCGCTTGTAAGTTTTTGCAAGCGGTTTTTTTAATTTTGTTGCAAATTCTAATTCACGATATAATGATAAAAATAGTTATTTCACCCGCCAAAAAACTCGATTTAAAAAATCCGTATCCTACATTTGAATATACGCAACCTATTTTTCTCGATGATGCCGAAAAAATAATAGAAGTAATGCGTCATAAGTCTCCCGTCGAAATCAAAAGTTTGATGAAACTGTCGGATAATTTGGCAGAACTCAATTGGCATCGCTATCAAAATTGGAAAAAAGAAACAGACCCCTCAACCGCCCGCCCGGCTATATATACCTTTAACGGAAATGTTTATGACGGATTGTCCGTTCAAAATTTACCACATAATAAATTACCTTTTTTAAATAATTCATTGCGCATACTGTCGGGTTTGTACGGTTTGTTGCGTCCTTTTGATTATATTTATCCTTATCGTATGGAAATGGGCACCAAGTTATCTTTTGATACTTATAAAAATTTGTATGAGTTTTGGCGTGCCAAAGTAACCGACCGCTTCAATGACGAAATGAACCAAGACGATTTTTTGGTCAATTTGGCAAGTCAAGAATATTTTAAAGTAATAAATACAAAACGGCTTAAAGTTCCGGTTTATGATATTGTTTTTAAAGAATATAAAAACGGCGAACTCAAAACCATTAGTTTGTATGCCAAAATAGCACGCGGTTTAATGACCCGATTTATTGTTCAAAACGAAATAAAAAATCCAGAAGAGCTCAAACTGTTCGACCGTGAAGGTTATGCTTTTGATGCCAATCTGTCCGGCGATTACAAATTGGTGTTTACCCGTTGATTTTTTATCGAAAAAAACTTTTTAAAGGAGCTTTGTGTAACCACAACCACGCAGTTAAACTTCCGGTTAACACACCTCCCAATATATCGAGCGGGTAGTGCACCCCAAAAGCCATACGGGTGTAGGCAATCAAAACAGCCCACAATAACGAACCCCAACGCAAATAAGGATTGCGAAACAATAAAAAAACAGCTGTCGTTATGGCAAAAACTTCGGTGGTATGCCCCGAAGGAAAACTGTAACCGCCGCTTTCAATAATCGGTGTTAAAATTTTTGCGTTTAATTCATACGGACGAGGTCGTGCCGTAAGTTGTTTTAAGCTATTGCTTATCAAAGCCCCCAAACCTATGATTATGAGTATATTGACGGCTGCATACAAGTATTTTTGTTTTTTTTGAACAAAAAATATTAATAACAATATAAAAATAAACACAAAAGCTACGGCTGTGGCATTATTGGTTGTCCACATCAAAAAACTATCTGCACCATAAGGTCGATGCAGATAGATATATTGAGCGGTTTTTTCGTCAAATAATAACAGTTTTTGCAACATAAAATTTTATTGGTTTTGCAAGATTTGATCAAAATAACCTATCTCTTGCAGGGTTTCTTTCATTTTGCGATATGTGTCGGCAATGTCAAAGTCCAAGCCTATTGACATACGAATTAATCCGTCGGACAAACCCATTTCGGCTTGTTCTTCTTCGGGTACTTCGCTCGACGTGCCTTTGCCCGGAGCGTTAAACAATGTTTTGTAAAAACCAAGACTGACGGCTAAATATCCGACATTTTTTTCTTGCAGTTTTTCCATAAATTCTGTTGCTTTTTCACCGGTTTTTAAATCTAAGGTAATCATACCGCCAAAACCGAAATCTTTGTTCATCATGCGTTTATACAAATTGTGTTGAGCATACGATTGCAAGCCCGGATATTTTACTTTAACTCCATCGGCTTCGAGGTGCTCGGCAAGATATTGAGCGTTTTTGCTGTGTTGAATCATACGAATGGGCAATGTGCGCAAATTTTTCAATATTTGTGCCGAACGCAAACTGTCCATAACAGGACCGAGTAGCATGCTACTGCCGTCATTGACATTTTTGAGTTCGTTGATAAAATCGTTTGATGAACAGATAACGCCGCCAACGGTATCATTAGTGCCGTTGATAAATTTGGTTAAGCTGTGTATAACTATGTCGGCTCCCATATTGGCCGGTGTAAAAATCAACGGGGTAAAGGTGTTGTCAATTACTAATTTTATCCCGTGTTTTCGGGCTATCTTTGACAAGGCTTCCACATCGGCAAGTTCCAATAGCGGGTTGCTCAATGTTTCGGCATAAATCAGTTTGGTGTTGGGTTTTATGGCTGCTTCTACCTTTTGCAGATTGGTAATATCGACAAATGTAGTTTCGATATTGAATTTAGGTACCCAATTTTTTAAAAAGGCATACGTGCCGCCGTATATGGTTCTACTTGAAACAATATGGTCACCGGCGTGAGCCAGTTGCAAAATTACGGGTGTAATGGCTCCCATGCCGCTACCGGCAACATTGGCGGCTTCGGTATTTTCCATTTTTGCCAGTGCCATGCTCAAATAATGATTGCTCGGACTGGTATGACGGGAATACAAATAACAACCGTCGGCATTGCCTTCAAATGTATCCAACATGGTTTTGGCTTTCATAAATGTATAAGTAGCCGAGTCGGATATGGAAGGATTGACACCGCCAAATTCGCCAAAAAATTGTAAATCTTGTATTTCTTTTGCTGGATTGTGTTTATCTGAAGCCATAATTTGAAATTTTGTATTTGTGATAGCAATTTACAAAAAAAATGACAATATAAAACTGTTGTTTGTTAAGTTTATTTGTAAACAACCGGCAATATCTCGTCTTTGTTTAAACGGAACCGGTCTGTTTCGGTCTCATTCATCTGTTTGGTTATATTCACTTGTTTCACTTTAAATCCGACTGCCGCCAGTTTATCAAAATAATCGCGTCCATAAATACGTACATGGTCATATTGACCGAAAATACGGGTGCGTTCTTTGGGGTCGGTGATGCTGTCGTCTTGAAAAGTAACCGCTCTATTCATATCAATGGGGATTTGAAAAATACCCCAGCCGCCGGGTTTCATTATTCTGTATAGTTCTTGCATGGCTTTATGGTCATCGGGGATATGTTCCAATACGTGGTTGCAAAAAATAATATCAAATTCGTTGTCCGAAAAAGGCAAATCGGTAATATCGGCTTTTATGTCAGCCAGTGGCGATTGCAAATCCGTAGTGATATAGTTGAGGTTCTTTTGTTTTTTTAAACGTTTGTAAAAGGCTTGTTCGGGAGCAATGTGCAACACTTTGTACGGTTTGGTAAAAAAATCGGTTTGTTGAAGATAAAGCCACATTAAGCGATGCCGTTCTAATGACAGGGTGCCGGGCGACAAGACATTTTTGCGTATTTGAGCATATCCGTAAGGCAAAAATCGACGGTATGATTTACCGTTTATAGGGTCGGTATAACGGTTGCCGCGGTAATACAAATCGATGACAGGACGTATAAAGTTGCTCAAAGAGATCAATAACGGACGCGGAACGGTATTCAATATGGTTTTTAGCATCTCGGGTAAAGAATATTTTCATTTGTTACGACCAAGCTCGGATAAAGTCGGATTTGCAATTAGCTCTTTCAAAAATACAAAAAAACTAACTAAGCCGGTTGTTGGTTCTAATTGTGTTTCGGTTTGGAAAGTTTAAGTTGTAGAACGGAATGGTTTTTCTTCATCGGTTTTAATTCCCAATACATCGTAGATATATTGAAAAGTTGAGAGCAATTCGGGTTTACCGTTAATCAGCGCCACATCGTGTTCAAAGTGTGCCGAAGGTTTACGGTCGGCGGTAAGAACCGTCCAGCCGTCCGATAGTTGGTTGATACGGTGTGTGCCCATATTAATCATGGGTTCAATGGCAAGCACCATACCGTCTTTAAATTTTTTGCCGCGTCCCGGACGTCCGTAGTTGGGTACTTGCGGGTCTTCGTGTAGTTTGCGTCCCAAACCGTGTCCTACCAGTTCGCGAACCACACCGTAACCGTGTCCTTCGGTATATTGTTGAATGGCGTGACCTATATCACTTACTCGTTTGCCGGCTTTGAATTGAGCTATACCGATGTATAATGATTCTTTGGTTACTTGTAACAGTTTTTTGGTTGCTTCATCCACTTCGCCTACTTCAAAAGTATAGGCGTGATCGCCGTAAAAACCATTCATCAAAACACCGCAATCTATTGAAACAATATCGCCGTTACGTAAAGGTTTTTCGGTGGGAATGCCGTGTACTACTTGATCATTGGGACTAAAACAAAGCGTATTGGGAAAATCATACATTCCTTTAAACCCCGGAGTGCCTCCGTGATCGCGTATAAATTCTTCCGCCAGTTTATCAAGATATATACCGCTTACACCGGGCTTGATTTCGGAAGCTATCATGCCGAGAGTTTTGGATACCAACAAAGCACTTTGACGTATCAGTTCAATTTCTTCAAGACTTTTTATCTTAATCATAAAGCTGTTTCTTTTTTTTGAAGCGACAAATATAAGGCTTATTTTTATATGGTTTTATCAATCAAATCCGTTAAAGTTTTGCCGGCAAAATCTTTTAAGTGATATTCTTTTCCGTTGATGTCATAAGCCGTAAAATCGGGTGAAGGTCTTCCCGGCATGATTGATTTAAGGTTATGGTATTTTTCTTTGACAGGTTTTTTAAGGCTGTCGTTTAATACGAGCCGGTTAAACAAACGATAAAATTCTTCCATGTGTTGGGTGTATTTGCCTTCTTGCAAGGCCAAAGTTTCTTTGAGTTTGGGATTTTTGATTTCTTTTGCTATCATTTGCAATCTTTCATACGGGTCCACTTCGGCTCCGATTTTTTGTTCGGCAATTTTAAAAGTCAAGTATTCCGACAGTATTTGCACACCTTTGGGAATTTTTAAAAAACGTTCGTCGTTCAAAATTTGGTTGTCAAAAGCTCGCGGAAAGTTATTGGAAACTTTAAAGGATTTGTCATGGGTTAAATAGCGTCTAACCATTTCATATTTGGACAAATATGATGATTTGTTGAATTGGTTTCTAAATTTTTCCAAATCGGCAAATTCATTATCGGTTACCTGTTGCAGCAGTTGGTCATATACATTATATATACTGTCTTGTAAGTGCACAAAAGTTTTTTCGTCCAAATTGCCGTAATATTGATAAGCGGTTTTGGGATGCAATTCAATTCCTTTGAGCATTTTGGCGGCTAAATAATTGTTGTTTTCGGCACCTGTCCCTTCAAAAGAGAGGCTTGGGTCGAAGTTATTATAATCGAGTTGCATTTGCAAATTGTAACCGGGTTTTAAATACAGCCAAGTGTATTGTTCTCCCAAATTCATTTTGTAATAAGATTTGGGCAAGTGTAAGGTGTCCGAAAAATTGCCCGAACTATCGAGTTGAATGACAGCTGCTTTTTGATTTTGTAAATTACGCAAAATAAATTTGTCCGCAGGAGCGTTTTGTATGTGTCCCGAAAAAATTTCGTAATCGATATTGCGGTTTCCCTTATTTTGACAAGCTGACAGATATAGGTATAAGATTAGCAGAGCGATTTTTTTCATATCAGGTTTTTATTATTGGTTATGAGCTGTTTTATAAAGAATGTATCAATTGATAGATTTGCGTTTATACTTCCATACCGAATATATCATAAACCCGATACCTGTAATTATAAACGGAACGCTCAGCCATTGTCCGGTATTTAGTCCGGTGTCGGCAAGGAGTTTGGCATCGACTTTGTCTTGGGGTTCTTTGTAAAATTCTATGAGCAGGCGAATAATCCAAAGCAACGAAAAGAAAATACCGAAAAGCATGCCTTCATATTTTTTCAAATCGGTTTTCCAATACAGATATAGCATAACAAACAGCAAAGAAATGTAAGCACCGGCTTCGTATAATTGGGTAGGGTAGCGGGGAAAATTTTCACCGAGTTGTTTAAAAACAAATCCGTAGTCGCTTCCGGTGGGTTTACCTATAATTTCCGAGTTGAGTAAGTTTCCGATACGGATAAGAGCCGCACCTACCGGAATGGTCAAGGTTATACGGTCCAATATCCACAAAAAGCTATGTTTTCCTTTTAAAAATTTATACCAAAAATACAAGACAGCCAAAAATATACCTATGGTTGCTCCGTGACTGGCTAAGCCTTGAAAACCTGTAAATTTGTAACCTTCGGCTGTTTTTCTGACAGGTAAAAGGATTTCTTCCAGGTGGTTTTTGTAATAGCTGTTCCAATCGTAAAAAAATACATGTCCCAATCGAGCTCCCAGCAAAGTTCCAACAACGGCATAGGTAAGCATGGGGTCGAGGTATGAGTTATTCAATCCTTCATTATCAAAAATTTTTTTTAGAATATAATAACCTGCGGCAAAACCTACAATATACATTAAACTGTAATAGCGTATAGTAACGGGTCCTAATTCCAGTCCGATACTCGGGTCCCAAATAATGCTTAGTAAATTCATTTGTCTAATTTATAATTGTTTTTCTTTTTTAGCGATTCTTTGGTAGGCACGGGGTCATATCCCGAACCGCCCCACGGGTTACAACTCAATATACGTTTAATTGCCAGCCAACCACCTGTAAACAATCCGTGTGTTTTTAAGGCTTCTATCGTGTATTGTGAACAAGTAGGCGTATAACGGCAATTGGAACCCAGCAATGGAGACAAAAAATATTGATAAAATTTGGTCAGCCAAATAAAAGGTTCTGCAAGAAACTGAGCAATATGTCGTAGCACGGTATTTGTTTTTGGTTATACAAAAATACATTATTTGTTGTAAATAAAGTCATGTATTCAGATAAGCTTAACATTTATTGCAAACTATCGTTCGGGTTGTGTATTTCAAAATTTTTTTCTTTAATTTTTTTCAAAGTTTCATTGTTTTTAAGTTTTTTCAAATTAACCAAAATTACGGGAGACAAATCCTTTACGGGCTTATACAATTTACTCTCGTTTAATGTTTCTTGTTTGACCAAAGGAAACATTTGATTGCCTTGATCAAAGAGCCATAAAATCAAACTTAAAACAACCAATTTTATGGCAACCGACAAAGCACCGCCGGCTATACGGTTTACAAATCCCAAAGCTACGGCTTCCAAAAACTTGTCGAGCAATTTGCCTGTCAAATGCAATAAGGCAAAAACAATGATAAAAGTAATGATATAAGACATAATAGCCAGTTCGTCCGGATTTTTATGTAACCATTGCGACAATAGTTCTACTATCAAATAAGAAAAGTGGATAGCGGCATACAAACCGACAATAATAGCCAAAAAAGAAATTAACATATAAATAATTCCTTTTTTATAACCCGAATAAAAAGCCCAAACAAGGACTACGGCGATAATTAAATCTAAATAATTCATTTTGAGTATATTGTTATAATTGAGTTGTTTTTTATATTCAGTGTAATTGTGGTTTTAAAATCCAATAGACACTTTTAGAAACATTTTTCGACATATCAATCTTTTTTATTCGTAATAATTCTGTTCGGTATTCGATATTTTTATTTCAATAAAAAACTTATTTTTGCCTCTAAATTACGAAAAATATATGACAATGAAATTTAAAACACTTTTTGCTCTTATCGGTTTGGTTTACCTGATGGGAGCATGCAAGCATAACGGAAAAAAAGCCGATGGTAAATCGGGTGAAACCAAATTGGTTCAAAAGGTTTTTTACGACAAAGAAAAAAAACATTTTAAGTCGGTTAAACAACTGACTTTTGGTGGCGATAATGCCGAAGCATATTGGAGTTTTGATGATAAAAAATTGGTTTTTCAAGCACGTAACCCGCGTTGGAATGTTCCTTGTGACCAAATATTTGTTATGAATGCCGACCAACCGCTCGACAGTGTGCACATGCCCAAAATGATAAGCACCGGTAAAGGACGTACCACTTGTAGTTATTTCCTCCCCGGCGACAGCCTGATAATTTATGCTTCTACTCATTTGGGAGGTGATGCTTGTCCGCCCGAACCTAAAAAAGAAAAAGGACGTTATGTGTGGCCTATATACGATACTTATGATATTTTTGTAGCCGATTTAAACGGAAACATAGTAAAACAATTGACCGATACACCGGGCTATGATGCCGAACCTACAGTGTCCCCCGACGGTAAAAAAATTGTTTTTACTTCAACCCGTAGCGGCGATTTGGAACTTTATACCATGAATATTGACGGAACCGGTGTAAAACAAATTACACATGAATTGGGTTATGACGGAGGGGCTTTCTTTTCGCCCGACAGCAAACAAATTGTGTTTCGTTCGTCAAGACCCAAAACACCCGAAGAAATCAAAAAATACAAAGACCTCTTGGCACAAGGTTTGGTAGAACCAACCAATATGGAAATTTATGTGTGCGATGCCGACGGAAGCAATTTGCATCAAGTTACTCATTTGGGAGGCGCCAACTGGGCACCTTTCTTTCATCCCGGTGGCAAAAAAATTATTTTTTCGTCTAACCACAAAACCAAAACCATACCATTTAATTTATATATGATTAATGTGGACGGAACCGGATTGGAACAAATTACTTTTGACCCTATATTTGATGCTTTTCCCATGTTTTCATACGACGGAAAAAAACTGGTATTCGGTTCCAATCGCAACAATAGAGGCACACATGATACCAATTTGTTTTTGGCGGAGTGGAAAGATTGATTTTCATTTAATATAAAAATTCTTATAAACCACGTTGTAATGACGTGGTTTTTTTATGTTACTTATTAACAATTTTTTGATAATAACTTTATGAAAATACGTCGTTTTAAAGGATAATTTTTTCATAAATTAGCGAACTGAATAAATCAAACTCAAAATTTTTCAAACTATGAAAAGAAAATTATTTTTTTTAACATTTGTCTTGATGTTTTTTTCATCGGGTATTTCGCAAGTAACCACTTCCAAACTCAAAGGATTGGTTAAAGATAAAGACGGTCCCATGATGGGTGCCGAAGTAATGGTAATACACGAACCTACCGGCACGCGAAACGGAACCATAACACAAGAAAACGGACGATTTTTGTTGCCCAACTTGCGTATTGGCGGACCTTATACCGTAATTGTAAAATTTGTCGGTTACCAACCGGTCGAACTCAAAGATATATATTTGAAGCTGGGCGAAACCAAAGATATACAAGTGTTCTTAAAAGAAAGTAAAAATACCTTGAAAGAAGTTGTTATCAACGTAAAAGATAACAGCAAAGTTGCCGCCAAAGACAAAAACGGACCGGTAACCAGTATAGGACACAAAGAACTCGAGGCTTTGCCTTCCATTACCCGTTCGGCACAAGATTTTTATAGATTGGAACCGTCAGCCAGCGGCAACTCGTTTGGCGGACGTAACGATCAATACAACAATTTTTCGCTTAACGGAAGTATATTTAATAACCCCTTCGGTTTAGACGCCGCCACTCCGGGCGGACAATCCAATGCCCAACCCATTTCGTTGGACGCTATTGACCAAATACAAGTCTCAACCGCCCCTTATGATGTAACGCAATCGGGTTTTACGGGTGCTGCTGTTAATGCCGTAACCAAGAGCGGAACCAATACTTTTCACGGAACTGCTTTCGGATATTATCGTAACCAAGACATGACCGGAAAAGTCAATCTGGGAAGCACTACTTTAACCCCCGATTTAAAGCAATTGCAAGCCGGTTTTAGTGTAGGCGGACCTATTATCAAAAACAAATTGTTCTTTTTTGTCAATGCCGAAATCGATGACCGTTCCGATTTGGGCTCTTTTTATATAGCCAAAGCACCGGGACGTTCAGGAGATAATGTCAGTCGAGTCGAAAAATCCGATTTGGACGAAGTTTCGGCACTGTTGGCAAGTATCGGTTATCAAACCGGCCCTTACGAAGGTTATTTGCACGATACCTATTCGCAAAAAGGTATCGTAAAATTGGATTGGAACGCTACCGATAATCTTCGTTTATCGATGATATACAACAGGTTAAATGCTTATCGGGACTTAAATGCACACCCCGATGCCATTATGCACCGCGGCCCTGATAAAGACGTATTGCAATTTTATAACTCGGGTTATCGCATAAACAACAATATCGATTCGTATTTGTTGGAAATGAACTGGAATTCAAAAGACGGTAAAATGTCTAATAAATTCCAAGCCGGATACACCTATTTTGACGATTACAGAGAACCAAATTCAACTCCGGCGCCGGTAATAAATATTTTTAAAGACGGTAAACCTTATATCATAGCCGGTCATGAACCCTTTTCTATTCACAATAAGTTAGACCAAAAAGTTTATCAAGCTTCCGATATTTTTACTTATACAATGAACAACCATACCTTTACCGGTGGTTTTAATTTTGAAAAATTTAGTTTTGTCAATTCATTTAATTTGTTCGGCTACGGGTTTGATGTTTTTGGCGGTTATACCATGCAACAATTTAGAGATGCTGTTGCAGACGGTACAATTTCTCAAAAAATAGCCGATGCCAAAGAAGCCGACGCTGCCGGTAAGTGGAATATAACCAAATTGGACGTGGGACAATTAGGTTTTTTTGTGCAAGATGAAATACAAGTAAACGAATATTTCAAATTTGCCGTAGGCCTAAGAGTAGATAAACCCATGTATTTTAAAACGGCAGATTATATCAAAGAAAAAATCGAAGAAGCCGGAGACGATTATATCATGGAAAAACAAACTTGGTATGACGAAAACGGCAATGCTTTGCAATACAGTGCCCGCAATCTTCCTTCCGAAGACTTATTGTGGTCGCCCCGTTTGTCCTTTAACTGGGATCTCAGTCATGACAAAACGGCAATCTTACGTGGAGGAACAGGTATTTTTACAGGACGACTTCCTTTTGTATGGATAGGAAATCACGTAGCCAATGTAGGTCGCTGGTATATGACACCCGTTTCGCCCGATTTTAAATTTCCACAAGTATGGCGAACCAGCTTAGGAACCGATCTGAAATTTGAAAACGGCTGGACAACCAGTATCGATTTGGCTTATACCAAAGACATCAATGCCATGATGGTGCGTAACTATGGTTTGAAACCACCCAGCGGTACCTTAAACAGTAGTATTGATGCCAGACCGGTTTATACCGATAACGACCATGTGAAAATGTTTGACTACGGATTTAATGCCGATTTATATACTTTTACCAATACCAATTTGGGCGAATCGTTTAACTTTACCGCCAAAGTAAACAAAAACTTCAAAAAAGGTTTTAGAACCAGCTTGGCTTACAACTTCTTGCTTTCTAACGATGCCAATTCAATTGAAGCCGAAATTACCGGCGATGCTTTTCTCCGAAATCCGGCTTTGGGTAATGTAAATAAAGCCGTATTGGCACCTTCGTTGTATGGCGATATGCATCGCTTTGTAGGTTTTTCGAGCAAAGAATGGAAGTATGGACATGACAAGCAATGGAGCACTACTTTGGCAGCTGTTTACGAATGGGCAAAAGGAGGAAGATTTTCTTATACCTATTCGGGGGACATCAACGGCGACGGTTCCGACCTAAACGATTTGATTTATATCCCCAAAAAAGAAGAAATAGAACAAATGTATTTTGAAGGAACCCCTGCTGAACAACAAGCACAAAAAGAGGCATTTAACCACTTCATTGTTCAAGACGATTATTTGAGCACTCACAGAGGTACATATATGGAAAGATATGCCATATTAAGCCCTTGGAGAAGCAAAATAGATTTGAAATTAACCCAATCATACAAAATAAAAGGAGCCCAAAAAGTGCAATTCAATTTAAATATAATGAACTTGGGCAACTTGCTAAACAGCGATTGGGGAGTAGTTAAACTTCCTACCACCAAACAACCCATCAGTGTTATGGTCAAGGATATAAACAACGACGGTATCGATGAACCGGTTTATACTTTTGACACCTCTTTGAAACAAACCTTTTATAACGATTATAGTTTGCGTTCGCGCTGGCAAGTGCAAATGGGCTTGAGATACATTTTTTAGACTTTGTTTGGTAGATTTTCAATAACTTTCGCCTTGCTTTTGCAAGGCGAAAGTTATTTACATTTATACTTTATTGAATTATTTTAAATTGGTTTAGGTTTTAGTCCCGAAACTTTGAGAATATGCGGTAGCGGTAAATTTCTAACGGAATTGATTAAAGGAAGCTTTTGCCGAATAGATAAAGATTTCTCACTGCGTTCGAAATGACATCATTCATTGCTTAATTCTTTGATTAGCAAAACGTTGTCATTGCGAGGTGCGAGGCACGAGCACCGTAGCAATCTTTGTTTTTGTGTCGTTTTATTGAATTAGATTCTTCGCTTCGCAGTCGCTTCGTTTTGAATATTGCAATTCGATAAACATTGTTGTCCGTTTCAATGGGTATCATCAGTATCTCACAAAGCATAGAGATACCGGTTCAACTCGATTTGTCCGGTAACAATATCTTTTTTATAGGTTCTTATGAACCGTAGTTTTCTTAAAATTTGCTAAAAAGTTATTTATGGCAATCTAATTAAATAGTTGATAATGAGCTAATTGCAATATAATATATGGGAGTTTCTTTTTATAACTTTATGAGATAATATAGTTTTATTACCGTAATTAAAAAAATTGTATTACCTTTGCGAGTGAATACTAACTAACATAAATATATTATGAACGGAAAAAGAAATATCGTAACCGGTTTATTCGTAATGGCTTTATTTATGGCTTACGGATTTTTATTGATTTATTTACGCGATTTTGCTCCCGGCAAAGAGGCGTGGATTGAAAATTATATCAAAGGAAGTCATTTTGAAAGTCGTTTGGCACATGTGCACGGCAATCTGTTTGCCTTGTTAAATATTGTTATAGGCTATTTGTTGTTGCAATTCAAAGACAGATTGAGCAATACCAAAATTATTTCTTGGTTGGCTGTTGCGGGTATATTGATGCCCGTTGGTATTTTGATGGAGGTTTATTTGAGTTTTCCGCCTGTTTTTGTTTTAATCGGAGCTATTGCGATGGTGCTATCGGTATTAATATTAGCCGGTGCCTTTTATAAAATGAAGTAATACAATAATTGACGCAATGACACATTTTATTGCAGATAATTTAACGAATATTACCCGATGATTCGGGACATTTAAATATTAAAAAAAATACAGATATGATTAACAATAAAAAATTTATCAGCGGATTGTTACTTTTGTTCTTATCCGTTTTGCAACTTCATGCACAAGAAATTATGAGCTTGGAACAAATGATAGAAAAGGCTCGTGAAAATAACAAAAGCTTAAAAATAAGCCAAAATGAAATCAAAATTGCAAGTGAAAAACACAAAGAAGTTAAAAGCAATTTGTTGCCTAAAATTAATGCAACGGGCGAATACAAATATTTTTTCGATTTACCAACGCAATTGATGCCTGCCAAAGCTTTTAACCCTATGGCTCCCGAATGGCAATTTAAAGCCGCTCAATTTGGCGTACCTCATAATATCAATGCCAACGTGCAGTTAATGATGCCGTTGTTCAATCCACAACTATACACCAATATCAAAACTACCAAAATAGCACGTGAACTCAGTAGTTTAAAATATAAAAAAACCAAAGAACAAATATTTTACGATATATCAAACATGTATTACAATGCTCAGATTATCAAGTCTCAATTAAAGTTTATCGACGGGAATATCACCAATACCCAAAAGCTTTTGGACAATTTGAAATTGCTCAAAACACAAGGTTTGGCCAAAGGTTCCGATGTAAACAAAATCGATTTGCAACTGCAACAACTCAAAACGCAAAAACAACAAGCGCAAATCAATTATACTCAAGTGCTTGACGCACTAAAATTTTATATGGGTATGCCGTTAAACAAACAAATAGATGTGGAAGAAAATATAGATACCTCTACATCGACTTATGCTTACAAAAAGGAAACAACTTTGGACTATAAATTGGCAAAAACCAAAACCCGTCTGATTAAAAACGAGATTAAGTCTTTGAAACGTTCGCGTTTGCCAAGCCTGTCATTAATGGCTTCATACGGACAAACCGGATACGGATATGACGAAGAACCGCACGATTTTCTCGATTTTTATGATGTGAGTTTTATTGGAGCCAGATTAAATATACCCGTTTTTAACGGCACTACAATAACGCGAAAAATAAAACAAAAAAAATATGAACTTCAAAACAGTCAATTACAACTCGAATTGATAGCCGATAAAAAAGAAATGGAAATAAACAATGCCAAATTAAAATTAGCCGTTAGCAAAAAAAATATTGAAAATACCAAAGCACAAGTGGCGCTGGCACAAACCGTTTACGAACAAACCCTTTTGGAACAAAAGCATGGGGTAGCAGGATTGACCGATGTCATTATGGCTGATAATGAGTTGCGAAAAGCACAACAAAATTACTTGCAAGCTCAAATTGATTATATGAAAGCCGATTTGGAATTGAAAAAAATTACAGGACAAATCAAATAAAATTATTGCGCTTTGCAAACCAAAATCACCAACCATTTAACCCTAAATCGGAGGTAAATAATATTAATAAAACAAATATCATTAATAAAAATATTGAAAAATGAAAAAATACATCATCAACCTTTTAATTTTAATCGCACTGATAGTATTAATCGTGCTTAAATTAACCGAAAACAAACAAAAAGCAGAAGCACGGGTTTATCATTACGACAGAAATCAACCTATTTTGGTGCATACATCCAAGCTAAAGGCTCAACCCGTTGTAATAAACAAAGAATTTACAGGCAACTTTATGTCTGACCAAGACGGCAAAATCAATGCCGATGTACAAGGTAAAGTTATCGCCATTAAAGTAAAAGAAGGAGATTTTGTCAAAAAAGGACAATTGTTAATCAAGTTAGACCCTACCTTGTTGATAGCCAAACGTCGTACCTTAGATGTCAAAATCAAAGGTTTTAAAGACGATGTCAAAAGATACAAAGTATTGGTAGCACACGATGCCGTTCAAGCCATCAAACTCGAAAAAGCACAATTGGGTTTAAAAGCTGCCTTAGCCGAACGAAAAAGTGTATCCGAACAAATCAAAAAAACCAATATTTATGCACCTTTTGACGGTTATATTACAATGAAGTTTACCGAAGTAGGTTCGTTTGCCGCTCCCGGTATGCCTTTGTTGCAATTAACAGCCATTGACAAATTGCAATTTACCGTCAATGTTTCCGAATCCGACTTGGATTTGTTTGATATAGGCAGAGAATACGATATTAATGTTGATGCTTATCCCGATGAACCCGTTACAGGAAAGTTGTCCGTAATTGGAAGCAAAGCCAATCGTTCAAACGATTATCCTGTAAAATTTGATGTGGTTAATACCAAACAAAAAAGCATCAAATCGGGTATGTTCGGAGTGGTGAAAGTAAAAAAAGATTATGGCAACAACGCCATTTTGGTTCCGGCTACCGC
This sequence comes from Flavobacteriales bacterium, assembly GCA_027065715.1. Classification (GTDB taxonomy): domain Bacteria; phylum Bacteroidota; class Bacteroidia; order Flavobacteriales; family Flavobacteriaceae; genus WGBX01. The sequence continues at coordinate 32,331 of JAMONO010000040.1, forward strand.
CATACGAGGTTCCGAAAACAACGCACAAGTATATGTTGTGCAAAACGGCAAAGCCGTTTTGAAAAATGTCGTGCTAAAAGGTCACGTGGGTAACAATGTGATTGTGAAAGGACTGCAAGACGGAGAAGAAATAGTTACTTCGGGTTTTGTAAACCTGTTTGACGGAGCCAATATTCAATCCGTTGAAAAATAAGCCGAAAAAACAAGCAACTTTTTTGACAAAGTTAATGATAAATCACGAAATACTTCGGTTGTCATTGTTACAGGTTTCTTGTCATTTCGCAGATATTCCGATTTTCGGCAAAATGACAAAATTTTATCAATAATCAAAAAACAAAAAAATGAACATAACAAAAATATCTATAAACAGACCGTCTCTTATCATTGTACTATTCAGTGTATTTGTATTGATAGGTTATATCGGTTACAAAAATTTGAGTTATGAGTTATTACCCGATTTTAACCAGCCGGTTATCGTGGTAAAAACCATTTATCCGGGTGCCGAACCCGAAGAAGTGGAAACTTCCGTTTCCAAAAAAATTGAAGATGCCCTGTCCAATTTGGAAGGAATTGATTACATACAATCCAAATCATTGCCCAATGCGTCTATCATTATTGCCAATTTGAAATACGGTACCGATGTCGATTTTGCCATGCAAGATGCACAACGTCAAATCGATAATATTCGCAACGACTTACCCGACGATATTTTAAGTCCGACTATGAGTAAAGTTTCTCCCAGCGATTTGCCTATTATGTCCATCAGTGCTACCGGCGACTTACCGGCAACCGAATTTTATCAAAAAATGGTAGATGATATTTTGCCGCAAATCAAACAACTTAAAGGAGTTGCCGAAATCGATATTTTGGGAGGTGAACAACGCGAAATTCAAGTAAAAGTCGATCCCGATAAACTCAAACTTTACAAAGTATCGTTAAGTCAAGTGGTTGAAGCCATTAACCGTTCGGGCATAGATATTCCGGCGGGCAAAATAAAAACTGCCAAAATAGAAAACTCCGTTCGTTTGGTAGGCAAATATCACGATGTCGAAGAAATAAGAAATGTGCAAGTAGCTATGCCGCAACCCGGTAGTCCGGTTTATGTCAAAGATGTTGCCAATGTTGTGGACGGTATCAAAGAAATATCATCGCTTAGTCGGTATAACGGTGTTGAAGGTTTGGGATTGGTGCTTAAAAAACAAGGTGATGCCAATGCCGTGGACGTATCAAAATTGGTGCGTGCCAAACTCAAAGAAATTGAAAATAAAGAGAAAAAAAATAATATCAAGTTTATCATTGCCGATGATAGTACCGACAAAACTATTGCAGCCGTCGAATCGGTTGTGGACGACCTGATTTTGGCGGTTATCTTGGTATCGGTTGTTATGTTGTTGTTTTTACGTAGTTTTCGCAATGCGCTCATCGTAATTGTTGCCATACCTACATCGTTGGTTACGGCTTTCGGAGTGATGTGGATTATGGGTTTTACGCTCAACTTGATGACTTTGTTGGCAATGTCCCTTATTATCGGTATTTTGGTCGATGATGCTACGGTGGTTTTGGAAAATATTCAACGCCACCTCGATATGGGAAAAGAACGCCGACAAGCTGCTTTTGACGGACGTATGGAAATCGGATTTTCGGCAGTTGCCATTACTTTGGTGGACGTTATCGTGTTCTTGCCTATTTTGTTTTTGCAAGTTTTTGTAGCCGATATGCTCAAAGAATTCTCCATTGTGGTTATTACATCGACTTTAACCAGTTTGTTAGTCGGATTTACACTGACACCCTGGTTGGCATCGCGTATCGGTAAAGCCGAAGATGTCAAACCAACCAATTGGTTTAACAAATTTTTGCTCTGGTTCGAACGACAACTCAAAAACTTTATCAATGCCTATACCCGACAACTAAAATGGGTATTAAATCATAAAGCCGTGTTTGGCGGATTAATGCTTGTCTTGGTTATATTGACCGGTGTTTTGATGAAACAAAATATCATCGGAAACGAACTGATTGCAACAGGCGATCAAGGAAAGTTCAGTTTGTTTTTGGAGTTTGACAAATTTACCCCGTTAAAACAAAACAATATTGTTTCGTCACAGGTCGAAAGGTTTTTGTTGCAACAAAAAGAGGTTGAAAGTGTGTTTAGCAATATAGGCGGACCTACAACCAGTATCGGAAGTTCGGGAGTTGGATTGCCTTACAAATCGGAATTTACCATACAACTGGTGCCGGACGATAAACGAAATATTTCTACCGAACGTTTTATGATTGATTTGCGTGAGTCTTTGAAAAAAGAATTTCCGAGTGTTAAATTTTCAATGACGGCACTGGGTTTGGTGGCTCGTTCGTCGCCTATCGAAATAACTTTGAGCGGAAGTGATTTGAACCAAGTCAAAAAAGTAGCCGACAGCTTAAAAAGAGTTATTGAAGATATACCCGGAGCCGACAATGTGCAATTGTCGGTTACGGAAGGAACACCCGAACTGAAAGTAATACCCAACCGAGACAAATTGCAACGATTGGGATTAAATCCGGCTTATGTCGGCTTTAACTTGCGAACCGCTTTTACCGGCAACGATGATGCTACACTTACCGATAAAGGAACCGAATATCCGGTTCGTATTTGGTTGGAAGATTTTGATCGTCAAAATTATGACGATGTGGCTAACTTAACCATAGTTAATCCCAAAGGTATGCCGGTCAAAGTATCACAAATTGCCCGTATCGAACAATCCAAATCTCCTTCAATGTTGGAGCGTATGGACAGGTTGCCTTCCATAACCATTACCGCAGATGCTTTGGGACGCCCTTCGGGTTCGGTAGCCGACGATTTTAAAGCTTATGTCAAAACCCACCCGCTCCCCGAAGGTATTCAAATGGCATGGGGCAGCGATATCAAAAAACAAATAGACAGTTTTGGAGCTATGGCTGATGTGCTACTGATTTCATTAATATTGATATATCTTTTGCTCGTAGCTCTATATGATAGTTTTATTTATCCGGTAGTCGTGATGTTTGCCATTCCGGCGGCTGTTATCGGGGCTTTATTGGCTTTGAACTTGTCGCTCAGTGACCTGAGTTTGTTTACCTTGCTCGGTATGATTATGTTAATGGGATTGGTGGTTAAAAACTCCATATTAATTGTCGATTTTACCAACCAGCTGAAACAACGCGGTTTATCAACTGCCGAAGCCTTGATAGAAGCAGGTAAAGAACGTATGCGACCTATTTTGATGACTACTTTTGCCATGGTTATAGGTATGATACCCATAGCTATTGCCAAAGGAACCGCCAGCGAGTGGAAAAACGGTTTGGCATGGGTAATTATCGGCGGTTTATTGTCGTCTTTGATGCTGACGGTATATCTGGTGCCGGTAATGTATTATTTGGTTGATGTAGCCAAACAAAAAACAGCTCGTTTGTTTTCTAAAAAATAATTGTTCATAGTTTTGGTTAATTGTGATAATAGAGACTGTCTGTTTGTCAATATAGGCAGTCTCTTTAAAAAATATTTTGAAATGAAATTGAAATTTGTTTTTATTATTCCCATTCTATTTTTTACGATAACGGGTTTTAAATTATTACCGGTATCCAAATTACAAATTGAAATATACAATTTACGCAATTCCAAAGGACAGTTAGTCGTATTGTTGTATAACACAAAAGGAAGCATACCCGATAAGAGTTTTTCAAAATATTACAGAAAAAAAATTGTCCGAATTGACAACCAAACAGCGTATGTCGAATTTGACAATTTGCCTGCCGGTAGTTATGCCGTCAATTTTTTTCACGATGAAAACAGCAATGGAAAACTCGATAAAGGTTTTGTCAAACCCAAAGAAGGATTCGGATTGAGCCGGTTTCAATCGGTTAATCTGTTTAATCGTCCCGATTTTGACAAAGCGGCTATTGAAATAAAACACGATACTTTAATCAGAATTAAAACCATATATCTGTAATTGTTTCAATAAAAAAATATATGTTTATCATATCAACATAAAGAAAAAGTGTAAACTAATCTTTTTTAACTAACCGTTATGACAACCGATAGTAACAGAATTCTAAATTATCAAACCAAAAAGAAAATATCGCTGTATTCCATACTTGTAAATACTTTTTTGTCCGTATTAAAAATTGTAGGCGGAAAGTTTTCGGGCAGTGCAGCCTTAACTGCCGACGGGGTCCATTCTTTATCCGATTTGGCGGCTTCGTTCAGTGTATATATAGGTATTTTAATTTCAAATAAAAAATCCAAGCGTTTTCCGTTTGGTTTATACAAAGTAGAAAATTTGGTGGCACTCATCAGCGCTTTTGCCATCTTTTTTGCAGGTTATGAAATTGTCAAAGATGTATTTTTTGGCAAACCGATTGAGATGAAAAATCTGTATATTGCTTTGGGTGTTATTGTTATAACTGTTTTGACAACTTATATTTATGCCAAATATGAAGAAAATATGGCGGAAAAACTCAATTCGCCTATTCTAAAAGCCGATGCTGCTCATATAAAAGCCGATTTTTATACCGCCTTGGTGGTGCTTGCCGGTATTTTGTTTAAATATTACGGTATTGAATGGGGCGAAAAAGCAGCGGTTCTTATTGTAGTATTTTTTATTTTTCACAGCGGCTACGAAATTTTAAAAGATGCCGTTATGGTTCTGCTCGATGCCGCTATTGACGATGAAACCATAGCACAAGTGGAAGAAATATTAAAAAATGATAAAAGAGTAAATAGAGTTATCAGAATTTCGGGACGTAATTCGGGAAGTTTTAAATTTTTGCAACTGGATTTGGATTTAAAAACCGAATCACTTTTTGAAGCACATGAATTGGCTCATCAAATTGAAGATGACATTATAAAGAAAATGCCTTTTGTTGAAAAAGTGGTTGTGCACTATGAATAAATAATACCAACTTGATTTTATTAACCGAATCAGATAATGTTTTTACAGAATAAGAACAGGCGAGCCTCCGGCTCGCCTGTTCTTGATGTATTATGGTCAAATCCCTTTTACAGTTTGGAAAGCAGTTCTAATCTTTCCCAGCGCGAATTGATTTCGGCTTGTAACATGTCAGCCAACATTTTGGCTCTTTCGGGATTGGCTTTTTTTACACGGGCAAATCGTGCTTCTTTATCGATAAGTTCCGTAACTGGAATGCTAGGTGCTTTACTGTCCAACTGGAATCGTTTTCCGGCAGGTTTGCGCGGGTCATATCTAAATAGCGGCCAATAGCCTGATTTAACTGCCAGTTCTTGGTGGTCGGCACCATCACCCATATCATAGCCGTGTTCAATACAATGTGAATAAGCTATCAAAATAGAAGGTCCGTCGTATTCGGCGGCTTCTTTAATGGCTTTTAAGGCTTGTTGATCTTTGGCACCGCTGGCTATTTGAGCTACATATACATTGCCATAAGCTACTGCTTGCAGTGCGATGTCTTTTTTGGGTATTTCTTTACCGGCTACTTGGAATTTGGCACTGGCACCCGTAGGGGTAGCTTTCGATGCTTGTCCGCCGGTGTTGGAATATACTTCGGTATCCATAACCAAAATGTTGATATTTTCACCGCTGGCAATGGCATGATCTAATCCGCCGTAACCTATATCGTATGCCCAGCCGTCTCCTCCGAATATCCAGATGTATTTTTTACGCAAATCGTCGGCTAAAACCATCAAACGACGGGCATCATCACTGTCTATGTCTTTAATAGCTTCACGCACTTGTCTGATATATTCAAGTTGTTGTTCTTTTTGAGTTTCGTCCGATTCGGGATTGTTCAAAATGGCTTCGACCAATTCGGAACCGATAACGTCTTCAAAACGTTTGAGCAAGGTGCGTGCGGTTTTTTGTTTTTCGGTTAGTGCCAGTCGCATACCCAATCCGTATTCGGCGTTATCTTCAAACAATGAGTTTGCCCAAGCGGGACCTTGTCCTCGGTCGTTTTGACTGTAAGGTGTGGTTGGCAAGTTACCGCCGTAAATAGAGGAGCAACCTGTGGCGTTGGCTATTAATGAGCTGTCGCCGTATAATTGAGTTACTTCTTTGATGTATGGAGTTTCACCACAACCGGGGCAAGCACCGGAATATTCAAACAAGGGTTGTAAAAATTGAACGTTTTTAACGGTTGAAGTTTTTAGTTTTTTACGGTCATACCAAGGTAAATCGACAAAGTAATCCCATAATTTTTGTTCAACAGGTTGCACTTCCATACGCGGGTGCATATTGATGGCTTTAAAACCGGGTTCGGTTTTACTTTCTGCCGGACACACATTAACACATAGCGTACAACCGGTGCAGTGTTCGGGATCGACAGACAAAACATACGTATCAACGCCTTCGTAACGTCCTTTTATTTTGGTTGATTTGAAACCTTCGGGGGCGTCAGCCAAGGCTTCTACATCGATTATTTTGGCACGTATGGCGGCATGAGGACAGATATGCACGCATTTGTTACACTGGGTACACAATTCGGTATCGTCCCAAGTGGGAACAAAATCTGCAATGTTTGATTTTTCGTATTTAGCCGTTCCGGTAGGGAAAGTTCCGTCGGCTTCGAACGCACTAACAGGTAAACTGTCGCCTTCACCGGCATAAATTTTACCCAAAACATCTAAAACATATTCGGGCGCATCTTGGTGCATAACGCTTTCGAGGGCTCTATCGGAAGTTACTTGTTTCGGATAATCAACTTGTTGCAAATATTCCAAAGATTTATCAATGGCGTTAAAGTTCATTTGAACAACGGCATCGCCTTTGTGCGAATAGGATTTGACAACGGCGTCTTTGATTTTTTGGATAGCTTCGTCTTGGGGTAAAATGCCCGAAATAGCAAAGAAACAGGTTTGCAATACCGTATTGGTTCTACGTCCCAATTTGGCTTCAAAAGCAACACGAGAGGCATCGACTACGTAGAATTTTAATTCGCGATCAATGATTTCTTTTTGAATTTCTTTGGGCAACTGATCCCAAATTTCGTCAGCTGTAAAAGGTGAATTTAACAAGAGTGTTCCTCCTTTTTTGACATTTTTTACAAAATTGTATTTTTGAACAAAGTTAAATTGATGAATAGCGACAAAATCGGCTTCGTCAATTAAATAAGTCGATTGTATAGGGTCGGGACCAAAGCGTAGATGTGATACCGTGCGGGCTCCGGCTTTTTTACTGTCGTAAACAAAGTAACCTTGCACGTAGTTGTCGGTGGTTTGTCCTATAATTTTGATAGAGTTTTTGTTTGCCGAAACGGTTCCGTCCGAACCCAGACCAAAGAACATAAAACTTTTGTTGTTGTTGGTTACCTTAAAGTTGTCGTCTTTGTCTATGCTGGTATAACTTACATCATCGACAATACCGACGGTAAAATGATTTTTGGGTTTGTCTTTTGTCAATTCGTCAAAAATACCTTTGACGTGTGTCGGGTTGAATTCTTTGGAAGACAATCCGTAGCGACCTCCTACAATTTGAGGCATATTTCTGTCGGATTCGACAAAAGCATTAACGGTATCCATGTATAAAGGTTCGCCAATACTTCCTGATTCTTTGGTTCTGTCCAATACCGCAATTTTTTTGACACTTTTCGGGATAGCTTCAATAAAATCTTTGATAGAGAAAGGTCGGTATAAACGAACGACCAATACACCGACTCTTTCGCCGTTTTTGTTCATTTGTTCTACGGTTTCCAAAGCGGCACCCATACCCGAACCCATGATGATAATTATACGTTCGGCATCGGGAGCTCCGTAGTATTGGTATAATTTGTAGCGGCGTCCGGTCAGTTCATAAAATTTGTCAAAAGCTTTTTGAACAGCACCCGGAACTTTTTCGTAATACGGGTTGGAACGTTCTCTGTTTTGAAAGAAAACATCGGGGTTTTGTGAAGAACCTCGCAATTTGGGTCTATCGGGATCCAGTGCCCGAACTTTGTGTTCCATAACTTTGTCTTCGGGTATCATTTCTTTCAAAACATCGTCGGGTATTGCGTCTATTTTTTGAATTTCGTGCGAAGTTCTAAATCCGTCAAAAATATTTAAAAACGGGACGCGTGTGTTTAATGAAGCCACTTGTGCCAAAAGTGCCATATCTTGGGCTTCTTGCACCGAACCGCCAAACAGCATGGCAAAACCGGTTTGTCGGGTTGCCATAACGTCCGAATGGTCGCCGAAGATAGACAAAGCGTGGGTGGCTACGGTTCGGGCGGCAATATGAAAAACAGTCGGTAATAATTCGCCGGCTATTTTATACATATTGGGTATCATCAGCAACAAACCTTGTGAGGCTGTAAAGGTAGTGGTTAAGGCACCTCCTTGCAAAGCACCGTGGACGGCACCCGAGGCACCTCCTTCACTTTGCATTTCGATAACACGAGGGACCTCTCCCCATATATTTTTTTCTCCTTTGGCACTCAGTGCGTCGGCATGTTCGCCCATGGGAGAAGACGGTGTAATAGGGTAGATAGCACATACTTCATTTATCTTGTGTGCTACTCTGGCTACCGCTTCATTTCCGTCACCTATAAATTTAGGAAATTTTTTTGCCATAGTATTTTATTTTTTGTTTTGATTAAACTTTATTCTTAAACACACAAAGGTATAAAACTATTTTGCTAAAAAAATGATTTTGGACTTTATTTGACAAAATTTACCTTAAATTAATATTATCGGGTGAGGGCATATATGGCAAAACTGCCCAACCAGTGTCCGCCTTCGTAAGAGTCGTTTGTCAAATAGGGTAAAGAATGTTGTATATGCCGGTTTCCCAATGAGATAAGATGTTTGAATCGGGGATATTGTTTTGCCAATCCGAAAAATACCCAAGCACGACTAAAATTTAGTCCGTCCAAGTGCACCAAATGTCCGTCTTTTCGGTCGCTGACGATGCCCGGTGTCATATTAAAATTATTGTGTGCCAGTTGCGGAATGAATTTGTTTATCCATTTTAAAAATTCTGAACGGGGTAATATTCTTCGCATCAAATCGACTTCTTCCAAACAAGGTGATAAAAAATCGTGTCCGCTCGGTTCCCATGTAAGCGGGCAATTTTGGTCGTTATAAAAGAAATCTCTACTTCGTTTTTCAATGGTTTTTAGCAACAGACTATCTTGTGCGGCTCGGGCATAATCGTAGGCAAATGCCATGGCAAAGGCGGTATTGCCGTGAGTTCCAACTCTTATAGGGTATTGCAATTTTTTTAGATATTGCGTCATTTTGCGGGCTATCGTTTGTGACAAGGGTTTTAGGTTGTTTTCAAGTTTTCGGGCTAAGGGTTCGTTCCATGTGTGTAGTTCTTCGGAAAGCTTGAGTAACCATGCCCAACCGTAGGTTCGTTCAAAATTTTGATTGTTTTTAAGGTCAAAATAGGCTAGTTCTTGTTTTATTTTTTCGGGTGTTATTCTTTTTTCTAACAGTTTTTTGATACAGTCGGCTTGACGGAGTTGCGGAAATTTTTTGATAAGTTTTACTAACGACCAGTGTCCGTGAACAGCCGAGTGCCAATCAAAACAGCCGTAAAAAACGGGATGTAACTCGGCGGGTGTTTTGAGTTCGTTTTTATTGTTGAGCACTTGTCCCGGTTTGTTGGGATATTCTCGGTCTATACATTTCAATGGCAGTTGAGCCAGTTTTTGAGCGGTTTGCAATTGTAATTTAAGTGGTTGCAGCTTGAAGGTCTTGGGGCTTTGTCCTTGCAAGTTTATGACAAGAAAACCGAGCAAAAGCATGATGTTTTTCATCGTTGAGTTTTATGGAATTAAAATTTGGATTTTTCTTTGAGTTTTTCAAATTCGGATTTTGTTTTTTGTTTAGGCCATACATTGTTGGACATGTCAATATCGGCGGTTAGATTTTCGGGGTCTAATTCAATTTTGACAATTTCTTTTTGCGAAGCTATCAGTTTGCTTACTTTTTTGTCGTTGAAACGCCAAATTTTGGCAGGGATAATTATTTGTTTGCTACTTCCGTCTTTGTATGTCAATTTTAAAATAGCAGGCATAACCAATTCGCCGTTTTGTACCAATTCGATACGATAAAAATATTTGGGATTTTTTATTTTTTTAATTTCTTCTTTGGTAAAGTTTTCGTGCAAAAAGGCTTTTAAATTTTTGGCTCTATTCAAAACGTTTTTTTTCGATTTTAAGTCGGGGGTAAAATCGGGGCTGTCTTCGGTTATTAACGAAACGTATGGAGGGAAGTCGGATACTTTCATGCCATACATTTTTGCCATTCGTTTGATTCGTTCGGTGGGTTTGTCGGTTACATAAAATCGTTGTACTTTGTTAATGCCCATTTCGTTTACGCGAGTTGTAAACCACCAACCGCGCCAAAACCAATCCAGGTCGATGGCTGAGGCGTCTTCAAAGGTTCTAAAAAAATCGGCGGGTTCGGGGTGTTTAAATTTCCACCGGTTGGCATAGGTTTTAAAAGCTTTGTCAAATAATTCATGTCCCATAATGACTTCGCGCAACATGTATAATCCGGCAGCCGGTTTGCTGTAAGCGGTCATGCTTCGGTTATACATCAGGTCGGAATTGTTCATAATGGGTTGCATTTTGTTTTGGTCGCCTTTCATAAAGGGGACAATTTGTTTGGGATAACCGCGGGAGTTTAATTTAAAGCCCAATTCTTTTTCAAAAGCTTGTTCTGCCAATAGTTCGGTAAAAGTGTTTAGTCCTTCATCCATCCACATCCATTGTCGTTCGTCCGAATTGACAATCATGGGGAACCAGTTGTGTCCGACTTCGTGTGTTATTACTTTGATCATGCCGTTGCGGGTTCTGTCGGAGTATTTGCCGTTTTGGTCGGGGCGACCGTAGTTCCAGCATATCATAGGGTATTCCATACCTTGTCGAAAGGCATTGACCGAAATGGCTTTGTGATATGGATAATCAAACAAATGTTTGGAATATTGTTTTAAAGTATTGGCTACGGTCCTTGTCGAATATTTTTGCCATAGCGGTTGGGCTTCTTTGGGATACATGGATACTGCCAAAACTTTTTTGCTGTCAAGTTGTACTGCCATGGCGTCATACATAAATTTACGTGAAGATGCAAAAGCAAAATCGCGCACGTTTTCGGCTATAAATTTCCAAGTTTTTTTTGCGTTGCTTTTGTGTTTTTCGTTGTTTTCGGCTTCTTTTCGAGTAACAATCATCACGGGTTTATCAAATGTGCGAGTTGCTTTTAAAAATCGTTCGTATTGGTTGGGTGTCATTACTTCCTTACGGTTGGTTAAAACGCCGGTTCCGTCCAATATGTGATCAGCCGGTGCCGTAATGTTTACTTTGAAATTGCCAAAGGGTAAGGCAAATTCGCCGGTTTGAATAAATTGCATGTTTTGCCAGCCGTTTACGTCGTCGTAAACTGCCATACGCGGATAAAATTGGGCTATGATATACAGGTTATTGTCGTCTTTTTTAAAATGTTCAAAGCCCGAACGTCCCCAATCTTCGGCAAAGTTGTTGATATTATACCACCAATCTATGTTAAATTTGATTTTGTCGTGAGATTTTAAGACTCGGGGCAAGTCGATACGCATCATGGTGTGATTGATGGTGTAGGGTAGCGGGTTGCCGTTTGTATCTGTAACTCGGGTTATGTGGTAACCTCCTTTGTAACCCAAGTTGGTGTATTTTGAAATATATTTTCCCGGACGCAACATTACATTGCTTCCGTCATCTTTGATTTGGTCGGTATATGAGTTGGGTGCTCGTTTGTTTTGGTCGAGTTGTACCCACAGGTATTCCAAGTCGTCGGGAGAGTTGTTGTAATAGGTTATGGTTTCGTGTCCGGTTAATTTGGGTTGCTTGCTATCTATTAGTTCTACTTGTATGTCGTAGTCGGCTTTGTTTTGATAGTAAGCATGTCCGGGGGCACCGGCGGCGTTGCGGTATTCGTTGGGAGGGGGTATTAAATCGGTTATTTGTCTGAATTTACTTGTATTGTAATGTCCGTGAGGAACTTTTTTGTCTTGTGCGTTTGATAATGTGAAAATAAACAAAATCAATAGAAAAAACTTGGTTTTCATGCCTTAATTAATTTTAGGAATATACAACAAAGGTAAAATTTTATTGCAAATTTTTTTATGCCCGAGTGCTAAATATTTGTTAAGGCGGTTGAAAATTGTCATTTGATTTAAAAAAATTCATAAAACCCTTACCGAGACGAAATTTTTCATTTGATTTAATAATATCTCGGATTGTAACTTTATCATTTAGAAGGAGTGTAACCCCTTATGGAGTTAGTGCGAATGGTTTTATTGTCAAATGGAAAAAGATTTCTGACATGTTAGTTTACGTTTTATAAATATATGTATTATAATAAAAACTTAATCATTTTGATTTGTTCACGTCGTATTATTTTTTAAAACGGCATATAGCTTGTTCTTATGTTTCGAAATTTACAGGTGGTATAATAAGCTTAAATTGTTTGCACAAAAAAACCCATAGCATAAATTACTATGGGTTTGGTTGGGGTGGATAATCGGGTTCGAACCGACGACCTTCGGAACCACAATCCGACGCTCTAACCAGCTGAGCTATATCCACCGTGTTTTGCGAGTGCAAATATAAGTTTTTTTTGAAAAATAAAAACTATTTTTTTTTATTTTTTTCACCAGCCCCGGCGGTAAGTTGCGTGAGGGATAGAAGCGGTTACCGGCGAAGGCGACAGGCTCTTGCCAAAAAAACTTGGAGGCAGCGACCAAAGGAAGCTCGCAAACAAGTTATTTTTGGCGCCTGTTGCCGAGCCGGTATGAGCGGATAGCCCGACCCGAGGATATATGCGTAGGGATTTAGGGAGGGACACGCCCAAAATTTGATAAGAATTTACCGGTAGGTTTCATTTAATACAAAAAAATAAACGGTTTTACAATGATTAACAAGTTTACTTATAAAAAAAGCCGTATTTTTGAAGCATGATTACAAAAATACAGTTTGAAAAGGAACTCAATATTATAATAGATAATGCCATTCGTGAAGATATTGGTGAAGGCGATCACAGTTCATTGGCTTGTATTCCGCCGGAAGCAACCGGCAAAGCCCAATTGTTGGTTAAAGATGACGGTATATTGGCAGGGGTGGAATTTGCCCGAATGGTTTTTGAAAAAATTGATTCCGAGTTACAAATGGAAGTCTTGATTAAAGACGGTAGTTTTGTTAGATACGGTGATGTGGCTTTTGTTATACGAGGACGTTCACAATCTATCTTAAAAGCTGAACGATTGGTATTGAATGCCATGCAACGTATGAGTGCTATTGCCACGAAAACCCGTCGGTTTGTCGAAATATTGCAAGATACAAAAACTCAAATATTGGATACCCGAAAAACAACACCGGGTATCAGGGCTTTGGAAAAATGGGCTGTTAGGATAGGTGGCGGAACCAATCACCGGTTTGCTTTGTATGATATGATTATGTTGAAGGATAATCATATTGATTTTGCCGGTGGTATTGAACAGGCTATTTTAAAAACTAATAAATACTTGAAAAACAATAATTTAAATTTAAAAATTGAGATTGAAACCCGCAATTTGAGTGAAGTTAAAGAAGTGTTGCGTGTTGGTAATGTAAATAGGATTATGTTGGATAATTTTAATTATGAGGATTTGCGAAAAGCTGTAAAATTGATTGATAAACGCTTTGAAACGGAGGCTTCGGGAGGTATTACGGAAGAAACTTTGCTTAAATATGCCGAGTGCGGCGTCGATTTTATTTCGTCGGGGGCGCTGACACATTCGGTTTCAAATATGGATTTGAGCTTAAAAGCCGTAAAGGAATAACTTTTGGGTATCTGTCGGCAGTTTGTGTTGATGCCTTATGCGACAAACATGTTGATTGACAGGAAACTCGTATGACGATATTGAGACAATTATTTTATGAGCGATTTTGTTATATTCGGAATGTAATTATGAAACAAAAAAATATATTAATAACGGGAGGTGCAGGATTTATAGGTTCGCATGTTTTGCGGCTAATGGTCAAT
>JAMONO010000041.1 GCA_027065715.1 Flavobacteriales bacterium
CTTCCATCTACTTCTGCGGTCAGGTATCCGTTGTTGGCTACGTATGCATCTACTTGTGCTTCGGTTAGTTGTGTATCGTCGTCGCCGTCTGACAGACCTGCGGGTATGTTGGTTAAGTCGTTAAAGTCGCCGCTGAAAACGTTTCCTGCGGTTTCGGCAAATTTGGCAAAAGGAACACTTTTGAGAGTTTGGGCAGCAAAATCCTGATAGCCGTTACCTGTGTCTATTTCAACTTTTAAATCATACGATCCGTGCGACCAATCGATTGAATTGAAAACACCGGATAGGGCATTGCCTTCTCCCAAATTTACATTGAATATACCGTTGGCATCGGTAGTTGTATTATGAGTTTCTTGATACACAACCGAATTGTTTAGCAAAATGGTGAATTTAACGGTAATGTTTTGAGAGTTTAAAACATTGCCGTTGTCGGTAATGAGTGCTTTATAGTTAAAACCGTTTGTTTGGGCATGTAAAAGACTTCCCAGTAAAATAAACAGTATAATAATTTTGTTTTTCATAATAATTAGTTTTTTTAGGTTACTTTTTTGTTAATCCTTTGGTTAACTCATTAAAAAAATATTCAATTTCTTCCTTTTTTTGTTCGATTAATTTGGGGTCTGTTATTTCTTTTTTATTGGCATCATATAGTTTGATGCGTTCCGGCAAAAATTCTAAATAATTAATTATGCTATCTATTTGATAATCAGCTTCATATATAGCTTTATTGTATCGGTATTCGGCTTGTTTTACAAAAATAAAGCGGTTGTTTTTATCGGTCCAATAAATATAGTTCCACTGTCCGGTTTCATTGTAAATTTTAAAATCCCAAACCAAATAAATTTTTTGTGGATTTTTATACAATATCACTTCTCCTCCTTCACTTGAAAAGCCTTGCAGTTCCAAAGTGTCTTTGTGAAACTTCGATTTGTTTTTTTCAAAATCTTCCACCCATTCAAAAGCTTTGTATTTTAAAGTGGTACTAATGTCGTTTTTGATTTGGTTGGGTAAAAACTTGTTTGAAGTTTTGGTATGACTGCAAGATAAAAAAATAAAGAATGAGAATAAAAACCAAGCACGTAACATGAAATTATATTTTTATTGCCGGAGCATATTGGTATTTTGATTTATTCATTTGATTTTTGTGCCGACTAATAGCCGGATAGTCGGCACAAAAGATTAATTATTTTTTGTAAATAACAAATGTGAAAGCTTTTTCGGCTCTGTTTCCCGAAGTATCCGAGGTGTAAACATCGACATAGCTTCCGGTTTTAATGGCATGAATAAATCCGTCTGAGCTATAAAGATTTAAAGAGACAATGTAGTGTGTCGGGCTTACGAGGTTCGGGTTTAAGTGTATTCTAAATTTTAAAAAGTCTCCACTCGAGTTTGTTATTTTTTCAATACTTACGTTGTCGGTCATAACTCTTTCATTTCCCATATACCATTCGCCGTAAGCATAAGCTTTCATATCGGCGTTTCCACTTGTATTGGCGGTTAGTTTACCACCGTCAATTTTTAGGTTACCTTTAAAATATCCGGCATATACATCGGGTGCGTTTTTGGTTGCTTCGGCATATACGGCATAGTGTTTTCCCGGGGCAGTATCCATTATATAATTGTAGCTTCCGTATTTATCGCCGTTTCCTACATTGGTTATTTTGTTATATACTCCGTATTGATCGCCGTTTCCTCCGTTTTGAACAAGGTTTACCAATCCGTAATGGTCTCCGTTGCCTTGGTTATCGATTATTTGTAAAGCACCATACATATCTTCGTCTGAGGTTCCTTTGATAACGGCAATGTTTCCGAAACCTTTTCCGGTCCCGTTGTGGGTTATATCCGACATAACTCCTACACTCATACGATAACCATTTCCGGTTACTTTATTGATAACACCCATTGTAATTAAATTGCCGACGTTTTGAAGGCTATTATACAAACCGTAATATCCTTTTTCACTCATTGAAGAACTGTTGTAATAGTATGCCAAACGTGAATTTATTTTGTCGGTATAGTTTGTTTCAAGAGCCGATTTGCTGGCTGATGAATTACTGTTGTTTTGATTGATGGTCATACCATTTCCTTGTTGTAAATTGGAGTTAATAATTACAGCTTGCGCATCGGTATTTGAACTGATACCTACTTCCGAATATCTGTTTTTGACAAATAGTCGATAAGTTGAAACGGGGTCTGTTTCGCTTGTTCCGATGGCCATTTTACCGCTGTGGTAAATGTTGTCGGAAACGGTAGTAGCCGGAGTAGTTTGAGTGGCAATATTGAAAAGAACAGGCGTGTTGTTCAGGTCGTTATAATCGCCGCTGATAGCTACATCAGACAAGTCGGGGCGATTGATTAAGTCATGATAGTCTCCGCTAAAAACATTGCCGGCTTTTTCGGCATATTTGGCAAACGGAACACTTTTTAGTTCATTGGTACCAAAGTCTTGATAGCCTGAGCCTGTATCTATTTCGACTTGAAGTGCCATCATGCCGTTTTGCCAATCGAGGGTATTAAAACTTCCTGTTAATGTCGTTCCTTCTCCTATATTGGCACTGATAATACCGTTGTTGTCGGTTGTAAGTGTTTGTGTTTCTTGGTAAACAGGGTTTCCGTTTTGATACAAGGTAAATTTGACATCAACAGATTGGTTGCTTACGGCATTGCCGTTGTCTGTAATTAAGGCTTTGTAATTAAAACCGTTGATTTGTGCGAATAGTATATTGGTCATCAAAACCAATAAAATGAATGTTGTGTTTTTCATATCAATTTATTTTTAGGTTAGTAAAGATTAGTTTTTTTGAATTTTTATATACTTATAAGTTTTGTTTTTTCGGTCGATTACCATTAAAATATAGTTAGCTGCCGGCAGGTGCGACATTTCCAACGTTATTTGTTTTTCGTTGGTTTGAGTTTGAGAAAGTTGTTTGCCGGTTAAATCAAACAAGTAAATTTCATAGGTGCCGGATTGACCCAATTGCACATTGAGAACATTGCTCACGGGAACCGGAAAAACTTTTATGCCTGAAAGAATTTCGTAATCATTTAATCCCAACAATCGTGTCAAATCAGGACCGATAAATCCTTCGGACAAATGATAATTTCCTTGATTGTTTTCTTTGTTGGCAATTTCGCCGGCAATATGAACTATGCTCAGATTACCCGATTCACTTGAACCGCCAAAAGGGGCAAGTGAGGTTTTTTTCAATTCGATTTGTGCCGTAGTTGCCAAGGGCAAAATCAGTAATAAAAGATATAGACTTTTTTTCATAAGATTTATAATTTAGGTTAATAATGAATTTTGCAACAAAGATAGACCGTGTCGGATTGTAAACCATACAATTGGCGTTATCATGGGGTTATCATATTTAAAAAAACAGGTTATCAAAAGGTTATCAAACAGACCTTAGGACGATTGTTAATATATTGATAATGAATTTGTTATATGTTCTTTTAAATTAATATTTATTTTGTAATACAAAACTCATGATTAAAGAAGCAGGTTATTTATATATTTGTATAGAGATGCAAAAATTAACCGATTGTTTTAGCATACATTGAATTGAATATGAAAAAAATTGTTATCTTATCGTTTATTTTTTGGGTTGCTATCTTTGATATGACAGCTCAAAATCCGTCATTGCAGTGGGATACTAAAATATTGCGAGCCGATAGTTTGTTAAAAAAGGATGATTCTATGTCGGTATTGTTGGCGCGTGAAGTTTTGGAAAAAGCGGGAGCAAATCCGTCTTATGCCGTCAAATCATATTTGATACAAAGCATAGCCTACAAAAATATGGGACGATACAAACAATCTTTGTCTTTATCTCAAAAAGGGTTGGAAAAAGCCAAGATGATAGCCGATACCGTAAATATGATCAAATTATATTCGAGCAGAGGAATTGTTCACTATTTATTGGCGGATTATATTCGTGCCAATGAAGCTTTTATCAGTGCCGTTCAATTGTACGAAGCTTATGGTATTGACCGTAGTCAAAAAGATTTGTCCCCTTTGCACTATGCCCGAATATTGAACAATGTAGCATCTACATATATTAAAAGCGGACGGAAAGATTTGGCCTTAAAATATTTTATTTCATCAATTAAAGTTCGTGAAAAATATAAAGCTCCCAAGAGAATGATTGCCATAAGTAAATTGAATTTGGGTAGCTTGTATTTGACTATGGACGACTTTATCAATAGCAAAAAATGGTTACAAAGTGCGTTGCAAGATGCTACTCAAATCAATGATTCTGCTCTGATGGCAAAATCTTATGGCAATTTGGGTATCAATGCCAAAAAACGAGGCGATACATTGCAAGCAATAAGCGATTATCAAAATAGTCTGCTTATTTGGAAAAAATTAAATAATGAACGTGAAAAAGCCATTGTATTACAAAATCTCGGTTTGCTCAAAAAAGACCAAAAAAAATATAATGAAGCCTTAAAATATTTGAAAAAGGCACTCGTAATAAACCAACGAATTGGTAAAAATACCGCAAGTATTCATTTGAGTTTGTGTGAATTGTTTTTTGCAAAGGGTAACAATAATCAATGTATCAAACACTGCAATAAAGCTGTTGAATTGTCAAAGAAAAACGGCAATATTTTGACGCAAAGCAAAGCTTTGCAACTTTTGTATCAAGCTTATAAAAATCAAAAAAAATATGATTTGGCTTTACAATCTTTTGAACAATATGCAAGTTTGCAGGAACAAACTCACAATAAAGAAACCGAAAAATATATTCAAAACTTAAAAACACAATTTGAAACCGAACAAAAAGAACAAGAAATTACCTATTTGAAAAAACTCAATCAAACCGAACATATCAAAGCCAAAGCCATACAAGACCGACAACGTATAGCTATTTTTACAGCGCTGTTGGGAATAGCTTTATTGACAGGTTTATTACTTTTTTTCTTAAACAAACGAAAAAGAGACAAAGCTTTATATGATATGGAAAAAAAATTGCTCGAAACTCAATTGCACAATAAAGAACTCAAAAGTAAAGAGTTGGAAATGGAAGTGAACTATCGAAGCAAACAATTGACTACGCACGCACTTAATATGATGCAACGAAATAAGATTTTAAGTGAGATACGAGAAAAACTAACACAACTTTCCAAACAACTCAATACACCTTTTCGTGCCGAAACCAAATCTATTATCAGGGACATAAACCGGATGCAACGAACCGAAAAAGACTGGGATTTATTTAAAAAATATTTTGAAAAAGTTAATAAAGATTTTTATACAAAACTCCATCAAATCAATCCCGATTTGACATCACATGACGATAAATTGGCGGCCTTGATAAGTTTGAATTTGAATATAAAAGAAACCGCAGCGGTGCTTAATATTACTCCAAACAGTGTCAAGTTGGCACGTCATCGATTGCGAAAAAAATTGGGATTGAATAAAGAAGACGATTTATATAACTTTTTGAGTAGTTTATAACCGGCTAATCTTTATTTCTTAACATCGGAACAAAACGAAAAAGTCCGTGTCGGCTTTGATTGATTTGACCGTCCTTGTTTTTTTCAATCAACAACATGGTTTGTTCGTTTTGACCTACCGGTATAACCATTTTTCCTTCGGGTTTTAATTGTTCTATCAGTGCATCGGGTATATGAGGAGCGGCAGCCGTAACGATAATTTTGTCAAAAGGAGCATACAACGGCAAACCTTTGTAGCCGTCGCCATAACCGGCATATTTGACTTTCATACCTATTTTTTGCAGATTTTTTTGTGCAATCAAAAACAATTCTTTTTTGCGTTCAACAGTATAAACTTGTGCACCCAAAAAAATTAAAACCGCAGCTTGATAACCCGAACCGGTTCCGATTTCCAAAACTTTTTCACCTTTTTGAACATCGAGCAATTCGGTTTGAAAGGCAACGGTATATGGTTGCGATATGGTTTGTTCGGCACTAATGGGAAAAGCTTTATCTTCATAAGCATGCCGTTCAAAAGCCGAATCTAAAAACAAATGACGCGGAATATGTGCTATGGCTTCCAAAATATCGCGATTTTGAATACCTTTTTGTTTGAGTTCATTAACCAAACGGTTACGCAAACCTTGATGTCTCGGGCTGTCGTTCATGGTAAAATAATTTGCACTAAAATAAACATTTTTCATAGGAAAAACGACGACTTTTTATTATTTTTGTTCACATTCAAAACAATCTGTTAATCAATAAAATATAAAACTATGAATAAAATAGCAGTTATAGGAGCCGGAACCATGGGCAACGGTATTGCACATGTTTTTGCACAAGCGGGTTATCAAGTGCACTTAATTGATGTATCAAAAAACGCTTTGGAAAGAGCTTTGGATACCATAACCAAAAATTTAATGCGGTTGCTGACCAAAGAGAAAATAGACGAAGCTACCAAAGAACAAACTTTAAATAATATAACAACTTTTGAAAACCTTGCAGAAGGAATAAACGGAGTTGATTTGGTAGTGGAAGCCGCTACGGAAAATATCGATTTAAAATTGAAAATCTTTAAAGATTTAAGCAAACTGACTCCCGAACATGTTATATTGGCTACCAACACTTCGTCTATTTCCATTACAACCATTGCTTCGGTAACCAATCGTCCTGACAAAGTTATAGGTATGCACTTTATGAATCCGGTTCCCATTATGAAATTGGTTGAAATAATCAGAGGTTATTCCACTTCGGACAGAACTTATGAAACTATTGAAATTTTGTCAAAAAAATTAGGAAAAGTTCCGGTTGAAGTCAATGACTATCCGGGATTTGTAGCCAATCGTATTCTTATGCCTATGATAAATGAAGCCATTGAAACCTTGTATAACGGTGTAGCCGGTGTGCAAGAAATAGATACGGTGATGAAGTTGGGCATGGGACACCCCATGGGACCTTTGCAATTAGCTGATTTTATAGGCTTGGACGTATGTTTGGCTATATTAAATGTAATGTATGACGGATTTAAAAATCCGAAATATGCTCCTAATCCGTTATTGGTCAAAATGGTTGAAGCCGGAAAATTGGGGGTTAAATCGGGTGAAGGTTTTTATGATTATAGTGAAACCAAAAAAGCCGAAAAAGTAGCCAAACAATTTTCAAAATAATTTTTTATATTTTTAACCCCCCCAAAAAAAACGGCAAATTTGCCGTTTTTTTGGGGGTTTAATGATGATGGTGCCCGTTACAATCATGTCCGTCCCCATGCTCGTGATGGTGATGGTGTGTATGTTGATATGTGGTTGGGTCAACCGCTTTTAGCGTGCCGTTAATCAATTGCTCAATGGCTTTATCGGGATTATTTTCTTCAATAATGTAAGCTCTGACACCCATTTGTGCCAAACGTTGAATGGCACCCATACCTATACCGCCTGTCAATAAAATTTGACATTGCAAAACTTCATGTTCTTGCGGATTGGTATTGGGGTTGTGCAACAAGTTATGCAAGGTGTGTTCTTTTTCGACTTTAATGAGTTTTGAACCGGTCAAACCCTCTTGTTCATCAACTTCATAAATTTTAAAATAGACACCGTGACCGGCATGTTCGGCTATTTTATCTCCGTTTTTGTTAGTAGTTACTGCAATTTTTGCTTTCATTAGGTTTATGTTAATAAGTTTAGTTGCAAAAATATTAAAAAAAGAATTATCTTTGTTTTAATTAACATAGTTTATGAATTATATAGTTTCCGCTTTAAAATACAGACCGCAAAAATTTGAAGAAGTAGTTGGACAACAAGCAGTTACCAATACATTAAAAAATGCCATTGCCAAAGATCATTTGGCGCAAGCCCTATTGTTTACCGGACCGAGAGGGGTAGGCAAAACCACTTGTGCCCGTATTTTGGCAAAAGAAATTAACAAAGCGGAAGGACTGTCTTCCGAAGAAGATTTTGCTTTTAATATTTTTGAACTCGATGCCGCTTCAAACAATTCGGTTGATGATATCAGGAATTTGATAGAACAAGTGCGTATCCCGCCTCAAGTAGGCAAATACAAAGTTTATATAATTGATGAGGTGCACATGCTTTCGACCCAAGCTTTTAATGCTTTTTTAAAAACTTTGGAAGAACCACCGGCTCATGCCGTCTTTATTTTGGCAACCACCGAAAAGCATAAAATCATACCAACTATTTTATCCCGTTGTCAAATCTACGATTTTAAACGTATCAGTGCTTTTGACATCAAAGAACATTTAAAAAATATAGTTGATAAAGAAGGTCTGGAAGCCGAAGAAGATGCCTTGTTCTTAATTGCACAAAAAGCCGATGGAGCTTTGCGCGATGCTTTGTCGTTGTTTGACAAAGTAGTAAGCTATTCGGATGGAAAAATTACCCGCAAAATTGTATCCGAAAGCATGAGTATTTTAGATTATGATGCTTATTTTAAGGTGGTAGATTTAATGTTACAAAATGATGTGCCGGGTATTTTAAATTTTTTCAATGATTTGTTACATCAAGGTTTTGATGCTCATCAGTTTATAGCCGGTTTGTCGGGACATTTGAGAGACTTGTTGGTTGCCAAAGACACGCAAACGGTAAACTTG
This sequence comes from Flavobacteriales bacterium, assembly GCA_027065715.1. Lineage (GTDB taxonomy): Bacteria > Bacteroidota > Bacteroidia > Flavobacteriales > Flavobacteriaceae > WGBX01. The sequence continues at coordinate 8,540 of JAMONO010000041.1, forward strand.
CTCGAAGTAAGCGACAATATAAAAGAACAATACAAAAAACAAGCTCAAAGTTTGTCCTTGTCGTATTTGATGCAAGCCTTAGACTTGACCACTCAAACCGATATCAATTACAAATCGAGCAAGAGCCCGCAACTGTTGGTCGAATTGACTTTGATGAAATTGGCTTCTCTGCAATCGGATGAAGCAAAAAAAAAAATAGTTGAAATATTACCGGCTTCACATTTTAAAAATTCGGTTTCAAAAATTTCGGTTTTTACCCCTAAACCCGAAAAAAAATTAACATCTCTTGAAACCGACCAAACACAATCTGTTGCCGAACCAAAAGTTGATTTCAAAGAAAAAGAAGCCTCAACCGGCATAGGTTTATCATTAAATGCACTTCGCAACATAAAATCAGAGAAAGAAAAACTCAAACAATTACAAGCTCAAAAAACATTACCCAAAGAACCCTTTACACAGGCACAGTTTGAGGTCCGTTGGCACAAATACCTCGATATATTACGCAAACATCAAGAAAAAAATTTACTTTCCATTCTAACCATCGACCCAAAACCGCGCATTATCGATCATAAAATTCATGTAACTTTAACCAGCCAAGTATTAAAAGATGAATTACAACAAAATAAAGAAAAAATATTGAAATATCTGCGTGAAAAATTACAGAATTACGAAATCGATTTTGTTATTGAAGTCAAGGAAGAAAAACGCAGTGAATTTATTTACTCCAAAAAAGACAAGTTTAATAAACTGGTTGAAAAATATCCCGATTTGCATTATTTAAAAAACAAGTTTAAATTGGATATTTGACATCCTGAAATCGCCCAAAAGTTTGTATTGAGGGGATCTTGTATGAATTGAGATTTCTCACTGCGTTCGAAATGACACACTTTGTTATTTAATATATTGATTAACAGCATATTGTCGTTTCGAGATGCGAGGCACGAGCGTCGTGGCAATCTTATGTTTTTGGGTTGGTTTATTGAATTAGATTCTTCACTTCGCTGTCGCTCCGTTCTGAATGACAACACACTTCACTCCGTTCTGAATGACAACACACTTCGCTCCGTTCTGAATGATACGACACCGCTGTCTGCTCATTCTGTCAATTTAGGTTATTTTTTTATTTTGCAAACATAGGATGACGGGTGTAGGATGCAGGTGCTTAGGACAAATGTCATTCCGAAGGAGTGCAACGAGTGAGGAATCTTTTGCCAAATAGAATGAGATTTCTCACTGCGTTCGAAATGACACACTTTGTTATTTAATATATTGATTAACAGCATATTGTTATTTCGAGATGCGAGGCACGAGCGTCGTGGCAATCTTTTGTTTTTGTATCGGTTTATAGATTTGGATTCTTCACTTGGCTGTCGCTCCGTTTCCGGCTGACAAGCTTCAATAGGCAATTTTGCTCGTTTCAACTGGTATGCCACAAAACATCGGGACATCGCTCATATCGTTTCTCGAAACTTTGTGATGTAACTTCATCAGTTCATTTTAAAAAACAATAAAATATCACAAATTGAATTGCAAAAATTAAGCTATAATCACAGTTCCTTTATTGTTGGCAATTCCGGTTAAGTCCGTTATTAAAACTTCTTTACCTCCCGATTGAATAAAATGAAGAGCCGCTTTTATTTTGGGTAACATATTTCCTTCTCCAAAAACACCTTGTTGCAACATTTCTTCGGCTTGTTCGGAGGTAATTTGTTTCAAAGCCTTTTGTCGGTCGGTTCCGTAGTTTAAATAAACATAAGGCACATCGGTTAAAATGATAAATCGGTCTGCTTCAATTTGTTGTGCCAATAATGCCGAAGCCAAATCTTTGTCAATTACCGCTTCTTTGCCTTGCAAACCGTTGTCATGAACGGCTACGGGTACACCACCGCCGCCAACAGCTATAACAATAGTTCCGTTTTCTGCCAACATTTTGATAGTTTCGTTACCTATGATATCAACAGGATGTGGCGATGGAACCACACGCCGCCAACCTGTTTTACCGTTTTTGGTTTCTTTTTTAAAAAGCCAAGCTTTATCGAGTTTTAATTGTTCGACTTCATCTATGTCATAATATGTTTTACCTATTCGTTTGGTCGGATTTTGAAAAGCTTTATCGTCAGCCGAAATTTTAACCATGGTATTGGTCGATAATACGTTGCGTTTCAATCCTTTTTGTTGTAATAAGCCAAACAATTCGCTTTGTATCAAATATCCGATTTCGCTTTGTGTATCGGCTACGGCAACATCAAGCGGCACTTGCGGAACACCGTATATCTGTTCACCGGCATCATTTTTTAACAATACAAAACCGACCTGTGGTCCGTTGCCGTGTGTTATCACCAAATTATGTCCTTGTTCAATAACAGGATAAAGCGACTGCAAGGCTGTTCTTACATTTTTGCGTTGTTCTGCGATTGTTCCCTTTTGTCCGTTTTTAAGTAAGGCATTGCCTCCCAAGGCTATAATGATTAATTTTGATGTCATAATTTATGAGTTTTTGAAGTGCGAATATAAACAAATATTTTGGGGTTTAAAATGAATTATTGCGTCTTCATTCAAATAAAATATTCAACTTTGATAACTAAAAAAACACAATTTAAGCACATAAAAAAGCTGAAAAATCACGTATATTTGCAGCAAAAAATTAGTGAAGAATAATTTTCTGCTCGACACATACCGGCAATCCGAAAAAATAAACAAGCTTGGCGATTTACTCCTAAACAACAGACATATCGGTCTAAAAAAACTTGGCGAATCGGCTTTGAGTTTTGTTATGGCAGCTCTTTATCAAAAACTTCAACAACCCTTTTTGTTGATATTTGACCACAAAGAAGAAGCCGCCTATTATTATAACGATTTACAACATATTTTGGGCGAAGATCGTATTTTGTTCTATCCCGAATCTTACCGAAGGGCTTATCAAATTGAAAAAACCGACAATGCCAATGTATTGCTTCGTTCCAAAGTTTTAAACCATTTGCAATCTCGTCAAAAACCACAAATAGTAGTCAGCTATACCGATGCTTTGTTTGAAAAAGTTGTTGTTAAAAAAGAATTGATAAAAAACACTTTAAAAATAAAAAAAGGCGACAAACTTTCGATGGACTTTTTATTTGAAGTCATGTTTGAATACAAATTTGAACAAGTCGATTTTGTAACACAACCGGGCGAATTTTCCATAAGAGGCGGTATCTTAGATGTTTTTTCATTTGGCGACGAACAACCCTATCGCATCGAACTTTTTGGTGATGAAGTAGAAAGTATCCGAAACTTTGATATCGAAACCCAATTGTCCGAACAAAAATTAAATTCCATTCAAATTATTCCCAACCTTTCTAATAAAAAATTGATACAAAAACGTCAAAGTTTTTTGGATTTTATCAAAAAGAATACTATTATATACTTGAAAAACAAATCGTTAAGTGTTTCAGAATTGGATAATCTCTTTCAAAAAGCTCTTGACAGTTTTGATCGGTTACCCGATATAACGCAACATTTAAAACCCGAAGATTTGTTTTGCAACGGACAAAGTTTTTATGAAAAAATATCAAGCTTTATGCTGCTCGATGCCAAGCCTGATGCCAATACACCCGTTATTGATTTTGGTATTAGACCGCAACCTGTTTTTAACAAAAGTTTTCAATTGCTGATACAAGACTTGCAAAAAAACACCCGATCCGGTTATCAAAATATTTTGTGTTGCACACATGAAAAACAAGCCCGACGTTTACAAGACATTTTTGAAGACATGCAAACCGAAGTTTCATACCAAACGACGGTTTTACCGCTATATAAAGGGTTTTTAGACCCCGCCACTCGATTGGCTTGTTATACCGACCATCAAATTTTTGAACGTTACCACCGTTTTCATATTCAAAAAAACAAAACCAAAAAACAAGCAGTTACTCTTAAAGAAATAACCGCCCTCAAAGAAGGCGATTATGTAACCCACATTGATCATGGGATTGGGCGATTTGGCGGTTTGCAAAAAATTGAAAAAGGCGGAAAAGAGCAAGAAGTAATCGAAATTATATACAAAAACGGAGACAGGCTTTTTGTAAGTATTCACAGTTTACATAAAATATCCAAATACAACGCCAAAGATGGTCGCGAACCCAAAATCAGCAAGTTGGGTTCGGGTGCATGGAAATTATTGAAGCAAAAAACCAAAAAGCGCATCAAAGAACTCGCTTTTGATATAATCAAATTATATGCCGAACGTAAACTTCAAAAAGGCTACCGGTATGCCCCCGACAGCTATTTGCAACACGAACTCGAAGCCTCATTTATTTATGAAGATACCCCCGATCAATACAAAGCCGTGCAAGAAGTCAAAGCCGATATGGAAAGTACCAAAACAATGGACAGACTGGTATGCGGTGATGTCGGATTTGGAAAGACCGAAGTAGCCATACGAGCGGCTTTCAAAGCGGTTGATAACGGTAAGCAAGTAGCCGTATTGGTGCCCACAACCATATTGGCTTTTCAACATTACAAAACATTTAGCGAACGACTCAAAAATTTTCCGGTAGTCGTAGATTATTTGAACCGGTTTAGAACCGCCAAACAAAAAACACAAATTTTGAAGGATTTAGCCGAAGGAAAAATTGACATTATAATCGGCACACATGCTTTGGTAAATGACAAAATCAAATACAAAGATTTAGGGTTAATGATAATTGACGAAGAACAAAAATTCGGTGTTTCGGTAAAAGAAAAACTCAAAATCATACGCAAAAATATCGATACCTTGACCTTAACTGCAACACCCATTCCGCGTACTTTGCAATTTTCGTTAATCAACGAACGCGACTTATCGGTTATCAACACACCGCCACCTAATCGACACCCGATTGAAACACAAGTTATCCGATTCGACGAAAAAATCATACGAGACGGTATCAGTTATGAAATACAACGCAAAGGACAAGTGTTTTTTATCCACAATCGCATAGAAAATATCAAAGAAGTAGCCGGTATGATACAACGCTTGGTGCCCGAAGCCCGAATAGGTATCGGACACGGACAAATGGAAGGTAAAAAACTCGAAAAACTGATGCTCGATTTCATCAATGGCGAATTTGACGTATTGGTATCGACAACCATTATCGAAAACGGTTTGGACGTGCCCAATGCCAATACTATTTTTATAAACAATGCTCATCAATTCGGATTGGCAGACTTGCATCAAATGCGAGGGCGTGTAGGACGCAGCAACAAAAAAGCTTTTTGTTATTTTATAACACCTCCTTATTCCACACTTACCTTCGACGCCCGCAAACGTATGGAAGCTATTGAAACTTATACCGAACTGGGTAGCGGTTTTCAAATAGCCATGAAAGATTTGGAAATACGAGGAGCCGGAGATTTGCTCGGAGCCGAACAAAGCGGTTTTATTAACGAAATGGGATTTGATACTTATCAAAAAATTTTAAAAGAAGCCATTACCGAACTCGAACACAACGAATTTAAACATTTGTTGAATGAAAATGAAAAATCAAATTATCAAATTGAAACACAAGTTGAAACTGACTTTGAAATAATGTTCCCCGCCGAATACATCAGCCAATCTGCCGAACGTTTAAACTTATATAACGAATTATCAAAGATTGAAAATGAAAAACAACTCGAAAACTTCAAAAACAAACTTATCGACCGGTTCGGAACACCGCCTATGGCAACCATAAATTTATTAAAATCACTGCAAATCAAATGGCTTTCTCAAAAATTAGGTTTTGAAAAATTGGTGATAAAAAAAGAAAAAATGTTGGCTTATTTTATTGCCAACCCCGATGCGCCTTACTATCAAACAAGTATTTTTCAAAATATTTTACAAAAAATACAACAAACCAACTGTTGTATATTTAAAGAGAAAAAAAATAATAACGAACATAGAATATATTTGGTATTTGAACAAGTTGATGGTGTCGAAACCGCTATTATGCGTTTAAAACAACTTTTGAACGATTAATAATTTTAGAAAAAAACTGATGATCGACAATAAAAATGATATTTTTACTTGACAAGTGCCCGTGCAAATATTATATTTTAAAAAAAATCCAAAAAAATACAACTATGCGTTCATTTGTAATTCTACTTATTTTGTGGGGATTTGGCACAATGGCACAAACTCAATATACCGCCATACCCGATCCCAATTTTGAAGCCGCACTTAGC
>JAMONO010000042.1 GCA_027065715.1 Flavobacteriales bacterium
ACTAAACACTCCACACTACGAACACCAAATAATAAATTACGAATTACGAATGAAAAATTAAAAACCACAAACAATAAACTAAACACCATGCACTCCACACTATGCACTAAACACTACAAACTACGAACTAAACACTTGAATTACGAATTATGAATTACGAATTACAAATGAAAAATTAAAAATTACAAACTACACACTACACACTACACACTACGAACTCCAAATAATAAATTACGAATTACGAATTAAAAATTAAAAACCACAAACAATAAACTAAACACCATGCACTAAACACTACGCACTAAACACTACACACTAAACACTACGCACTAAACACTACACACTAAACACTACGCACTAAACACTCCACACTACGAACTCCAAATAATAAATTACGAATTACGAATTAAAAATTAAAAACCACAAACAATAAACTAAACACCATGCACTCCACACTACGCACTAAACACTACACACTAAACACTACGCACTAAACACTCCACACTAAACACTACACACTAAACACTACGCACTAAACACTCCACACTACGAACACCAAATAATAAATTACGAATTACGAATGAAAAATTAAAAACCACAAACAATAAACTAAACACCATGCACTCCACACTACGCACTAAACACCATGCACTCCACACTACGCACTCCACACTATGCACTAAACACTACGCACTAAACACTACACACTAAACACTAAACACTACGCACTACAAACAAAGAAGAAGTTATTTTTTCGCTTTATTTCATTTTTTTTAGACTAAGTCTGTATGCTGTTTTGATAAAATCGACGAACAACGGATGGGGGTTGAGCACAGTGCTTTTATATTCCGGATGAAATTGCGTTGTAATAAACCAAGGGTGCTCGGGTATTTCAAGTATTTCGACCAAGTTGGTTTTCACGTCTCTACCGGCTACTTTCATACCGTTTTTTTCAAACATATCAATATATCGGTTATTGAATTCATATCTGTGGCGATGTCGTTCACTAATTGTTTCGGTTTGATAGATACGATATGATTTGGAGTTAGGTTCCAAACGACAAGTTTGAGCTCCCAAACGCATGGTGCCACCCAATAGATCGAGTTTTTGGTCTTCGAGTAAATTGATAACCGGATGAGAAGTGTCGGGGTTTAGCTCGGTTGAATCGGCATCGGATAAGTTTAAGACATGACGGGCAAATTCAATAGCAGCTATCTGCATGCCAAAACATATTCCCAACAGTGGTAAATTGTTTTCGCGAGCAAATTGTAAGGCGGTTATTTTGCCGTTTACACCTCGTTTACCAAATCCGGGCGCAATAATAACCCCGTCGACTTGTTGTAAGTGTTTGACAATATCTTTTTGGGTTAGTTTTTCGGAATGAATCCAATCGATGTCCACTCTAAGTTGGTTATGTGTTGCACCGTGTATCAACGATTCGTGTATGGATTTGTAAGCATCGTGCAATTCGACATATTTTCCAACCAAACCGATACGAATGCTATCTTTGGGATTTTTAAATTTGTGTAAAAATTCTTTCCACGCTTTGAGTTGGGGTTTATTGCCGTGAGGCAAATTTAGTTTATTGAGAACGGCTAAGTCGAGTTTTTCGGTTTCCATTAACAAGGGTACGTCATAAATAGTTTCGGCATCGCGCGATTCGATTACATTGCCGAGTTTAACATTGGTAAACAAGGCTATTTTTCGACGTATATCTTCCGATAGAGGGCGGTCGGTTCGACATACCAGTATGTCGGGTTGCACACCGCTTTGCATCAAAAATTTAACCGAATGTTGTGTCGGTTTGGTTTTGAGTTCGCCGGCTGCAGCCAAGTATGGTATGAGGGTCAGATGAATGATGGCTACATTTTCATCACCCAATTCCCAATTCAATTGTCTTACCGCTTCAATGTATGGCAACGATTCGATATCGCCTACGGTGCCGCCTATTTCGGTTATAACAATGTCATATATACCTTTTTCGCCCAGTAGCCGAATTCGTCTTTTTATTTCATCGGTAATATGCGGAATAACTTGCACGGTTTTTCCGAGATACTCACCCCGACGTTCTTTATCGATTACATTTTGATAAATTCGTCCTGTGGTAACATTATTGTCTTGCGAAGTTCTGATATTGAGAAAACGTTCGTAATGTCCCAAATCCAAATCGGTTTCGGCTCCGTCATCGGTTACAAAACATTCGCCGTGTTCATACGGATTAAGGGTGCCCGGATCAATGTTGATATACGGGTCGAGTTTTTGTATGGTTACCGAAAAACCGCGTTCTTGCAAAAGTTTTGCAAGTGAAGCCGAAACTATTCCTTTTCCCAATGAAGAAGTAACACCGCCGGTAACGAAAATGTATTTTGTTTTTGCCATAATTTTTATGAAAAAACAAAAGTAAAAATTTTATGTATGGCTTACAAATTTATTATATTTTAGATTTTTGAATCTTATGTTTTTAAGTTGAAGCAGCCAATATAAAAAAATCTTATATTTGTTGCTCATCGAAAAATTTAATGTATGACAAATTCTGATAAATCTCAAAATATTCATTTTTATGAGGCTTTAATTCCTATTATTTTTCTTGTTATTCTTTTAAGTTTTAATGTTTTGAAAGTTTTTGGCGATGAAGCGACATCGGGTCCCAATCAATTTGCTTTGTTGCTTGCAGGTGCCGTTGCTGCCGTAATAGGTTTTAAACACCGTTTAACATACGGCGAGATGCTTGAAAAAGTATCCAAAAACATTGAATCGACCGCCGGTGCTATATTGATACTGTTATTTGTTGGTGCTTTAACGGGCACTTGGCTTATCAGTGGCGTGATACCTACTATGGTTTATTATGGTTTGCAAATATTAAATCCGGCAATATTTTTGGCTTCAACTTTGATTATAACGGCTTTGGTTTCATTGATAATAGGAAGTTCGTGGAGCACAACCGCTACGGTTGGTATTGCACTTATCGGAATTGGTAAGGCTTTGGGTTTTCCGCCCGAAATGGTTGCGGGTGCGGTTATTTCCGGTGCTTATTTTGGTGATAAAATGTCTCCTTTATCGGATACGACCAACTTGGCATCTGCCATAGCCGGTGTTGATTTATACCGTCATGTGCGTTATATGATGTACACTACTTTTCCCAGTATTGGGATAACTTTGCTGGTTTTTATTGTTCTGGGTTTGACACATTCGGGCAATGAGATTCAAAATACAAGTATATTATTGGCCGATATTAAAAAATCGTTTTTTATTCACCCTGTTTTACTTTTGGTGCCGGCTATTGTTATTTTTTTAATTGTAAAAAAAACACCTCCTTTGGTTGCTTTACTCAGTGGAGTTTTGTTGGGAGGATTGGCTGCTTTGATTTTTCAAAAAGAACTTCTTGAAAACATGCTAAACGGAACGGATAATTTTTATACGGGTGCTTACAAAATCATTATGAAAGCTATTGTTTGGGACATCAATATCGATACCGACAATCCCATTTTGAACGAGTTGTTTTCGTCGGGAGGTATGCGGGGGATGTTAAGCACTATTTGGTTGATTATCAGTGCTATGTTTTTTGGTGGTATTATGGAAGCGATTGGTGCTTTGAAAAAAATAAGCGAAACTTTATTGCATGCTTTCAAAGGTACTTTCGGACTGTTTGCCAGCACCGATGCCACTTGTGTATTGTTTAATGCCACGGCTTCCGATCAATATTTGGCAATTGTGGTGCCCGGAAAAATGTATAAACAAGCTTTTGACGATGCAGGATTGGCACCCGAAAATCTCAGTCGAACACTGGAAGACAGCGGCACGGTAACTTCGGTTTTGGTGCCATGGAATACCGGAGGAGCTTATAATTCAAAGGTATTAGGTGTGCCAACCGAAAGTTATTTGATTTATGCCGTATTTAATTGGTTGAGTCCGGTTATGACTTTGATATTTGCATATTTTAAGATAAAAATCAAACGGAAAATATCGTCTTAAAATAGGTTTTTAAAACTTCCGAATTATCAACTTCACGGGTTACAATCTCCAACAATTGCGGTTGTTCGTTTTGACTGAAAAAGTTGGGTAAATATGCTTCCAAATCGGCTAAGTTCTGCACTTTATGATAACTAAAACCAAACATTTCGGCTTGTTTTCGGGTGTTTAGGTTGTGTTTGGTTACAAAAAAATCATTTAGCGCTTGAGTGCGGGACGGACCGGGTATAAAATTAAAAATATCGCCACCACCGTTATTTATTACAATCAACTTGAAATTGTCGGGAATATATTTATTCCATAAAGCATTGCTGTCATACAAAAATGAAATATCGCCGCTGATCATTAAAACAGGCAACAAACTGTTGTATGCCGCTCCCACAGCGGTTGAAGTACTGCCGTCAATACCGCTGGTGCCTCGGTTGGCAAAATGTATTTGAGTAGGCTTATAATCAAACAACTGGGCGTAGCGAATGGTGGAACTGTTACCCCAGTGCAATAAGTATTTATCGGGTATGTTTCGAATAATGATGTCAAAAACCTTTAAATCGGAATAAGGTGCACGGTTTATAAAATCATGGTGTTTTTGTTTGTGTAGTCGCTTTATTTTCAACCATTTAGATTGGTATTGAGATGCTGTATTTGCTTGAGCCAAAAACAAAAACTGACTAAAAAACATTTCTGGTGTGGTATCAAAATGTCGGGTAAGAGCTTCGAATGTGTCGGGAGGTATTTCGGTTTGTTCTATATGCCAATGTTCGGAAGGTTTAAAAGTGCGTAAAAATTGTTTAATTTTTTTTGAAACAATATTTCGCCCGACTGTAATTAATATTTCAGGTGATAGTTGTTTTAATTTATCGATTTCCAATAAAAAAAGGGCTTGGTCGATATTGCCAATAAACTTTTTGTGCGTTACATTTGAAATATTTTCATGCAAGACGATGACAGACGGATCTTGACTAAACTTTTCCAATTGCAATTGCAAAAATTCTGATGCTTGGTGTTGTCCGACCAATATCATTTTTTTTGTAGCGTTATTCCATTTTCGGGCAACTGCAATCAAATCATCTTCGTTGTATATTTTGGGTGAATTATTTAAGGAAAAATCTTCTATTTTAAAATCGGATTGTTTGACGATTTCATACAAAGGTTCGTCAAAAGGTACATTGATATGCACGGGACCTTGTTTTTCAATAGCCGTTTGAACCGCTTTTCGTATCCAATCAATATTTTTTGTCAGATGATCGGGTTTTTCTGACAGCGAGACGTTAAACCAAGTATGATTTTTTAACACTTCATGTTGTCGTATGGTTTGTCCTTCACCTTGGTCTATCCATTTTTTCGGACGGTCGGCACTGATTATTATTAAAGGTAATTTGCTGTAAAAAGCTTCGGCAACCGCAGGGTGATAATTGAGCACGGCAGAGCCCGAAGTGCAAACCAAAACAACAGGTTTGCGGCTTTGTTGCACCAATCCCAGCGCAAAGAATCCGGCAACACGTTCATCAATTATACTAAAATTTTCAAATTCGGGTTGGTTGGTAAATTCTATTATCAAAGGGGCATTGCGTGAGCCGGGCGAAATCACTATTTGACTTATGCCGGCTTTTTTTAAAACCGCCGAGATGATTTGTGCACTTTTTTTTGCCGAATGTTTTTTCATTTACCATTAAATAAATCGAAGCAAAAATATTGATTTTTTTTGACAGGTATCCGAATATATCTTATTTTAGCCGCAAAAAATAAAAAATATGGCAGCTACACCTTCCAATATGCTGGCGTTGGGAACAGCCGCACCCGATTTTAAACTATTAGATACCATTAGCGGTAAGTATTTGACATATAATGATATAAAAGGCAAAAACGGCACGGTTATCATGTTTATTTGTAACCATTGTCCTTATGTTTTGCATGTCAATGGCGAAATAGTCAAAATAGCCGACGAATATAAAGAAAAAGGTATAGGTTTTGCCGGAATTAGCGCCAACGATGTCGAAAATTATCCGCAAGATTCTCCCGAATTGATGCCCGAACATGCTCGAAAAGTAGGTTATGATTTTCCGTATTTATATGATGAAACCCAAGAAACGGCAAAAGCTTATAAGGCGGCATGTACTCCCGATTTTTATGTTTTTGATAACAATAACCGTTTGGTTTATCGAGGAAGACTGGACGAAAGCACCCCCAAAAACAATGAGCCGCTTACCGGTAAAGATTTACGCAAAGCATTGGATTGGCTACTTGAAGGCAAAATGATTCCGGACGAAGAGCAAAAACCCAGTATAGGATGTAATATTAAATGGAAAAAAATGGACGGAATTGATTTGCATAAAGTGAATTTTAGAAAATAATTTGCGTATAACCCAAAAGTTGAAGCTGAATCAAAACGATATGCAAATTAGCCCGATATTTTGTTTATTGTTTGTGTGTCTCAAAAGTTCGGATTGCTAAATTTTTCATTTAATCTTGTTTTTGGATATATTGGTCCAGTTTTTTGGCATTGCTTTCAAAATCAAATACATTGTTTACTTTATAATAATTTTCAATATCATAAATATAATGATAAGCATATTTTGCCAATTTAAGTTTATTGGCATCAAAGTCAAATAATCTTAATATTTCCACTAACTGATTGACTGTTAGACAGTTGTTTGTTTTTATAATTTGTTTGGCAACTCGAAGTTTACCGCTTTCAAAGTCTTGTTTTTCGACGGCGTGCATCATATTTTCAAATCGTTCGGGTGTAACGGGTGGTGTGCAACCAATTTGTCCTTGATAATCGGGGACATATACAATTGTTCCTCCGGTATTTTGATTGGCAGTTGAATTGTTATTGATATTGATATTTATTTGTCCGGTTTGGATATTTTCTGCCGGTTGTCCCGTATTGTTTACGATAGCGGTATTCCAAGCAAAAATTTGTGCGGGTTGGTAATATGGTATTTGGTTGTCGAGCGGATAAATTTCTTTGATATAAAATTCACCTCTCGGGTAACGTCTGTCCGGGGGATATACTTCATATACAATTTCGCTTAATGGAGGCACATACAATCGAGCGGTTATAGTGTGTCTAAGGCGTGAATATAAAATTTTTATATCGTAGTAATTTTCGTTTAGACCGGTGATGCGCAATTCGGGTAAGGGTCTGTGGTTAATAGGTTTTTCATTGATAATAACTCGCATAGGTTCCTGATTTCCCGAAATTAAAACCAAGTTTCTTCCGTATTGTGCAAACATTGTAACACCGGCGACAAATAGCAATAAAAAAGTAAAACTTTGTTTCATAATCTGTATTTTTTGTTCAATATAACAAAATATTTTCAAATGTCGTGCCAAAAAAACCGGACACAATTTATGTATCCGGCAAGCATAAATGAATGATTATTAATTATTTAAAACCTTTTTTTTGTAACAGGGCGTCTATTTTGGGTTCACGTCCCATAAATTCTTTATACAGTTCCATACCGGATTTGGTTCCTCCGCTACTGATCATTTTTTTGTATTTGTGCGCCAATTCGGGATTAAAGATGTTACCTGAGTTTTCAAAAGCCGCAAAGGTATCGGCGTCTAATACTTCCGACCATAAATAACTGTAATATCCGGCGGCATATCCACCTCCGAAGATATGTGCGTAATAAGTGCTACGATATCGAGGGATAATTTCTTTGATTAATCCGATTTTTTGCATGGATTTTTGTTCAAAGTCCAATGTTTTTCGCGCCAAGGTATCGTTCAAAGTATGCCAATCCATATCCAAATATGCGGCTGCCATATATTCGACCGAACGAAAACCTTCGTTATAACTGTTGGCTTTGTTCATTTTGTCAATTAAATTTTTGGGAATAATCTCTCCGGTTTGATAATTCTTGGCATATAGTTTGAGCATATCGGGGTGGCTCATCCAATTTTCCATAACTTGCGAAGGGAATTCGACAAAGTCGCGTGGGACATTGGTGCCGGACAAGGAAGCATATTTGACATTGGATAGCATACCGTGTAAACCGTGACCAAATTCATGAAATACGGTTTGAGCTTGACTAAAACTCAATAAACTGGGCATGTTTTTGGTGGGTGCCGGAAAATTAAAATTATTGGTAACAATAGGCGTTACAAAGTTACCATTTACATTGGATTGCATACGCAATTCATTCATCCAAGCGCCTCCTCTTTTGCTGGGGCGGGCAAAAAAGTCCATATAAATGACCGCAATATGTTTGCCGGTGGTATCTGTTACCTCAAATACTTGTTGATCTTTGTGCCAGGTAGGAATATCTTTTCTTTCTTTAAAATTTAAGCCGAAAAGTTTGTGAGCCAATAGAAAAGCACCGTCTCTAACGGCATTGACTTCAAAATACGGCTTGGTAACACTTTCGTCAAATTGGTATTTTTCATTTCTGATTTTGCGCACATAATAACGCCAATCACTTGCTTGAAAAGTTTCATTTATTCCGTCTTTTTTCATGGCTTTTGCCAATTCGTTACGGTCTTTTTTTGCCATATTTAGAGCCGCAGGCCAAATTTTGTTCATAAAACCGTAAACTTTTTCGGGTTTCTCCGCCATGTTGTCGGACAAAACGTATTGGGCATAATTTTCATAACCCAACAAATGGGCTTTTTCGGCACGTAGTTGCACCATTTGTTCTACAATTTTTTTATTGTCATGTGAATTATTGTTGTTGCCTCTATTGGCATAGGCGTCAAATATTTTTTTTCGCAAAGTCCGGTTGGGCGAATAATCCAAGAACGGATATATGCTGGGGCGTTGCAATGTAAAAGACCAACCCGATTGATGTCCTCTGCGTTGGGCTTCTTCGGCGGCGGCATCAACAGCTTGTTTGGGCATGTCTCCCAAATCTTTGGGGTCGGTTATATACAATTCGAAATCGTTGGTTTCTGATAATAAGTTGTCGTTGAATTGTTGTGATAAGCTTGCCAATTCTTTATTGATATTTTGTAATCTTTTTTGTTTTTCGGGTGGCAAATTAACTCCGGCTCTAACAAACATTTTGTAGGTTTCTTCCAAGAGTTTTTTGTCTTCATCGTCTAAGTTTAATTGATTTCTTTGACGATAAACGGCATCAACCCTTTCAAAAAGTTTTTTGTTCATACGTATGGCATCGGCATGAGCGGCTAATTCGGGTTGAATTTCTTTGGAAGTTTGTTTTAATATGTCGTCCGTATTTGCGGCTTCGACTGCAAAAAACACATGTTGCACTTTTTTTAAATCGGCACCGCTTTGTTCCAAAGCAACAATGGTGTTTTCAAAGGAGGGTGCTTCGGGATTGGCGGTTATTTTATTAATTTCGGTTTTGTGTTTTTTGATTGCCGTTTTGAAAGCAGGCAAGTAATCTTCACTTTTAATACGGTCAAATGGCGGTGTGCCGAAAGGGGTGTTCCATTTTTGTAAAAGCGGATTTTTTTCGGTTTGTTTCATTTCTTGTTTTTCTTTTATTTTTTGATTAGTTTCGGTGCTGCAAGAGGATATTAGCACCAATACAATTATAAATATTCCGGTTTTATACATTATTTAATATTTTTTATATTGTCTTTTCAAAGATACATAAAGCCGTTAAATTATGATGTTAAGAAAGTCTTAATAAGTTTTATACCGACCGTAAATACGACAATTTAACAATAAATATTATGCAAGCATAATAAATTTATATTTTATTCTTACATTTGCAGACATAAATTAACAGGCAAAAAACTAATTTTGCGGTATAACTTTAATTATAATGAAAGATTTGTTTGATAAATTCAGAAAAGACAAAGGACCCTTAGGAAATTATGCCGATGTTGCAGAAGGATATTTTGTTTTTCCCAAGTTTGAAGGTCAAATTTCTAACCGTATGAAATTTAACGGAAAAGAAATGATAACTTGGAGTATCAATAACTATTTGGGATTAGCCAATCATCCCGAAGTAAAAAAAGTCGATGCCGAGTCGGCGGCAAAGTGGGGCATGGCTTATCCGATGGGTGCTCGTGCCATGTCGGGACAAACCGAAAAACATGAACAATTGGAGCAAGAATTAGCCGAATTTGTTCATAAAGAAAGTGCTTATTTGCTCAATTTCGGTTATCAAGGTAATGTTTCCATTATTGACAGTTTGGTTACCAAAAACGATGTGATAGTTTATGATAGCGATTCGCATGCCAGTATTATTGATGGTTGTCGTTTGCATCAAGGTAAACGTTTCACTTTTCAACACAATGATGTAAAAAGTTTGGAAAAAATGCTGGATCGAGCTACCAAAGTTGCCGAAAAGACAGACGGAGGCATATTGGTTATAACCGAAGGCGTTTTTGGTATGCGTGGTGAGCAAGGAAAACTAAAAGAGATTGTTGGTTTAAAAGAAAAATTTAATTTTCGTTTGTTGGTAGATGATGCACACGGATTTGGTACTTTGGGAAAAACGGGAGCCGGTGCCGGAGAAGAACAAGGTGTGCAAGATCAAATAGATATTTATTTTGCCACTTTTGCCAAATCAATGGCGGGAATAGGTGCTTTTGTTGCCGGTGAAAAAGATTTGATTCAATATTTGAAATACAATATGCGTTCGCAGGTTTTTGCCAAATCATTGCCTATGCCTATGGTAGAAGGTGCTCTAAAAAGATTGGAATTACTGCGTCGCAGTCCCGAGTTAAAAGATAAATTATGGGCGGTGGCAACTTCATTGCAAAAGGGGTTGCGCGATGCCGGTTTTGATTTGGGTGCTACCAATACGGTAATTACTCCGGTGTATCTTAAAGGAAGTGTTCCCGAAGCCATGGTTATGGTAAAAGATTTGCGCGAAAAATACAATGTATTTACCTCAATAGTTATATACCCTGTTATTCCCAAAGGTATGATTCTTTTGCGTTTAATACCAACAGCAGTTCATACGCAAGAAGATATTGACATCACCGTAAAAGCCTTTTCGGCTATACGTGAAAAATTAGAAACGGGGGTTTATAAAAGAATTGGTGAAGAATTCATAAAAAATATGCGTGGATAAAGAAAAATTTATTATATTTGTATAAATTTCTTATGAATAGTATTTTCATAATGTGAATTTTAGGTTAACACACAACAATTTAAGCCGGTGCTTCGCACCGGCTTAATTTATTTGTTATCAATCAGATACCTTATTGCTGTTGCTGCCGCATGCAAGCCAAATAAGGCCGGCATGTAGCTAATGGTGCCGTAGTGTGATTTTTTGTAACCTGTATTGTCAGTCATTTGTAAAGCTGAGATGTCTTGCAATTCGGTTGAAAAAACACATTTTACACCTTTGTGAATACCGTGTTTTTTTAATCTTTTTCTGATAACTCTTGCCAAAAAATCATCTCGTGTTTTACTGATGTCTTTAACCAATACTTTTGACGGGTCAATTTTTCCGCCGGCACCCATAGCCGAAACTATTTTGATTTTGTATTTTTTGGCTGCCAATATTAAATATATTTTGGGCGATACGCTGTCTATGGCATCAATTATGTAATCGTAATTGTTTTTTTGTAGTAGTTTATCAAAATCGTCGGGATTTAAAAACTTGGTTATGGTTTTTAATTGTAATTCGGGATTGATATCGATTAATCTTTGTTGCATAATATCGGTTTTGTATTGTCCGATGGTAGTGTGTAGAGCGGGTAATTGACGGTTGATATTGCTTATGTCTATTTGGTCTCCATCTACTATGGTTAGTTGTCCTACGCCGCTTCGCACCAAAAATTCGGCGGCAAATGACCCGACACCTCCCAAACCTACAACCAGTATATGCGATTTTTGGAGTTTTTTTATTCGGTTGGGTTTTAATAACAAGCTTGTTCTGTTTTGCCACATATTGATAATTGGAATTAGAAACTGGATTTGCCTTCTTTTTGTACAAGTTCTTTAACTTTTCTAAACAGAGAAGACGAAAATACAAAGTCGTTTAAGTCGGGATTATCGGTAAAAAAGACTTGTGATTTGTTACCTTCCCATTGTTTGTGTCCGTCTTTGAGCAATATGATTTTTTCGCCGATTTCCATAATGGAATTCATATCATGGGTGTTGATAATCGTTGTTGTATCGTAACGAACCGTTAAATCGTGTATTAAATTGTCAATGATTATAGCGGTTTTTGGGTCTAAACCCGAGTTAGGTTCATCGCAAAACAGGTATTTGGGATATAATACAATGGCACGTGCCAAAGCTACCCGTTTTTGCATACCTCCCGATATTTCTGCCGGAAATTTGTTATTTACTCCTTCTAAACTTACTTGTTCCAACACTTCATTGACCCGTTTTTTCATTTCGGATTTGGTTTTTTGGGTAAACATACGCATGGGAAACATAATGTTTTCTTCAATAGTCATAGAATCGAATAAAGCATTGCCCTGAAATACAACCCCTACTTCGGTTCTGATTTTGCGTTGTTCGGGCAAGCTCAAGTTGCTCCATACACGACCGTCAAACGAAATGGTTCCTTTGTCGGGTTGTATCAATCCCAAAATACTTTTGACAAAAACCGTTTTTCCCGAGCCGCTACGTCCTATAATCATATTGGTTTTGCCGGTTTCAAAAACCGCCGAAATTCCTTTTAAAACCGGTTTGCCGTCAAACGATTTATATAAATTATTAACTTCTATCATTTTAGCTTAAC
The DNA here is from genome assembly GCA_027065715.1 of Flavobacteriales bacterium. Lineage (GTDB taxonomy): Bacteria > Bacteroidota > Bacteroidia > Flavobacteriales > Flavobacteriaceae > WGBX01. Next base: position 12,591 of record JAMONO010000042.1, read on the forward strand.
AATAATTGAGTGAGAATATAATTAAATACGATTATGGTTACACTGGTCCAAATAACCGCTTGGGTGCTGGCTCTCCCCACTTCGAGTGAACCTCCTTTTACATAATATCCGAAATAGGAGGGAATAGTGGCTATAAAAAGCAAAAACAACCGTTTTAATCAAAGCGTAGGTAATGTCAAAGGGTTCAAAATCATATCTTATTCCTTTTAAATAGTCTTCGGTTAATACCATACCTGTTATATTACCGGCTACCCAACCGCCTAAAACACCCAAAAACATGCTGATTACGATTAAAAAAGGATAAAAGGTTAAGGCTGCCAATACTTTGGGCAATACCAAATAGTTCAAAGAATTGACCCCCATTACATCGAGAGCGTCTATTTGTTCGGAAATACGCATGGTTCCAATGGTAGAAGCGATATAGGAACCGACTATACCGGCCAATATAATGGAAATAAATGTCGGCGAAAACTCCAAAACTATCGATTTAAATGTGGCATAACCTATATATAGTTTGTCAATCAACGGATTGCTTAAATTTCGTGCCGTTTGAATGGTAACAACTCCACCGATGAAAAAGGATATAAAACCTACCAAGCCAATGGATTTAATACCTAAATCGTCAATTTCACGAAAAAAATTTTCCCAAAAAATTTTTCGTTTTTGAGGTTTTTTAAAAACCTGTTTTAGCATTAACGAATATTTACCTATACTTTCCAAATACATACCGGTTATTTTTGTGCTAAAATAGAAAATTTTGACCAGATGTATAAGGGGTAAAAAAAATAGTTATAAAAAGAAGTATATAAACACGAAAATATATAGGTTTTATTGTTATTTTGTGGGTGATTTAACCTGTCGGGAGCTTTTGGGAGACGAACCGATATGCAAGCAAGCTTGAGAATACAATAAGATTAAGGGCAATAAATCGTTATTAACATTACCGACTACAAATAAACGTGTATGGTTGCGAAGCAATCCACAGATTATCGTTATCAACTAACTGCAATTTGTATTAAATTCGTGATGGTATCCTTCGTTTTATTAGCTGATTGTAATTTTATGATAAAAAAGTTTATTTTTACCTAAATTTACCAAGTATTATGTCAAAATTTCTTCAAAATATAGCGGTTGAATTGACCAAATTGTCCGATTATCATCTTAAAACAGTTGTTTTACCCAATAAGCGTGCGGGTATTTTTTTAAAAAAAGCTTTGGTCGAATTGGAGCAAAAACCCATTATTGCGCCTCGAATATTAACCATACAAGAGTTTATAACCGGCTTATCGCCTTATCAACCGGTTGATGAACTGATGTTGTGGTTTGAGTTTTATCAAGTTTATAAACAAGTTTACGGAGATAAGGCACAGATTTTTGATGAATTTATCAAATGGGCACCGGCTATTCTGCAAGATTTTAACGAAATAGACCGTTTTTTGGTTGATGCCCGCGAAGTTTTTACATATATAAACGAAGTTAAAAAAATTGAAGATTGGCAACTTAAACCCGAAAGCCCCAAACTAATAACCGATTATTTAAAATTTTATGCTTCGTTATACGAACTTTACAAAGGCTTGGTAAAAAGGTTGAACAAAAAAAATTTGGCTTATCAAGGAATGATTGACCGATATGTAGCCGAACATATTGAAGATGAACAATCTGATTTTGAACCGCAAAGTATTATTTTTGCCGGTTTTAACGCCTTAACCCGCTGCGAAGAAAAAATTATAAAAAGTTTAACGGACAATAAAATATCACAAGTTTTTTGGGATGCCGATGCTTATTATATGAAACCTGATTTTGAAGCCGGAAAATTTTTGAGAAAATATCAAAATATTTTCAAGGATTTTAAGTGGGTGGAAAATCATTTT
>JAMONO010000043.1 GCA_027065715.1 Flavobacteriales bacterium
CGCAGGAAGCCACCGGCAGACTATCAAACACCGGTGCAAGACCAACCGAATTTGAGCGAATAGCCCGACCCCGAGGATTGGGCGGCGGCGTTAAGGGAGGGGACTCGCCCAAATAATTGATAAATATATAGCGGATAAAGATATAAGATTAAAATTTGATAAAATAAACATGAATATTCGTTAAGATTGAATTGTTTTTGTTAATTTTACGCACTTTTAAAAAAAAAATCATACGATTATGAGTGAAGAAAAAAAGAGATATACCGATGAGGAATTGGCAGAATTTAAAGAACTCATCAACCAAAAATTGGCTCAGGCTCGAAAAGATATTGAAATATTGCGCTCGTTGCTCGATAATCACGATATGACACAGACCAAAATCGTAACTTTTGAAGATAGTGCTTCGACTTATTCGAAGGAATCTAACATGAAACTGATAGGACGATTGGAACGTTTTGTACGCGACTTGGAAAATGCTTTGATACGAATTGAAAACAAAACTTATGGTATTTGTCGTGAAACGGGTAAACTTATCAGTAAAAAACGATTGATGGCTGTGCCCCACGCCACTTTGAGTATTGAAGCTAAAAATCGTCAGGATACCAATAAATAGTTTATGAGCTTAAAAAAATCATTGTTGTTGGTTTTGATCATTCTATTGATTGACCAAGTGGTAAAGATTTATGTTAAAACACATTTTAGACTGGGCGAATATGTTACAGTTTTTGATTGGTTTAAAATTTATTTTGTCGAAAATAACGGCATGGCTTTCGGGGCTGAGTTTGGCGGAAAAACCGGTAAATATCTTTTGACGGGATTTCGTATAGTGGCTATCGGGGGGATTTATTATTGGCTTTATATTTCGGTAAAAAAAAGAGAATCGAAATTGTTGATTGTAGCCATTAGTTTGATTTTTGCCGGTGCCATTGGCAATATTATCGATTCGGTTTTTTACGGTCGTATTTTTTCGGATAGTTTTCATCAAGTTGCTTCTGTTTTTCCTGCGAATGGCGGTTATGCTACTTGGTTTCAAGGGCGTGTGGTCGATATGTTTTATTTTCCGCTTTTTGATGTAAATATTCCGTCATGGATTCCGTTGGCAGGCGGTAAACATTTTACTTTTTTTGAACCGGTGTTTAATGTAGCCGATAGTGCTATTACCATTGGGGTGGCTATTTTGCTTCTTTTTAACAAACGAATTTTCGGTGATAAGACAAATCAAGAAAAATACGAAAGTGATTATAAAAAAACCATTGATAAGTTGGTATCAGACAACGAGAATTTGATTGCTTAATCTTTTTGCGACATCTTTTATTTGTAACGAAAGAGTGATCTTGAATTAATAAGATTAGGCTTTTTATCAAGATAATAAGTTTTGTCGGGTAACATTCTGAGTTTTAGCACATTATTATATTATCAAACTGAGGCTGTCTTGCGGGACAGCCTCACAGGATAACAACACAAACACTCCTATGAATATGAAAAAAACATACTATTACAGCAAACCTAAAACCAATCTACAAATCATAATACAAAGTTATCTTAAACCAATGGATAAATCAATCGGGTAAAATATGGATTTTTGTATAAGGGTTTTCCCTGTCCGAATTGACATCAAGTTTTAATAAAAAAATTTGTCGATATTGTTAAATTTTTGTTGTAATTTTTTTTGATACTTTGCTCCGTCCTTGACATTTTCAACAGACATTAAATGGTGCATATCATCTTCAATATCGTGAAAAAATCGCTGAATTTGTCGTAGGTCTTTATTCTTGTAATTATTATTGAGCAAAATTGTTTTGGCTTTGTCAAAGATATTTTTTCCTAAGTTTCGGTAAGCTTCGACGGTTTGAGGATGATTTTGGTTTAGTTTATCAATAAGCTTATTTAATTTTTTCATATCATCGGGTTGCAATTTTACTTTTGACAATATTTGCTCGGTTTGTTGTTTCATTGTGTTGCCGTGATGTTTGTGTCCGGTTGTTTGAAATTTGTAATTATACAAGCCTTTTGCTATTAAAGTTAATTTATCGTCTCCAATAGGTAAAGCCGGCATCAATCCGAAACGGCGAGCGGCACCGGGCATCAAAATTTTTTCTTCGGAAGGGTGATTAACCCAATTTACCACTGCTTTTATAAAGTCATTTTTTTGAGGATAGGCTGACTTATAGTGTCGTTGCACATTAGCCATTGGTGGTGCTTGCATTTGGTCTCGTTTGGCGGGATCGGGTTTTTCAAAATGACAACTTAAACAAAACTGTTTCATTAGAACATAAGCCTTGTCGGTTGTCAAACTGTCATGAAGCGAAGCAAGTTCGGATACCGGCGTTGTTTTAACAACTTGTGTGTGTGTTTTCCGTGAGGTATTTCGGTTTGAACATGCCGTTAATAAAAACAACAAAACAATAGGTATGGATAAATATTTCATGAGAACAATGTTTAATAATTATATCCAAATATACAATGGAGTCAATTGAAAAAAAACGGCAAAAGTCTCATTTTCAATAATCTTAATCAAAATTTAAGATTATATTTACTGTGCATATATCTTTATTTGTTGTTCGCCGGTTGATTTTTTGTAAGCTCTAAACATGCCTTTTGTATTAAAAAACCAAGCAATATTTCCTTGTTTATCGATACCAATCATACCGCCGTCGCCTCCCAAATTTTGAATATATTTGATGGTTTGTTTTTGGGCTTGGTGCAGTGATAAATTTTGGTATTTCATCAAAGCGGAAACATTGTAAGCGGCAACTGTTCTGATAAAATATTCACCGGTTCCGGTGCACGATATACCACATGTTTGGTCATCGGCATAGGTGCCGGCTCCAATAATGGGTGAGTCGCCAATACGACCGTATTGTTTGTTCATCAATCCGCCTGTTGAGGTTCCGGCAGCCAAGTGTCCTTGCTTATCGAGTGCGACACAACCTACGGTTCCGTATTTTTTTATTCCGTTGAATTCATAAGTCGATTGTGCGGTTTTTTTATGTTCTTTATTTTGGATTTGTTGAAGTTGTTTCAATCTTTTTTGGGTAACAAAATATTTTTCATCTTTGATTATGATGTCATATTGTTTACAAAATTCTTCGGCACCTTGTCCGGCTAACAAAACGTGTCGGGTACTGTCTTTGACCAACAAGGCGGCATTAATGGGATTTTTGATATGCGATACGCCGGCTACGGCACCACAATTGAGGTTACTGCCGTCCATTATGGAAGCGTCCATTTCGGGTTTTCCTTTGCTGTTTAGCACACACCCTTTACCTGCATTAAACAAAGGAGAATCTTCCATAACATTAATGGTTTTTTGTACTGCCTCAATTGCTGTTCCTCCATTTTTTAACACCAGATAACCTGTATTGAGTGCTTCGTTAAGTTTTTCTTTATAAGCTTTTTCCACTTCGGGAGGTAAATTATTAATATAGCCTGCGCCTCCGTGTATAACTATGGCATAAGGTATTTTGGTTTGGGATATACTTGTTTGTGTTTGGCTTTGGTTACATGAATAAAAACTTGCCATGAAAAAGAGCAAAAGAACAATATTAGGTTTCATCGAATATAAGAGTTTGGATTTAGTTGAGAAAAAAATGTTAATTTGTTGCTTAGCAATAAGTTTTTGTCATCAACTAAATATTATTAAAAATTAGAGTGTCTGTTTATTATTCTACTTTTTCGACAAACAAACCCTTATCGGTATTATTAACTTTGGCTTGTTTCTTTTTGGTTAAACTTTTAATGGTTTTATCCCATTTTTTGTTACTCAATCCCGATTTTTGTTTAAGTTCCGACAATAAAACAGGGCTTTGTTCTCCGAGTAGTTTTAACACGTGTTTTTCTTCGTCGGTTAGAGCTACGGCTTTTTTTTCGGGTTTCATTTGCGGAAAAAATATTACTTCTTGAATGCTGTCGTTATCGGTCAAAAACATAGTTAAACGATCTATGCCGATACCGATACCGGATGTAGGCGGCATACCATATTCCAAAGCACGCAAAAAGTCTTGATCTATAAACATGGCTTCGTCATCGCCTTTTTCGGACAGGCGCAATTGTTCTTCAAAACGTTCGCGTTGATCAATGGGGTCGTTGAGTTCCGAATAAGCATTAGCCAATTCTTTTCCGTTTACCATAAGTTCAAAACGTTCGGTTAATCCGGGCTTGCTTCGGTGTGCTTTGGTCAAAGGGCTCATTTCTTTGGGATAATCGGTTATAAAGGTTGGTTGAACGTAATGTTGTTCACATTTTTCACCGAAAATTTCGTCTATTAATTTTCCTTTGCCCATGCTCTCATCTACTTCTATATCGAGTTTATTGGCAATTTCACGTATTTCTTCTTCCGATTTGCCATGCAAGTCGTATCCTGTATATTCTTTGATAGCGTCCAAAATAGGGACACGCGGATAAGGTGCTTTAAAATCGATAATTTTATCACCCATTTTTACTTTGGTATCACCGGTTACTTCTTTGGCAACTTTTTCGAGTAATTCTTCGGTCATGTTCATCATCCAATTGTAGTCTTTGTAAGGCACATAAAGTTCCATAACGGTAAACTCGGGGTTGTGGGTTTTGTCCATTCCTTCGTTTCGGAAGTCTTTGGCAAATTCGTAAACACCGTCAAAGCCGCCTACAATTAGACGTTTGAGATAGAGCTCATTGGCTATTCTCAAATACAAGGGGATATCCAAAGCATTGTGATGCGTAATAAACGGACGTGCTGCCGCACCACCCGGAATAGGTTGTAAAATGGGAGTTTCAACTTCTAACCAACCACGTTCGGTAAAGAAGTTGCGCATGGTATTGATAATTTTGCTTCGTTTGATAAACGTATCTTTTACTTTGTCATTTACTATCAAATCGACATAACGTTGTCTATAACGCAATTCGGGGTCTGAAAAAGCATCGTGCACTTTGCCGTCTGCATCTATTTTTACAACGGGCAAAGGGCGTAATGATTTGGATAAAACCGTCAATTCTTTAACATTAACCGAAGGTTCACCGACTTGGGTTTTAAATACTTCTCCTTTTACGCCGATAATGTCACCTATATCTAATAATTTTTTAAAAACCGTATTATACATGGTTTTATCTTCTTCCGGGCACAATTCGTCTCGGTTTACATAAATCTGCATACGTCCCGTAGCATCTTTAAGTTCGGCAAACGAAGCTTTTCCCATAATACGACGACTCATCATGCGTCCGGCAATTTGAACTTCTTTGCCTTGATATTGTTCAAAATTGTTAAGTATGTCTTGTATTTTGGCAGTAACTTTATATTCGGCTGCCGGATAGGGTTCTATACCGAGTTGTCTCAGTTTTTTTAAAGATTCTCTTCTTACGATTTCTTGTTCGGATAAGTGCATAAAACGATTTTTTGTAATATGTTGCAAAGATACGCATATTCGTTGATTGACAAAACATACCCGATTTTACAAAAGGAAAAAATACATCAAAGTATATTTTACTCTTTCAAAGCAATCAAATAGGTTGTTTTTGACGCTCACTACAAGTATGTTTTTTTGAACCAAAATTGTCCGACAAGACGGGGCTAAATTTTAATAACACAATTAGGTCTTTTACTGATTTGTCAAATCCTCAATAAATAATAAAAAATACGAGATAAAATTTATACATTCTCAACCATAACATTATAAATCTGATTATTTTAAAATATGGCATACAGGAATTTTCCCCTGCAAAAACAGGTTTTATCATCTTGTATAAACAATAAACTCATTCTATATTTGTATCAACTCTTTCACTAAGGGAGGATAAAGTAAAATTAGTATTTTGTTTGTTTGTTTGTGTTGTTAACCGGTCAAAGTTTCACTGTGAACAGTGGAACTTTGATTTTTTTTATAAATCATTTTGAAGTTTTTTATCAATTTGATATTTATAAAGATAAAGACTTGCAAAACTAAAAAAAGTGGCTGTTGCCGCACCTGCAATACCCCAAACGGGTATCAACAGCAAATTTAAGACTAAGTTTAATACGGCAGCCAATCCGGTTGCTTTAAATATTTGCCAGTCTTTCTTGAAGGCATAGATGACAAAATGGTGTAAAAAGGAAAGATTTAGCAAAAAATTGCCTCCCAATAACAACAAAAAAACATGAAATTTTTGCAAATAAACCGATTTGTCGATATATAACAAAATAATGGGTAAAACAAACGACAATAATAATCCCGTTGCTACTCCGTAAATCACAATTTCATTTTTGAACCGGATATAAGTTTGTAAAAATTTCGACTTGTCTCTTTTCATAACACCCTCAACCAGAGCAGGATACAAAACCGAAACAACTATTGTAAACAGAACGATATTCATCACATTGGATACATTGGCAAAAAACGCATATACACCTACGGCTTTTTTATCCAAAAACCAATCGATTAGATAACGGTCGGAAAATTCAATGGTTTTATAAGCCAAAGTCGCCAATATATAAGGTGTGCTTATAATAATACCTTTTTTTATCCAATTGACCTCCCACTTAAAGTTATTTATAGCTATTTTGTGTTTTTTGTGCCAGACTATTATCAGCGAAAACACCAAAGCCGACAGATTTCCGGCAAGCCACAACAATAACACCTGTTTTACGTCAATTTGTTTTGCCTTATAAATATATAAAGCGGCAACCAAAACCCAAAGACCGTTACGTAAAAACAAATTGAAATTTGCCGCCCAAGGTTTTTTGAATACAAAAAGCAAACGATAAAATTCCGTATTGAGATGCTCGGTTACCAAAACAGCATAAAAAATCCAAAGATATTGCCGGTCAAAATTTTCGTAGTAAAAAATAAGATAAACCAACGGAAAAAGAACAATATATAATATAATGTATAAGCTAAATTGATTAAATATTATTTTTTGAATATTGACTCCCGACTCCAATACGGCACGATTGGCGTAACTGTAAAAATCCATGCCTAACAAAAAAACCAATAAAAAAATTGTCGTGGCTACCAAACTATATGTTCCGAAAGCCGTTTCGGAATATTGAAAATACAAAACGGTAAACAAAAATTTACCGAAAACCGACAAACCTCGAATACCAAGTAAACCTAATTTTGATATATTAATAACCCGATTGTTCATTCATTGTAAATTGTTATGTAAATATCCTAATTTTAATTGCCATTACCAAATACAAAGTTTTTACTTTTTATAAAGCCCGAAGATTATTGGTGTGCGGGCAAGAATATAAAACGCCCAAACGGTCCAAAACGGCAATGTGATATAAAACATACGAGGAAAAGCACTAACCAAACTGCTGCCCGACAAATAAATCGCAAAAAACAAAAGGAGAATTGTTATGGAAAACGGTAACGAAATTTTAAGCAAAAACCAACGGAGCAGTGCTATAAGTAAAATAAACAACCAAATCAAATTAACCCATGAAAAAAGTTTGAATTTAAAACTGATTGCACCTGTCAGAAAAGGATAACCGATAAACAAACGTCCCAAATTGGAAAGCCAATTTTTAAAATATTTAAACGGGTGATTTTTTATATTGCGTATGGCTGCCTTTTGTAAAGCTTCGTCCATTTGCAAAGCCGGTAACCGAACCATTATACTATCGACTTCTTGTCGATGTTTGGGATTGGTTGCCAAATATCGAGGAGTCATAAAACTTCCGTTTTCATCGGCATAAGGAGTGCTCATGGTATATAACGACAAACTTGCCGCATTGCTCCAATAAAAAACTTTGCCGGTTAGCCGGTAAGTATAAATCATATATGGCGTGCTCATAAACAGTGCCAAAACAAATACTTGAAAAACGGCTTTAACCTTCGGATTGCGACTAAACAAAAACCAAATTGCAGTAATTAGAGCAAGACTCAAAACGGCATAAGCAAAAACCACTTTGGTTAGCATAAGCACCAACAAAACCAAAGCTATTAAAAACAACTGTTTTTTTTGAATGTTTTTTGATAAATATTTTACCATTAAGTAAGTCAAAAGTCCGATTAAAAACCATGCAAAACTTTCGGTTAAAATTTTGGGCAGCATAACATAAACAGGCAAATAAAAGCCTAAAAATATCACAGCCGGCAACTTCTTTTTTATTTGCAATAAAGTGAATGTTTTGTATGTTAAAATCAAGGTTAAATACAACCACACCGCATTGAGCAATCGAACACTTAATTCGGGTAAGTGCAACACTTTGGTCAAGGCTATCAACAAAGGATAACCGGGTCCGTTCCACAAATTTATTTCGGGAGGCGGCGGTGAATAATAACCGTGCAAAATATTATTGGCAAACATTAGATAGCGAGGTTCGTCGCCTACATAATATTCTTTTTTAAAAACCAAAACTATCAAAATATAGCCGATAAAAAAAGCAAACAAAGTGAACGACACATAAAAGTTCTTGTTATTTATCAAAAAAAACTTCATTTATTTTGCCTTAAACAATCCGTATTTTAAAATGACATAAATAGCCCGCAAACCGTCTTTCCAGTTTATTTTTTTTCCTTCTTCATAGGTGCGACCATAATATGAAATACCTACTTCGTATATGCGTATGCCTTTGACACGACTGAGTTTGGCAGTCAATTCCGGTTCAAATCCAAAGCGTTTTTCTTTAAGGTGTAATGATTTTAAAATATTTGCATCGACCAATTTGTAGCAAGTTTCCATGTCGGTCAAATTCAGATTGGTAAACATATTTGAAAGAGCCGTCAACCATTTGTTACCGATACTATGCCAATAAAACAATATGCGATGCGGATTACCTCCCATAAAACGCGAACCGTAAACCACATCGGCAAAACCATCCACTACGGGTTGAAGTAAGAGATTGTATTCGTTCGGATCATATTCCAAATCGGCGTCTTGAACTATCATATAGTCTCCGGTTGCTTCTTTGATGGCACGATGTAGTGCCGCTCCTTTCCCCATATTTTTGTTTTGTCTAAAAAAACGTATATCCAATTCGGGATTATCGTTCAAATATTTTTGAACGGCTTGCGGTGTTGCATCGGTTGAATGGTCATCGACAATAATTAATTCTTTGGTAAAACCACCTGTCAATTGCACCTGTTTTATTTTGTCCAAAATAAGATGAATGGTTTGTGCTTCGTTGTATGCCGGTATCAATATTGAAAGTTTTCGTGTCATGATTTCCATTTTTCTTTGAGAACATAGCTTATAAATTTGGTATTTCCCACCAAATAACGTTTCCACATACGGCGTGGTTCCTGTATCAGACGATAAAACCATTCCAAACCGATTTTTTGCATCCAGCGGGGTGCCCGTTTTACTTTGCCAGCAATTACATCAAAACTGCCGCCTACTCCCATGATAAAATTGACATTTTTTAAGGTGTCTTTATAATTGTTTAAAAAATTTTCTTTAGTTGGAGAGCTAATTGCCACAAATAAAATTTGGGCGCCGCTTTGAGCAATTTGATTGGCTATTTCGGGTTCTTCATGTTTTGAAAAATAACCGTTTCTATATCCTGCTACAATTTGGTTTCCGTATTTTTCGGAATATGTATTCACTACTTTTTTTACGATTTCTTCCCGAGCACCGAAAAAGAAAATTTTATATTTTTTTCGGGCTGCCAAAGCGACCAAATTTTGCATCAAATCGATACCGGCAACTCTTTCTTTAAGGGGTTTTTTCAAAAAACGACTAGCCCATACCACTGCTTGTCCGTCGGCATTGATCAGGTCGGCACTATTGACATCTTTATGCAATTGTTTGTCGGTTTGCATGGCTGCCATTTTACCGGCATTGACTACCACATGGTGTATTTGTTTGCCTTGCACAATGGCTTGTTCGATAAGTGCCATGGTTTCGTCCATGGTCAAATTGTGTATGGTAGTATTTAAAAATGTTACGGTCGGTATCACTAATTTTATTGGTTTTTGGCTAAAAAATTCAACAATTCCATTTGAACCTTTTTACTGTCATAACGGGCTGCTGTTTGCAAGGCGGCTTGTCTTAAACGATGTTTTTTGTCATCAGATAAATTATTGTATTTCAATATTTTAAGATACAAATCGGTTTTTTTATTCACGTCAAATACCAATCCGTTTTCACCGTCTTTTAAATATGTCAGCAGTGCCGGATGTTTGCTTCCGATAACAGGGGTACCACATGCCATAGCTTCCAAACCTACCAGTCCCAAACTTTCGCCTTTGTATTGCGTAGGAAAAACAAAAATATCCGATTGGCGGTAAATACGGGCAATTTGACTGTGGGTTAAACCCGAAAACAATTGCACGGGTAAAGATAAATCTTTTATTTGTTTTTGTATCAAAGATTTGTCAGGTCCGTCGCCTACCATTATGACTTTTAAATCGGAGATGGTTTTTTGTCTGACCAAACGAGCAATGGCATCTAAAAAAACACTCCAACCTTTTTCGGAAACAAACGAAGATACAAAAGAAATTGTAAAATTATTCTCACGCAACGTGTTATCAGGATAAAAAACACTTGTATCGATACCTCCCGATGGGTAAACCAGTATCTCATCGATATTTTTTTGATAATAATCGCTTATTTTTCGAGCAAAATATGACGAGGGGACTATTACCGGATATTTTTTAACCAGACATATTTGAAACCGAGCTAAAATTTTCTTTTTAAAACTGTCAAAGAGCATATCGTTGCCGTGAAAGTTGAGAAACAATTTTTTGTTGCTCCAACAAAACAAAGACAATACCGGTGCCATAAACAAAGGTGCGTGCACATAAATAGGGTTACGAGACGAAGCCGTAAAAAGCAAACGAAATATTTTGAAATACAAATATATATATCCGATTATTTTGTCAAGCAACCGGTATTTTTTGGGTAAAACAATTTTTTTTACTCTGTATTTTTTATTGACGGAATTTTTAAAATTTTTGACAAACACACCGTATCTTATATTCGTTTTGGACGGATACATGTTGGAAATAAGATACAAAATTTGCCGGTTATTTTTCATTGTTAAATATAAAATTAAACTTAAATATCATGCAAAAATAAGTTTATTTTTCAAAATGTAATTTTACGGCGAGCAATGCTGTTACAACGGCAAACTTGTTTCGGTATTCAAAAATATTGTCATTGTAAATTTGTTGCAAATCGGATTTTATTTCGGGGGGTAATAAGTCATTGGATATTTCTCTTGTAATAATTTTATCCAGTTCGGCTAATATTTTTTTGTTTTGTTTCAACCAAATTCCATAAGGATTCATGCTGTCATATTGCCAATGAAAATATTTTTTGGCTCCGTTATAATAGCGTTTAAAGATTTTGCCGTATTTGATTTTCCATTTTCGATTAGGCTTCATTTCGATTTTATCCCAGGGATATTGCAATACTTGGGGGTGGTATTTGCGTAGCCAATCAAAATAAATCATTTGGTTTTTTTTGTATTCTTTGGGTAACGAAATACAAAACTGTATGAGGTCTCTGTCATAAAAAGGCGAAATGGTTTCGGCAAAATCCGATATTGCCTTGTCGCCAAACAAAGTCGCATGCATGGCTCTTTCTTCATAAATAAACATTTCGTAACCTTTATATTGATATTTTTTTAATATGGCGGGTAAACTTTTTATTTTTTGCAACAAATGAGGGTTTTTTACAAAACCTGTGTATCCGAGTTTATCTTTGTTTTTATAAAAGTCAAAATCGGTTGAAGTAAATGCCCCGAAAATAAGGTCGCCTATTTGTCCGGAGTGTATCATTGGATATTCGTTTAAAAAGGCTTGTTGTAACGAATACCTGAGATGTGCTATGGTATTGTAATAAATCATTCCATCGGTGGGTTTTATATAATTTTGATAAATATCATTTATCAAATAATCTCCTCCGTCCAAATAAATACTTTGGTGTTTAAAATTTTCATGACGGGCAATCGATTCGGCATAACGCAAATCTTTGGAAGATGCTTGTCCGAAAGTTAAGCTGTATATGTTTTTAAAACCCATTTTTTTGGCTATCATTGCATTGACACGTGCATCCATGCCGCCACTTAGCAAAGTAAAATATTTATTTCCGTATTCGCTATTTTTTTGCCAATTGTTTTTTATGGAAGTTGTTAATTTTTTTTCAATTTGTTCAACAGCTTCATTGTATGAAATTTTTTCGGTATATGAATGATAGGCAAAATACGATTTTACGCTAATCCGGTTATCTATTAAATCGTATGTCAAAACGGAGGCATACGGCAGTTGTTTTACTTCATTGATATAAGTTTGATTGTCCATGACAAAACCATACATTGCCATCATATAAACCGCATCATGATTTAGAGTGTAATTAATATTATTTTGATTAAAAAGAAGCGTTAAAATTTGTAATGACGAAGCAAAAGCCAAACCTTTTTCGGTGTGATAATAATAAATATTTTTTGTTGTCAAATGATCATTGAAAACATAAATTTTTTGTAAATTTTCATCAAAAATAAAACCCGAAAAAACTCCCGTAAGTTCCGCTACAAAGTTTATTCCTTTTTTTTGATATGCTTCCCAAAAATCGTGTGGCACATTTAAATCGTCGGACAAATTTATACCATCAAAAAAAATGTTTACTCCATTTTTTTTATAAAAAAATTTGTCGTTGGGCATATTATTCAACAGACTACCGCCATATAGATTTTCTTTATATTTTTTTTTTATAACTAATTTATCTTTTATTGAAAAATTATCTTCAAAATTTATTTTACCTTGTAAAAAAAAGCCGTATAAAGCCATTGGTTCTATTATTTTATGAATTATTTTGAATTATTTCGGGAATAGAAAACAACAAAAATACTGTAAAAAAAGGCAAAAATAAAAATACCTTTGTTTCGTTGCAAAAAAGATTCGCCGCCGGCAAATAAAACCATAAGTACCCAAAAATATAATGTGTCTTGTTTTAAACGGGTTTTACGTGCCAAATGAAACAAAGCATATACAAACGTTGAAATCCCTAAGATACCGGCTTTAAATAACAGTTCAAGATATTGATTATGAGCATTGTAAGCATGTTTCAAGGCTGTATGATAACCTCCTTTTCGGTAAGCTTCCAAATACAAATCGGTTGCCCGATTTTCTCCCAAACCCCAAAACCAATTTTTTTGTTTCACAAACAATTCGCCTATGGCTTTCCAACGAAAAATACGTTCTTCACCTTGTAACAGTTGAAGCATTTTTTTGTGCAAAAAGTCAAACTGTAAACTTGCCCAAACAACCAACCCCATAACCATAAACATCCATAACAAATTTTTTACCTTAAAATTTTTCATACTATTGATAACAACCAATAACAAAAATCCGATAATTCCGATACGACTGTTGGTTTCAAACAAAAACAAAAGCATCAGTGCCACAAGCAATGATATACCGATCTTATGCTTATGTTTTAGCGGTTGCAAAGTTTGTCCGAAAAGCAATACGCTGAGAAACAAAACCAGCAAAACAGCATAATAACTCGGATGAAAATGTAGTTTACGCAAAAGATTTTCACCGGTGTAAATCCACTGAAAAAAATATTGTAATTCGTGAAAAAACGGAAAAGGTCGCTTATAGATTGTAATTAAAACGTCTGCCCAAGACAGTAACATGCCGGCAAATAATCCCGCTCCCAAAGCTTTGAAAATACCGGAATAAGGTATGCGTTGTTTGTTTACGCCCAATATAAACACCGGCAGCAACAGCAAACCTATGCTTTGTCCTACTTGGTCAAAATTGCAATATTGAGGACAATTTATCAGTGCCAAATAAACGTATGACAAATATACCAAAGCAATAGCTATCAAACTGTAACGGTGTCGTTTCAGGTTTTTAATTTTTTCGTTCCAAGGCAACAACAACCAAGACAAGCCCAAAAGCCACATGACTATTACATTGATTTCACGCCACAAAGGCAATGTAAAACCAAACAATAGCAGTGCTGTTTTATACCACTCTTCAGGCTTGTATAATTTGTTTATATCTAACTTCATAAGTATTATTTTGAGCTACTTCATCCAGTTTTGTTACAAGTTTTTTATAGCTTTCTTTTAGTAATAAACTCTTCAAACTTTCATGTATTGCACGAGGTTGGGTTATATCGACAAATAGCGGATAATCGCTTCCAACCAAACTCAATAACGGCAAGTGAGGAGCAGAAACAAAAGGCAGGCGAAAATTGATAAAATCCAATATTTTGATAGGAAAAGTGATGTCGTCATAAGCATTACGCGGGCGACTATGAAAACCGAAAGCAATATTGTTTTTTTGTATATAATTCAAAATTTCGGAATGAGATACCGAATCAAATTTAATATAATCATTTTGTTGGAAAGTT
>JAMONO010000044.1 GCA_027065715.1 Flavobacteriales bacterium
TTGTGTAGGACGGTCTTTACGGTATGATATTATTCAACTTTATGCGTTGTTTTTTTTGATGTAATTCAAAGCGCTACCGGCTTTAAACCATTCAATTTGTTGTTCGTTATAAGTATGATTAACTTTGATGACATCGATGGATTTGTCGGCGTGTTCAATTTCAATAGTTAAGGGTTTTCCGGGGGCAAATTCATTTAAATCAACAAAGTTAAAACGGTCATCTTCTTGTATTTTGTCATAATCATTTTCATTGTCAAAGGTTAGTGCCAACATACCTTGTTTTTTTAGGTTTGTTTCGTGTATTCGGGCAAAAGATTTGACAATAACCGCAATAACACCCAGATGACGCGGTTCCATGGCAGCGTGTTCTCTTGACGAACCTTCGCCGTAGTTGTGATCACCGACGATAACACTTTGGAGCTTGGCTTGTTTGATGTCGCGAGCTACTTTGGGCACCGGTTCATAATTGCCTGTTATAGGATTTTTGGTTTCACCTACTTTTCCGTTAAAGGCATTGACACCGCCAATCAGCAGATTGTTGGAAATATTATCGAGATGTCCGCGATATTTTAACCAAGGACCTGCCATGGAGATATGGTCGGTTGTGCACTTTCCTACTACTTTTATCAATAATGGTGCATTGTAGATATTGTCGCCGTTCCAAGCGGGGAAGGGGGTAAGCAGTTGTAGCCTTTCCGAATTGGGATCGACGATTATTTCGACATCTGATCCGTCTTGTGCCGGAGGTATAAATCCGGGGTCATCTACTTCAAATCCTTGTGGTGGCAGTTCCCAACCCGTAGGGTCTTCCAGTTTGATGCCGTCAATGGTATCGGTTTCGGGGTTAAAATCCAAACGACCTGATATTGCCGTTGCCATTACCATTTCGGGTGAAGCAACAAAGGCGTGTGTGTTTGGATTACCGTCGGCACGTTTGGCAAAGTTTCGGTTAAACGAATGAACAATGGTATTTTTAGGATTTCCTTCAATATCGTCTCTACGCCATTGACCGATACATGGACCGCACGCATTGGTAAAAATTTTAGCTCCCAGTTTTTCAAATACTTCCAATATACCGTCTCTTTCGGCGGTATAACGCACTTGTTCCGAGCCGGGATTGATACCTATTTGGGCTTTGGGTTTGATGCCTTTTTCCAAAGCTTGTCGTGCTACGGAAGCGGCACGAGATAAGTCTTCGTATGACGAATTGGTGCACGAACCGATTAAACCCCATTCTACTTTGAGCGGCCAATCGTTTTTGCGGGCTACTTTTCCCATTTCTTTTACGGGAGTATCGCGGTCGGGAGTAAAGGGACCGTTTAAGTAAGGTTCCAATTCGCTGAGATTGATTTCGATAACTTGGTCGTAATATTTATCGGGATTCTCATAGACTTCGGCATCGGCACGCAAATATTCTTTGATTTGATTGGCGGCATCGGCAACGTCGTCGCGTCCTGTGGCTCGCAAGTAGCGTTCCATAGCTTGGTCGTATGCAAAGTTTGAATTGGTAGCACCTACTTCGGCGCCCATATTACAAATGGTTCCTTTGCCGGTAGCCGATAAGCTTTCGGCTCCTTCGCCAAAATATTCGATAATGGCACCTGTTCCGCCTTTAACGGTCAAAAGTCCGGCAACTTTTAAAATAATATCTTTGGGAGCAGCCCAACCGCTTAGTTTTCCGGTGAGTTTTACACCTATTAATTTGGGAAATTTTAATTCCCAAGGCATGCCGGCCATGACATCAACGGCATCGGCACCGCCAACACCAACGGCTACCATACCTAATCCGCCGGCATTAACCGTGTGTGAATCGGTGCCAATCATTAATCCGCCCGGAAAAGCATAATTTTCCAAAACAACTTGATGAATGATTCCGGCACCGGGTTTCCAAAAACCGATACCGTATTTGCGCGAAACCGATTCTAAAAAATTGTAAACTTCGTTGTTTTTGTTAATGGCTTCTTGCAAATCTTTGTCCACTCCCATGTAAGCTTGTATCAGGTGATCCAGATGCACGGTTGAAGGTACCGCCACTTTGTTTTTGCCGGCTTGCATAAATTGCAATAAGGCCATTTGAGCCGTTGCATCTTGCATGGCTACTCTGTCCACCTTAAAATCTACATAGTCTTTGGCTCTTGTAAAGACTTTGGTTGGTGTACCTTCCCAAAGATGTGAATATAAAATCTTTTCGGTATAGGTCATAGGACGACCCAATACTTTTTTTGCTTTTTCAACCCTTTGCGGGATGGTCTCATAGACCTTTTTTATCATATCAATATCAAATGCCATATAGTATTATTTTTAATTAATTTATCTGAATAACAAAAATAACTTTTTTTGATTAAAATCGCCTTTTTTATGTCAATAAATTTCAATACGACATATTTTTTATCAATTGTGTATTTTGACCGTGCTGTTTTTAGCATAAATTGATTTTTTTATAATTCAATTTTCGGGTTTTCAAAAAAAAAAGAAGCCGCCTCACAGAGACAGCTTCTTTAAACCAAATTAATCTTAAAAATCTAATTATTATGAGAAAAACTAAATTTTCACATCAAAATTATGACTTATAAAAATTGATAAATGTCATTTTTAATTGTTTTTTCTTATACCATTCATAGAAAAAAATTATTTTGTAATTTTTATTGCTTTTTTAAGAAAAACAATTACTTTTGCTATTTAGAAACATTCCAAATAAATTTTTTAAATGAATTTGAGCCAATTAAAACCCAACGAAAGAGCTGTTATTACCGCATGTCAAGAGGAGATACTTCCTTTAAAATTAATGGAAATGGGTTGTGTTGAGGGAGTTGAAATAAGTTTTATTTATCGTGCTCCTTTGGGCACTCCGTTGTATTATAAAATAGGTGATACGCGTATTGCTTTGGGTAAAGAAATTGTTTTGAAGATAGAAGTTGAATTGATACATGAGTCTCATGCAAAATAAAAAATATAAAATTGCACTGGTGGGAAATCCCAATACCGGCAAAACTACGTTGTTTAATAAACTGACGGGCTTGCATAAAAAAATTGGCAATTATCCCGGTATAACAGTCAATAGAGT
>JAMONO010000045.1 GCA_027065715.1 Flavobacteriales bacterium
AAAATGTAAATAGTGCAAAATTGGTAGAGTTATACCAAAAACAATATAAGGATATCAGCTTAAATAAATTATTACCTGTTTCGATAAGACAAGCGTCAAAAACAAAACAATTGGCAGATAATTATTTGAAGCACAAAACCATAGATTATATCAACACTCGAATAAAGGATTTAATAAATTTTCTTGAAGAAAATCAACAAAAAGCCAAACCTTGGAAATATGCTTCCAAAAGAAAAATAGATGTAATATTACATTATTTGCACTACAAATTGCTCTATGATGTGTATATCAACCGGATTGATTTGGAAGAATATAATATGCCCGAAGATTATATCCGCCATAAATTTTTTAATATGAATACGTATGGCATTGCTCGTCAATATTTCAGATACTTTGGCAGGTATGAAAACAATACTATTGATGAAGTGGAACAAAAAGCAAAAGAATTTGTATCGAAAACAGCCGTGGAACAATTAAAAGAAGATTACAAGCATTTGTTTGATTATATAGCCCAAGGCATAAAATACAGCAAGAGCTTGGAAGATATCTTTCAATGGGTGGCGGATAGACAAATACGTGATTTAAAGGAAAATATTCATTCCTTTGATCAACATGATTTCTCTCATTGGATGAAAGTTTTTAAAATTAATGATATTTCTACACCGGAACATGTAGATAAACTTTTGGATAATTTTTATGTCCGAAGTTTTGCTTTGCCGGCTGACATTATTTCGTTGAAAAAAATATTTAAAGAAGAATGGCAACAATATAAAACCAAAAAAGAAGCGGAATTACAAGAAAGAAAAAAAACGGCTTCCAATTTGAAAGACAAGAGTTACACATTTAATTATACCGATTATGCTTTCATAAGAGATTACTTATCAAATATTGATCCACCTAATACGAATATAGATTACATTTTTAAGGTGATTTTAAACAACAAGAAGCAAAAACCCACCGTTTACCGGCACTTGCTCAAACTGAAAACAGAAGAATTGGTTATGTGGAACATTGCCAAAACCTATTGGAAAAAAGCTAATGGTAAAGACTATTTGGCTTCACAGCTAAAAGGGAATGAAAAAAGTAAATATTTTATGGATTATTGCTCTTTTAATAAGGTGTATAACCATGATTTAACCTATAAAATTACTATCGACGAAAAATTTTGGCATCAAAAGAATATTCATAAGTTTAGAGACAGTTATAATTTATTACCTGAAAACGATAAAACCATAAGTTTTACCATAAAAGTTCCGGCTCGCAAGTATGATAATAAACTTTTATCGGTAGAAACCGAATTGATAAAAGAATACGTGTTATGGCATCATTTGAAGACTTTGCTTGATACAGACAAGTTGCCTGAAAAATACAGGCATAAAGAATTTAGAGGCAGATTTTTCAATTTGAATAATTATGAAGATTTGATGAAAATGGTTCACAAAGAGTTGATACAATCCGTTACGGATATATTCCAAGTTTTGCGGGCTGAAAAACGCATTGTTGACAGCGATATAAATTATTTTATGCAGTTGTTGGAAAATAAATATAAAGATGTAAGTCCTATAACCGATTTTTATCTGACTATAACCGATAAAAAAGATAAGCCGTATGACAGTAAATTATTTGAAGAGATTTTGAAAAAAGCCAATGAAACAACCCGCGAAGCCATAAAAGATTATATGATTAACTATCGTAATTATGCTTTGCATTATCAATTACAAGATCCGGTAAGGAAAAAATGGATTTTAGATTTCCTAAATTTGATAAACGAAGGTATACTTGATGGTGAATTTTATACCAATACTTAAATGTTGGTGCAATTTAAATTGTTCATTGACATCACCGAAAAAATATCAAATGCACAATAAAGGCTTGAGACTTACAATATTTTTCATATAACAAACTGATTTTTAATAAATTATAAATAGATAGGGTTTAAGTAGCCTTATAATTGATAGGTCAGTAAAACTTTAACTGCATCAAGTACTTCATCTATTCTAGTTTAAGTAGCCTTATAATTGATAGGTCAGTAAAACTTCGAGTATTGTTTCCCCGGCTTTCGTTCCACTGTTTAAGTAGCCTTATAATTGATAGGTCAGTAAAACGTTAATTCTGCGTTAAAAATAAATTGTTTCATTTGTTTAAGTAGCCTTATAATTGATAGGTCAGTAAAACTGTCCAAGTAAGTTGTACACCTTAACAGAACTAGTTTAAGTAGCCTTATAATTGATAGGTCAGTAAAACTGTTTTCTTCGCCAGAGTCAGAAGAATTACCTCCGGTTTAAGTAGCCTTATAATTGATAGGTCAGTAAAACTGAGAATAATACCCCTGCAGTTGATCTCTTATAAGTTTAAGTAGCCTTATAATTGATAGGTCAGTAAAACCATATGTACCAGTGCGTATTCTGTTAAGTGCATTGTTTAAGTAGCCTTATAATTGATAGGTCAGTAAAATTGAAAAAATGAATAATTTTTTATAGAATACGGAGATATTATTGTATTTTTGCGCGATTTTTTTGTTCTAATTATTTGATAACCAATTAAATATCTATGTTGCGTTGTAGTAGCTCGATATTTGAAGGGTAAAAACAACTAATGACCGGTTACGGCTTGCAGATTTCAGTTGTAGTAGCTCGATATTTGAAGGGTAAAAACAACTAAACTGGTAATGTTACCGCCAAAATCAAAGTTGTAGTAGCTCGATATTTGAAGGGTAAAAACAACTCTGACGATGTGCAAGCACAATCTTCCATAGTTGTAGTAGCTCGATATTTGAAGGGTAAAAACAACTCTGACGATGTGCAAGCACAATCTTCCATAGTTGTAGTAGCTCGATATTTGAAGGGTAAAAACAACTAATCCTTGTGCGTCTTTTGGTGCTGTATCGTTGTAGTAGCTCGATATTTGAAGGGTAAAAACAACTTAGTTGAATAAGCATAGGTGAAATTTCCAGTTGTAGTAGCTCGATATTTGAAGGGTAAAAACAACACACGCAGCAACTTCGCTAACACAGGAATTGTTGTAGTAGCTCGATATTTGAAGGGTAAAAACAATTGATTATAATTCATCATTCTTTCTTCATTCATGGACAAAAACATTTTTGTCGGAACTATTGTTATTGTGTATCTTTGTATAAAAACTTTACAATTTGAAAGTAATTCTATTAGATACCAATCACCCGTTACTTCTGCATGGACTTGTCGATTTGGGTTTTGAAGTGGACGAGGCTTATAAATTGTCAAAAACAGAAGTGAAAAAAATCATTCACGAGTATGACGGTATCATTATTCGTAGTCGGTTTCCGCTGGATAAAAATTTTTTGAAAAAAGCACTTAATTTGAAATTTATAGGCAGAGTAGGTGCCGGTTTGGAAAATATCGATGTGGATTTTGCTCGTGAGCAAGGTATTCGACTTTTCAATGCCCCCGAAGGCAATCGCAATGCCGTAGGCGAACACACTTTGGGATTGATATTGAATTTGTTCAACAAAATATGTAGTGCCGACAAAGAGGTACATAGCGGAATTTGGAGGCGTGAAGAAAACAGAGGCGTAGAATTGGACGGCAAAACCGTCGGTATCATCGGTTATGGCAATATGGGTAAAGCTTTTGCCAAAAAACTACGCGGTTTTGAGGTGGAAGTATTGGCGTATGACATTAAAGAAAATGTTGGTGATGAATTTGCACGGCAAGTTAGTTTGAACGAATTGTTTGAAAAAGCCGACATACTCAGTTTGCATGTACCGCAAACCGAACTGACCCGTAAAATGATAAATACGGATTTTATCGGGCGTTTTCATAAGAATTTTTGGCTTATCAACACCGCACGTGGCAGTGTGGTGGATACCGCCGCATTGGTGCAAGCTCTTAAAAGCGGGAAAATTATAGGTGCCGGTTTAGATGTATTGGAATACGAAAAATCATCTTTTGAAAATATGTTTGAAAACAACAATCTTCCAATCGATTTTCAAGAACTGATGTTATTGCCCAACGTGATAGTAACGCCGCATGTAGCCGGTTGGACGCAGGAGAGTAAAAAAAAATTGGCACAAGTTATTTTGGATAAAATTCGTATGTTTGTTACCGGAAAATGAAAGTGTCAGTCCTACGAATCCGCACGTGGGGAAGCGGTGTAATCTTATCAATTATAGCAGTAGATTTTTCGCCCGTTCCTGACTTTGAAATGACAAATTCATCAATTCAACGATTCATCTCGAAACATCGGGACATCGTTCATCAGATAATCAATAAATATATGAAACCCGACAAAAAATTATTAGAAAGGAGCCAACACCGATGCGAATTGTGTGGCAGTAACAAAGATTTACAAGTTTATGTAGTAGAACCGGCTAATCACCCCGACAACCAAATGGTGATTTGTGCCGCATGCAATGATCAAATAGCAAATCCCGAAACCATGGAGGTCAATCATTGGCGGTGTTTAAACGAAAGTATGTGGAGTGAAGTGCCTGCGGTGCAAGTAATGGCTTGGCGTTTGCTGCATCGTTTAAAATACAAGGCGGATTGGGCACAAGATTTAATCGACATGATGTATCTCGACGAAGAAACCCAAGCCTGGGCGGAGGCTACCGGTGAAGGTAATGAAGAAGAAAAAATTATTCATAAGGATAGTAACGGAGCCGTATTGCAAAATGGCGATAATGTGGTGTTAATCAAAGACTTGAAAGTTTCCGGTGGCGGATTTACCGCCAAAAGAGGCACCGCAGTCAGACGGATATCATTGGTGCATGACAATCCCGAACAGATTGAAGGTAGAGTAGAAGGACAACAAATAGTTATTTTAACCAAGTATGTTAAAAAGATATGAAATAGAGCCATATAACTTGATGCGTCATACCAAATTATTAATCGATTGGGTATAAAAAAACATGCCTATCGGAAAACAATAAAAAAGGCGGTTCGCATTGCGAACCGCCTTTTTATAATCCGTTTATCACGATTATGATACTTGGATTTTTTTCACTTTCTTTTGTTCTTCTTCCCGTTTCGGTATTTTGATACTCAATACACCGTTTTGATAAGTAGCTTTAATTTTTTCTACATCAAATATTTTTTCGGGAATGGTAAATGAACGTTGAAAATTTTCGTATCCGAACTCTTTTTTGACAAAATTGGTTCCTTCTTCGAGTTTTTCGACTTCTTTGTGAGCCGAAATGGTCAAAGTATTATCTTCAACACTTATTTCAAAATCTTTTTTGCTCAATCCGGGAGCAGCTACATCGATTACAACCTCTTCGTTATTTTCCTTAATGTTTACAGAAGGAACAACATCGGTGGTTTTGTTGTCGAATTTTGATAATTGATTGGTAAAAAATTCATCAAAGAATGACAAAATCGGATCGTTTATGGGTTTTCTTACTACTGGTTTCATGGTATTTTAATTTTTTATGGGTTAAACTCACTTTACCTTTATCAAATCAAATACCATAGTTTTTTTTCAATGTTTTTGGTTACAAATTGTCATTTTCGGGTGTCAATTTTTCATTTTTGACTGCAATTTTTACATAAATATGCAATTATGTATATTTTCTTTTTCGATACATACTATAAGCCATACCGCTCAGGGCAATCAAAATCAAAGGGAATAATGTATTGATAAGTTGCCAAAAACGAAGTTCAGACATAAGCTTGTTTTGGTCGAGAAAACGCAGTTTTACTTCTTTGTTTTTCAGGCTGATAACACCGGTTTTGTCCATTAAATAATCAATGGCATTTAACAAAAATTGTTTGTTGTCATACTTCATTTTGCTCCATTTGTCATAGCCCAGTTCCAGAGGTTGCCCTTTGTCGGTTTGGTTTTTGACAATATCACCGTCGGATATGACAATAAGGGCACTTTGTCCTTCGTCCAAGGCTTTATTAACAGGTATGGGTTTGATGCGGTGGTTATATGCCGATTTGATTTTTCCTTCGAGTAAGACTCCGAAAATTTGTTTACCGGCGGTGTATAAGTTTAAATCGGGTTTTTTGCCTATTTCGTCAAAATTTATTTCTGTCGGAACACCTACCAATCGGGTTTTGGGCGAACTGTTTAAGAGTATGGTTTTGTGCGTCGGGTTTTTTAGCGTATCTATCGGACTGACAAAATCAAGCATCACCATTTCCAGATTTTTGCCTATGGGGTGATTTTTTACAGGTTGTGCCAGCGGGCTGTAAAACCATGGAAATTGTTCTAACTGTGGGCGCTTGCCGACTTGTCCCACCTTTAAAACCACAGGTGCTGCAATAATATCTTTGACCAATTTCGGACTGATACGAACTCCATAAGCAAAAAGCATATCGGTAAGATTTAGTTCGGCATTAAGCGCATAGGTTTTGCCTCTATACATTAAAGTATCTTTGTGGGCTTTGACGGCATCTATTAACAGCAACAAACGACCGCCGTTCATCAAAAACTGGTCTAATACAAATTTTTCTTTTTCGGTAAATTTTTCGGTGGGTTTGGCTACGATAGCCAAATCGTAAGCTTGCAAATCTTTTAATGTTTTGATAGGATTGGTGGCAACGCTGTCTAAGGTGTAAGGTGCCAATCGGTATTTTTTGCCGGCATTTATCAAAAAATCGGCTATGTGCATATCGTCAAGTTCGCCATTGCCTTTGATAACGGCAATTTTTTGATTTTTTCGGGCATTCATCAATTTGATACCGTTGGCAAGAGCATATTCAAGGTTTTCGATACTTTTTTCAATTTGTTCTTCCATGTTTTGACTGTATGAATCGGTCAGTAGCGAAACGGGTATTTCTTTGTTATTTTGTTTGATGATTGCCCACGGAAAAATCATGACTTGTTCCATTTTTCCGTTTTTTTGAAGGTTGATTTGTGCCGGTTGTAAGCCTTTGTCTATTAATTTATTAATATATTCGTTTCCTTTATTTAAGGGATTGATAAATACAAAATCAATTTGTTTGTTTTGTTGTCTAAAGTCTTTTAACAAGCTTTCGGTTTCGTTGGCTAATCGTTTAAAATACGAAGGAAAATCGCCTTTTAAAAAGACGATAATTTGCATGGGCTTTTCAACTTTTTTAACGACTTGAATCGAAGCATCGGACAGGGTGAAACGTTTGTCTTCCGTCATATCTATTTTGTAGTCGAACAAATTAGATACAATGTTTACGATTAAGATACTTGCGATAACGAATAATATTTTTTTGTGGGTTTTCAATTTTCGTTTTTTTTATAAATATCTGATAATGGTTTCGTAATCGGTTTCGTCCATATCGATGTACATACCGTTGGGACGATTGTTTTTCCACAAGTCAAGCAGTTTTGATTTGTCGTTTTCATTTAATCCCAGTTCGGCAAATCGGGTTGGTGCTTCAATAGATTTAAAAAAGTTTTCCATTATATTGATGGTTTGGTCGGCTGTTGTTTTTTTGCCGGTTAATAGAGTTCCCAAATATTCCAATCGGGTATCGATTTTGTAATACATAGCTTTCATCCAAGCCGGAAAAACGACCGACAAGGTTTGACCGTGCGGCGTGTCCCACAGCAGCGAAATATGGTGTGCCAAAGCATGTGTGCCCCAGTCGCCCGAAACGCTGCGTCCGTGCATGGTGGTTCCGTTTTCGGCAACGGTGGCGTTCCACATCATACGGGCACGCAGGTTGTAGTCGGTCAAATTGTTGAGCAAATTCGGTGCATAGTCCATAGCTTCCAAGATGTTGGAGGCTACAAAACGGTCGGAAAGCGGTGTATTGCCATTGGCAAAGTATGCTTCCAAGCTGTGTGCCACCAAATCGACAATACCGTTAATGGTTTGATTCTTGGGAACGCTAAGAGTAAATTCGGGATTAAGAAATGAAGCACGAGGATACATAAGCGGTGAAAAATATCCTATTTTTTCATTGGTTTGGTGATTTTGCAATACGGCTGCACCGTTCATTTCCGAGCCGGTTGCCGCCAAGGTAAGCACTACCCATAAAGGGATATTTCGAACGGGTTCTACTTTGCGTTTCATCAGTTGCCAGACATCTTGTTTGTTGGCGTAAGCCAAAGCTACCATTTTGGCGGTATCGATTACACTGCCGCCACCCAGCGCCAGCACCCCATCGATTTTTTCTTGCAAGGCTAATTGAACGGCTTTTTCGGCATCATCAACAACCGGATTGGGTTTGATACCGCTGTATTCTATGATTTTTTTGTTTGATGTTTGTAATATTTGTACTACTTGGTTGTAGTATCCGTGTTTTTTGGCACTTTCTTTACCGGTTATCAACAAAACTTTTTTGCCGGTTTGTGCGAGTTCGTCGGGTAGTTTTTCCAAAGCTTTGTTGCCAAAATATAATCGGGTTGGGTTATAAACGGTAAAATTTTCCATTACTTGATACGTTTTTGCAATGAGTAAAAAGTTAAACTTATAAACAAAACAATGATGCCGAGCATATAAACGACATCGGACAGTTTTATAAGTCCTTTTATAAAGTTTTGATAATGAAAGTCTAAGCTTAATTTTTGAAAAAACAAATCGAGATTGCCCAAGAGGTTGAAACTTCCGATACCTTCCAGTCCGTAATAAAACAAAAACATGAGAAACATACCGGTTAAAAAAGCAACTATTTGACTGTCGGTAAGCGATGAGCTGAAAATTCCGATTGCCGAAAAAGTTCCCATGAGCATAATCAAACCGAAGTAGGCGCTTAACAAGTTCAAAAAATCTATTTGTCCGTCCAAACTTAAACTTTGTAAGGAATATACATAGATAAAAGTGGGTATAAGCATCCACTTGGCTATGGTCCAAACGGCTAAAAATTTGCCTATGATGATAGCCTTAAAGTCGAGTGGTTTGGTCAAAAGGTTTTCAATGGTACCTGATTTGAATTCATCGGCAAAACTTTTCATACTGATGGCGGCAATGACAAAAATCAAAATCCAAGGCGCCAAGCTAAAAAACGGGGTCAGGTCGGCAAAACGATAAGTCGGCAGGTAGTAGTTGCCTTCTATAATCCATAAAAACAAAGAACTCAACAATAGAAATAATCCCATGGAAATATAAGCTATGGGAGATGAAAAAAATTGTTTGAGTTCTTTGCTATAAATACTTTTCATTGATGTTTTGAGATATTTATTCAATACCTAACACGTTTGTTCCTTGTTTAAAAATAATATCTACCGGAATTCGGGCTTCATTTAGTTTTTGTAGGTCTTGTTGCAATTGTTTCGGAACAATTCCTTTTTCTTTTATCAAACGGCTAACCGCTTGGTAATCTCCGTCGCCTTGTAGTTTTAAAATTAGTGCAGAGAGTGTTTTCATGGCGTCATACATTTTGTCGTAATTGACTTTGTAGGTTCCGTCGGGATTTCGGGTGAAAGCACCTTTTTCATTAAAATAGTTAAAACGTATCATATTGGCAACGCCGTGTGCATCGGCGGCACCAAAACGAATACTGCGAAATATACTTGCCATAAAGGTGGTCATATAGTCTTTCATATCGCCTTTTAATTCGCCTTTTCGGTGTAATTGATCGACCATATACAGTCCTAAAATATCGGCTTTGCCTTCTTCAATGGCAGAGTAATGTTCTTTGAGTGCCGTACGGGCTTTGCCTTTGCCGTTTATGGTGTTTTTGATGCCTAATCCGTGAGCGACTTCGTGAAACATGGTATTGGCAAAAAAGGCGTCAAATTTGATATGTTTGCGTTGTTCGGGTGTAATAAGCATGTTGGCAATAGGTACCAATATTTTGTCAAATTTGGCTTTCATAACGTTTTTGAGTTGCAAACGACGGGTTCCTTTTTTAAGTTGTACTTCTTCGTCGTTGGGTAAGTTTATGGCTATGGTTTTTCCGCCCGTGTTGGCTTCACCTGAGTAGTAAACGGCATCGTAAGCGTTGAGGTCGGAACGTGTGCCGGGTTTTTCTTGTTTGTATGCGGCTTCTACCGGCAGGTTTTTTTGCAATTCGGGTAGGTATTTGATAAATTTGGCCAGTTTTTTGCTCCATTCCATATCTTTAACCAATACGACTCCTTCGTAACCGGTTTTGTAGTTATAAAGTTGGTCTTCGTAGTTTTCAATAGGTCCTATAACTATATCGATATGATTGTTTTTCATATCCATCCAGTGCATATCGCTGGGTTGATATTGGTCGGTTAAGAGCGCTTTTGCACGTAATTGCAAATATTTTTTAAACATGGGGTCTTGTGCATATCCGGCTGCTTTTTGTAATTCTTCGGCAGCCGGTTTTACATATTTTTCAAAAGCTGTATGGTAGGCAATGGTATAAAGTTTTCCTTCTTTGTTGCGACGTAATAGGGTGTATTGAGAAGTTTTGTCCGGTAAGTCTGCTTTTTCAAATTCGGTTTTGGTCATATCTGCCGGATAAAAGTTGGCACCGGCAGGTTTGTTGCCAAAACCTTCAACAAAGGTTTTGTTATCGTTCATTCTATCCCAAGGTCCGTAGTTGATTTCGGCATACTTGCGGATAAGCGGGTCTTTGATGCGATTCATCAGTTCTTGTTTGTCTCCGTAAGTTTGTTCCCAAAAAGCCGGATCCATGTATTGAACGGCTTTAATGAGATGCACTAACATTTTCTTTTCTTTTTCGTTGAGTTTTGAGGTGTCTGTAACTAACTTGACTTCGATATATTGATTGATTTTTTGTTGTATATCGTTTGTTTTTTCTTTTTGCATATTTTGCTTTGTTTCGGTGTGTTGCACTTTTGTGGCTTCTCTTTCTTTTTGGTTATTTTGACACGAAGCCAATATAAGGCTACTTACAAATATGTAATAGAAGATTTTTTTCATGAGAAAACGTTTTTTGTGATGAATAACAAATTTATGAAAAATAAACCGAAGCTTTTTATAAATATTTCTTAAAAAAAATCGAAGCTGTTTCAAAAGTTTGAATTGTTTGGTATTAGATTTTTTGCCGTGTCGGATAGGTTTCGATACGCTGTATTTTTCGCACCCAGGATATCTTAGTAGGCATTGATTATCTTCCAAAATTTTGGAAAATTGATTTCGGTTTATTGGGACTTTTTTGTCAGTTTCGTTTTTTTTTGAAATGTATGTTAAATGAATTTAGAATCTGATAATATTTGAGCCCCAGGTAAATCCACTGCCAAAAGCGGCGGTTACAACCAAATCGCCTCGTTTTATGCGTCCTGCTTCCCATGCTTCGGTCATGGCAATAGGTATGGAAGCTGCTGTTGTGTTACCGTATTTTTGAATATTGTTCATGATTTGTTCGTCGCGCATATTGAGTTTGCGTTGCACAAATTGCGATATGCGTAAATTGGCTTGATGCGGTACCAATAGGTCAATATCTTGCGGGGTTAAATTAACGGCGTTTAAACCTTCCATAATGGCTTCGGGAAAACGGGTAACTGCGTGTTTAAAAACAAAGTTGCCGTTCATATAAGGATAATAAGACAAATCTTCGGGATCCCAGTCTTCGACTAGTTTGTTAGGGGGATTTAATGCGCCCGGTGCCAATACGGATAGTTCTTTTGCCAGTTTACCTTCGGAGTGTAAATGATTGGATAATATATCGCTGTCGTCGTTGCTGCGAGACAAAACCAAGGCGCCGGCTCCGTCGCCAAAGAGCACGGCTACACCTCGTCCGCGGGTCGATAGGTCTAGTCCGGTAGATTGTAGTTCGGAGCCTATAACCAAAATGTTTTTGTACATACCTGTTTTGATAAACTGATCGGCTGTTGCCAAAGCATATACAAAGCCCGAACATTGGTTGCGAATGTCTAAGGCGCCAATGGTATCGCAACCTAACATTTCTTGTACCAATACACCTGAGCCCGGAAAATAGTAATCGGGGCTGAGTGTGGCAAAAACGATAAAATCTATGTCTTTGGGAGAAAGTCGGGCTCTTTCGAGTGCTATTTTGGCGGCTTTTACTCCCATGGTTGCCGTTGTGTTTCCGTCGCCGGGAACCGCCCAACGTCTTTGTTCTATACCGGTTCGTTCGCGTATCCATTGATCATTGGTATCCATATATTTGGTCAAATCGTTGTTGGTAACGATGTTGTCGGGCACATATTTTCCCAGTCCTAAAATTTTTGATTTATACATAGAGCATAGTTTTGGTTAAGTTGAGCAAAAATACATTTTTTTTGTCAGATAATGAAATTCGTTTTGAGGGTATCGGTGAATATGGGGTATCGCAAAGTTGTGATAAACGGAAATGATTTCGGATAATAAAAAAAAGCCCCGAAAAGGGCTTTTTAAACTATTTTTATGTAAAAAAATACTAATTGAATTTTTCGTAAAGTATGTTGGTTAGCAAGTCAAAGTTGTCGGTCATTTGACTTACAATCATATTGGCGGTTTTGGGGTGTACTTTACTTTTTAGGGTGATGTTTTTTCTTACTTTGTCGTATCCGTCTCTAATCATTTCGACATACATTAATACACCTTCGTCACTTTTTAAATCGGGATCTTCTTCTGATTTTTTGGTCAATATTTTTATGACATCATATAGTTGTGCTTTGGTATCTTCAAAGCGTTGTGGGATTTCTTTGTTGCGGATTTTGGCTTTTCCGGCAATATAATACAACAATAGTTTTTGCGAAAGCATACGTCCGTTAGAACTCAATCGTAGCAGTTTGACCGATTTTAATTTGGTGGTTTGGTTCACCATGTCGGCAATGGTTTCAATTTCTTTTTCCATTTTGTCGGCATAATTTACCACTTTGGCAGCTGCGGCTCCGTCGTATTTTTTTTGCAAAATACGGTTCATCAACATCCAAGACAGATTGAGTTTTTGCAGTTCAATTTCGATTTCTTCGTTCAAAGCGTTTTCGGTCAAATTAATCAGGGTTTCTGAAAAAGCTTCTGCATCGTCGTCCATTTGTTTTTTTATCTTGGCATCATTGGGCATAATTCCACGCATGATATAGTTTTTGGCTATACGCTGTGTCAGCATTCTCAACTCTTCGGTTTTGATGATTACGTCATCTAAATTTTTGATTTGTCCGAATGAATTTTGTGCGATCAAAGCAATGATGGCAATTAAGAAGTATTTTTTTAATTTCATAATAATAGTTTTATGGTTGCAAATGTATTAATTTATTTTTATTTGTTAAAATTTTGTTCAAATTAGTAATTTATTATACTAAAAGGAATATCTTTTTTTTCGCCTTCCGGTTTTTTGGGTTTTTCAACCTTTTTACCTTGTATGGCTTTGATGTAAAGCACAACGGCTTTTAGTTCTTCGGGTTTTAAATAGTCTTTGTAGGCTATCATCATGGTTCCTTTTTTACCGTTTTTAATAATATTTTCGAGTTCTTGTTCCGAATTGACAAATTTCCAATACGGGTCGGTTAAATTGGGTGCAATCATACCTTTTCCGTTTTTTCCGTGGCACGAATAACAACGTATTTTGTATATTTTTTTGCCTTTTTGCAATAGTTCGTTTACTTTGCCGTTGATAAGGGCAAAATGTTCAATGATATTGTTTTGGTCGTTGGTGCGACTTTTGATGATAAAAAACTTGTCATTATTGTTTACAATAAAATAGGTGTAATCGCCTTGTTTTACTACATTGAATAAGTCAATTTTGGCGATATCGACGATATTGAACAAGCTTTCTTTTACTTGCAAAAACGATTCCAAAATTTCGGCTTTTTTGTCAATGTCTATATTTTGTTCTATTAGATCAACTATTTTATCGGGGTTGTTTGATTTGGCGATGGCTACCAAATTTTCTCCCAGTTCGTAGAGTGACCTTTTGGTGTTGTTTTGAGCTTGAATATTACCATTAAATAATATCAGCAGTAATAGAAACCGGTATGTAAATTTTATATGTTTCATAGTTTTGTTTGTTTGGGGTTTGTTTGTGTTTTTTTATTTGATGATGGTCATTTCCTCTATTAGTCTTTTGTTGTTTCCGTATTTGTCAATAATGAACAGGACATATTTGATATCTACCATTATATTTCTGCTTATTTTTTGGTCGTAATAGAGGTCGCTCATGGTTCCCTCCCATACTCTATCAAAGTTTATGCCAATTAGCTCTCCTTCTTTATTTATTGCAGGACTTCCAGAGTTGCCTCCGGTTGTATGAGCGGTTCCCAAGAAGTTTACGGGCATAAATCCGGTATTTGAGTAAGGAGCGTAATCTTTTTGTTCGTAGAGTTTAATCAGTTTATCGGGCACATCAAATTCGTAATCGTTCGGAATGTATTTTTCCATAACGCCTTGCAAGTGAGATATAGGATAATATAAGACGGCGTCGCGAGGTTGGTAGCCTTTTATGATGCCATAGCTGATACGCAGGGTTCCATTGGCATCGGGATATGGAAGTTTGTCCATGGCTTGAATTATGCCTTTCATATATTTTCTTTGCACTTTGTTTATTTGGTTTCGGATGTATTTATAATCGGGGGCAATTTTGTTATAATAGTCGTTAATTAGGATTTTGGCAAATTGGTAACCGGGGTCTTCTTGCAAAATTTTATTGAATTTTTTTGGATTTTTGTGATATAGTTTTTCTAAATTTTCGCGATTGTTCAATACCGAATTGTCGTAAATTTCGTCGGCTAGTTTGTTTAAGTCGATGTTTAGTAATTGCTCATTGATATATTTACGGGGCATATTGTCAATATATAATTGCATTAGTTTTTTGAACAGTTCTTTATCGACTTGTTCATTGTAGTTTTTAAAACTTTGTGCAACGTTGGGGGCAAGATCTTCGGCTTGTTTTTTAAAGGCTTCTTTGCCTTTGTGTTCATAGATGTCTTGCAAGTTGTATAGGTTAAAAGCTCTGCTTAGGAGGTCGTTGTTAAGGTAGGCAATTTCGATAAAATAATTGCGAGCCAGTTCAATATCTTTGTTTTTTTGGTACAAATCGTCAAAAGTATCAAAGATAGTGAGGTAGGACGGGTCGAGATTTTTTTCTTTTACTTGTGATAGAAAATATTGTTCAAATTCTTTTTTCTTTTTTATGGCTTTGGTTTTGTTAATACCTTGGCTTTCGCCTTTCCATTTTTTCCAATAGTTGGCGATTCGGGCAAATTTGGCGGTATATTGCAGTTTGATTGTGTCGTTTTTGCTCATGAAGTTTTTCATGACATTAAGGGCGATTTCGCGGGTATGTATACGGGCGGGATTTATAATATTGACTTTTTGTTCAACGGCGACTGCCGGCAAATATTCTTGAGTGCGACCGGGAAAACCGTAAATCATGAAGAAACTGCCGGGGCGTGTAGGTTTTATGGAAATTTTAAAGTAAGCATCGGTTTGATACGGGACGTTGTCCGGACTGTATTCGGCAGGACGATTATTTTTATCGGCATATATTCTAAATATTGAAAAATCACCTGTATGACGTGGCCACATCCAATTGTCGGTATCGGCGCCAAATTTGCCTATTGAAGCCGGAGGAGCGGCAACCAGTCGTATGTCTTTATAGTTTTCTTCGACAAAAGCATAATATTTGTTGCCGTCATAAAAGGCTTTGACGCTGAGGTCTTGCCACTCTTTTTTGGGAAAAGTTTTTTTGAGTTGGTTGATGTTTTTTTGAATAATAGACTGTTTGATGTTTTCGTCCATGTCGTCGGTGATACCATTTAATATTTGTTTGGTAACCTCCGTTATTTTGCGAACAAAGGTTACATACATACCCGGATTGGGAAGTTCTTGTTCAAAATTTTGTGCCCAAAAACCATCTTGAACATAATTGTGTTCAAAGGTTGAATGGGATTGAATGGCTCCGTAACCGCAGTGGTGGTTGGTCAATATCAAGCCTTTCGGTGAAACGATTTCGCCGGTGCAACCTCCGTTGAATTGTATAACGGCATCGTTTAAACTCGTTTGGTTTGGGTTGTATATATCGTCAGCCGTAAGTTGTGCTCCCATTTCTTGCATCTCATAAATAACGTTGCGTGAAATTTCGGACGGGATGAGCATGCGGCTGTTTTGTGCTGCAATGGTTTGAATAATAAATAAAACTAAAATAATTAAAGGCTTTTTCATTATCATAATAGATACTTTTTTATATAAAGTTTAAGTAAAAATAAAAAAAAATATTGTAATTGCTACTGATTTATAACCGAACTTTTACAACTTGATTATCGGATAACGCCGTTTGATGTTTGAAAAAATATAAATTAACAATGTTTGTGCTTTGCAAGTGATTGATTAATAGTTGTTTAATTATAAAAGATTTTTTTCTTTAAACAGCATATTATCAAATAACCGGTATAAACTCTTTTAATCAAAGGTAAAAACATTCGTTAAAGCAAACAAATATTTTAACAATAATTGTTTTAGTATATTTGCATTTAACAATAAATATACCAAATATATGAATAAACAAAAGGTTTTGATTGATACGACACCGGTTTTTACCGATGATATTATGGTTTTCGGTTTGTTGATGGGGGTTTTGGCGTTGGTTTTTTATACGGCTTCTCTTAAAGGTGGTTTTTGGGAAAAATTTTATAAAATAGTACCGGCGTTGTTATTGGCTTATGTTTTGCCTGCAATTTTATCATCAACGGGTATTATTGCAACCGAATGGGTTAGTATTGAAGACGGAAAAGCGGTTGAACACAGTTCAAAGTTGTATTTTATTGCCAGTCGGGTTTTGTTGCCGGCATCTCTTATTTTGATGACATTGAGTATTGATTTAAAAGCGGTTTTTAGGTTGGGTCCCAAAGCTTTGATAATGTTTTTTACGGGCACTTTGGGTATTGTTATCGGGGGTCCTGTTGCTTTGTATTTGGTTGGCATCGTTTCGCCCGAAACCGTTGCGGGAACCGGTCATGATGCGTTGTGGCGCGGACTATCTACTTTGGCAGGCAGTTGGATTGGCGGTGGTGCCAATCAGGCAGCCATGTTGGAAATTTTTGAATACAATCCGAAAAAATACGGTGCTACCGTTTTAGTCGATATTTTTGTAGCTAATGTTTGGATGGCTTTGTTGCTTATTGGAATAGGACGTTCCAAAAAAATCGATCAATGGCTCAAAGCTGATACTTCGGCTATTGAAGAGCTCAAACACAAAGTAACGGCTTTTGCCAAAAAGGTGCAACGCATACCCACCCTTACCGATTATATGGTTTTATTGGGTATAACTTTTTTTGCCGTGGCTATGGCTTTTTGGGGCGGGGCTCATATATCGAATTTTTTAACCGAAAATATTTCTTTAATAGCCGATAAATCGTCTCCTTTTTCGTCTTTTGGTTCTCATTTCTTTTGGTTGATAAGTTTGGCTACCTTGTTCGGTATAGGTTTTTCTTTTACCAAAATCAAAAATTATGAAGGTATCGGAGCTTCCAAAATAGGTAGTGTTTTTATCTATATATTGGTGGCAACCATTGGTATGAAAATGGATTTGTCGGAAATATTAAAAAATCCGGGATTGATATTTATAGGAATTATTTGGATGTCGATTCATGCTTTACTGTTGATTGGTGTAGCCAAATTGATAAGAGCGCCTTATTTCTTTTTGGCTGTAGGCAGTCAGGCAAATGTAGGTGGTGCGGCTTCGGCTCCTATTGTGGCTTCTGCGTTTCACCCTTCGTTGGCTTCGGTAGGAGTGATGTTAGCGGTTGTGGGTTATGTGGTAGGAACCGTTGCGGCATTGGGTAGTGCCATATTGATGGAAATAGTGTCTAAGTTGATGGGAATTGTTTAACCAAAAATGAAGTAACTTAGTCTGATTGTACAGAGGTAAATTTAATTGGTTGAAAAGAAAAATTTA
The DNA here is from genome assembly GCA_027065715.1 of Flavobacteriales bacterium. Classification (GTDB taxonomy): domain Bacteria; phylum Bacteroidota; class Bacteroidia; order Flavobacteriales; family Flavobacteriaceae; genus WGBX01. The sequence goes on from JAMONO010000045.1 coordinate 17,679, forward strand.
TGAAAAAGATGTCGGTGGTGCAAAATCGGTTGTATAACTATGATTAATAAATACAGATACATATTGTTTCCTTTTTCAATATTATATGCAATTATAACCGGTTTACGCAACGGATTATACGATAAACATATTTTGAAACAGGAAAAATTTGATGTGCCTGTTATCAATGTAGGTAATTTGAGTATGGGAGGAACGGGCAAAACACCTATGATTGAATATTTGATACGTTTGTTGAAAAACAATTACCGAATTGCAGTTGTCAGCCGCGGATATAAACGCAAAACCAATGGTTTTATCTTAGCCGATAAAAAGTCCACTCCCGAACAAATAGGTGATGAGCCTTATCAAATTTATAAAAAATTTCCACAGATTAATGTAGCCGTTGGCGAAAATAGAGTGGAAGCCGTACGTAAAGTTTTGGCTAAGATTAATCCTGATGTTATTTTGTTAGATGATGCTTTTCAACATCGTAGGCTTAAAGCCGGTTTAAATATTTTATTAACTTCTTATCAAAAGCCGTTTTTTAGGGATTTTATTTTGCCGGCAGGTAATTTGCGTGAAAGCAAGAAAGGTGCGGAAAGGGCTGATATCGTGGTAGTTACAAAATCACCTGAAAGGATTGAGGAAGCCGAAAAAGAATTAATTGTCAGAGCCGTAAAAAAATATACTGCAACACCGATTTTTTTTGCCGGTATCAAGTATGGTGCAAGTGTGGTAAATGAACAAAAACAAATATTACTGTCAGATTTGTCCGATTACGCCGTATTACTCGTTACCGGAATAGCTAATCCGAAGCCTTTGTATTGGTTTTTGTCGGAAAAAAATATTAATTTTGAAAGTTTAAAATTTGGCGATCATCATCATTTTTCGCAAGCTGATGTACAACAAATTAACAAAGCTTTTGAACGGTTAAAAGCACAACACAAAATTATTTTGACCACCGAAAAAGATTTTGTGCGTTTGCACCGGCATTTTGACGATGAATTGTATTATTTGCCTATTGAAACACAAGTATTTGAAAAAGAGTTGTTTAATAATAAAATTTTAGCTTATGTCAGTAACAAAAGGAGAATTTGAAAAGTCGTTGGAGACAGCGGAATATCTAAAAAAACAAATTGATTATACACCCGAATATGCTATTGTTTTGGGTAGTGGATTGGGGAGTTTGGTAGAAGATATTGAGGTGGAGAAGGAAATTCCTTACAAAGAAATACCTAATTTTCCGGTTTCAACAGTCAAAGGGCACAAAGGTTCATTGATTTTCGGAACATTAAACGGCAAAAAAGTGCTTGCCATGAATGGTCGTTTTCATTATTATGAAGGTTACGACATGAAGCAAGTTACTTTTCCGCAACGTGTTTTTTGGCAAATGGGTATTCGCAAATTGGTGGTATCCAATGCCTCGGGAGGTGTTAATCGCAATTTTAAAGTAGGTGATGTTATGTTGATAAAAGATCATGTCAATTTTTTTCCCGAACATCCGCTTCGAGGTCCCAATGATGAACGTTTTGGTCCTCGTTTTGTCAATATGAGTGAACCATACAGTAAAAAAATGTTGCAAGTGGTACGGGAATATGCCGCTTCAAAAGGCATCGATATAAAAGAAGGGACTTATTTGGGTTTACAAGGTCCGACTTTTGAAACTCTTGCCGAATATACTATGGTTCGAAATATGGGTGGCGATGCCGTTGGCATGTCCACCGTTCCGGAAGTGATAGTTGCCAAACACATGGACATGGAAGTTTTCGGTATTTCGGTAATAACCGATATAGGTACCGAAGAATTTATTGAAACGGTTAATCATCAAGAAGTTTTAAAGGCTGCCAAAGCCGCCGAACCCGTTGTGCGTGAATTGGTGGGCAAATTGGTTGAGTTGTATTAATATTGAAACCATAAACACAATAGTTTTTTTCGAATCTCAACTTGTTTGGGGTTCGATTTTTTTTTTGACAGATGTGAGGTCAAATATTAACCAAATAATTTTGATAAATCGACTTGGTGTAAAAGGACAGTTATCATAGCGTATCAAAGGCAGCTTTTCTACCTATTTGAATGAGTTTTTCGGCTTTAAAAAAATCAAAAGTTCCTGCTATTTTTCTTGGTATTTCGATAAGCAAATCGGGGGGGTATTTTTTGATGATTTCGTTTGATATTTGACTGATCATTAAATGTAGGCTATGATCTAATATTTCGCTGTATCCGGGTGTATCGTTATGTTTGGGAGTATGAGCAAAAATTTTTTGTCTGATGTGCTTTCTGATTTGATTTATTTTTTGCAAGTGTTCGTTTTCGGTCTTTTTATTTTGTTTCATAATATGCCATTGTTCGGAAGTTACGGGCAAATCGGCATTAACGCAAACAGCTACAATGGGAAAATTGTTAAGTTTTTGGGCTATGTTTACGGGGATATTGTTAACCAATCCTCCATCGACCCATATTTGACGGTCATGTATAACCGGTGTAAAGATGGTTGGTATGGCTATGCTTGCTCTAATGGCTTCGATTATATTACCTTTGTCGAAATATACTGCTTGGTCGGTTTGTAAATCGGTAGCAACGGCAGTGAAGGGTATGGGCAGTTCTTCAATATTTTTGATGGGGAGCATACCGTCAATTTTTTTCATTACTTTTTCTCCTTTGATAAGTCCGGGTAATTTGAGCGAAAAATCCAGCATTTTAACAATTTCTTTTATATCGATATTTATCAACCATTTTTTTAATTCGGGCAAATTGCCTGCGGCAAATATTCCTCCTACTAATCCGCCCATTGAAGTGCCCGAGACTGATTGAATTTGGTAGTTTTTTTCTTGCAAAACTTCAATTATACCAATATGTGCAATACCTCGGGCACCGCCTCCCGATAGCACCAGATTAATTTTTTTGTTCATTTTATATTAAATTTCTGTTGTGGCAAGTTACGATAAAACTTTAAAATGAAAGTAGAAATAATATGACTTGGCTTATTTTTGTTAGACCGTAAGGAGATTCGTATTTATATTTTTTTATTTCAATACATAGATAAGGGGCTCTTACGGTTTTTGTAAATTGAGACTTTTTGAGGTCGGTGCCATAAAATATAGCTTATTAGTGTCCATTGAGTTTTTGGTTTAATTCGCTTAAAACCTTTGAAGCTTTTCCTTGCAAAAAATACGGATTGATGCTATGGGTGTAATTAGAGGGACTTACATTAATTTCAATGATATGAGCACCGTTTTTTCGGGCTTCGTAGGGCAGGAGTGAAGCCGGCATAATGATGCCCGTAGTGCCGATTACTAAATATACATCGGATTGTAAGGTATGCGCAAAGGCATCTTGGTAAGCTTTGGGCGGTATGGGTTCGCCAAAAAACACAAAATCGGGTTTTAACAATCCGCCACAGTGTGGACAAATAACCGGATTTTGCGTCATATCGGCTTGTGCAACGGGCGTTATTTTTTGACACTGCATACATATTAAGTTACGCGTGTTGCCATGAAATTCTATCACGTTTTGACTACCTGCTTTTTGATGCAAATTATCGATATTTTGAGTGATTACAGCTTTGAGTTTGCCTTGTTTTTCCCAATCGGACAAAACAAAATGGGCAGGATTGGGTTGTGCTTTGTCAATCACATTGTAAAACATATCTTTGATATGCGGCCAAGCTTTGTCGGGATTATTTTTAAAGTAATCAATTTCTAAGATAATGGGATCATATTTATCCCAAATACCGCCTTTGCCTCTAAAAGTAGGAATACCGCTTTCGGCAGAAATACCGGCTCCGGTAAAAGCAACTATGTAATTGGCTTGTTGAAGAATATTTATGACTTCTTTTAATTTGTTTTGCATGATTTTTGCTACAAAAATAATAAAAAGCTATTGAAAAAGGCTTTTTTATATGATAATTAGAATAGACAATCTGAATTGAAAAATATATCAATATGAAATACACTTCTCTTTTATTGTTGTTTTTGGTTATGTTTTCTTGCAAAAAAGAAAAGGATACCAAAGTTGAAGAAACATCGTTTTTTACCGATGATACCCGTCATTTTCAAATGGGTTTTACCACTTGGCCTTATGCCCCTACCTTGCAAGCCGTTAATGATACTTACCGGTTTATCGGTGCCAATGCCGATGTGTATGAAGAAATGTTTTCGCAAAAAGTGCCTTGGCAAGCATGGATAAATAATACGACTTTGCCGCAAGCTTATACCGATGAAGTTTACAGGTATGTCAATAGACGAATTTCGGGTAAAAAATTGATGCTTTCGGTAAGTATTTTGAATATTTTTAGAGACGATTTGGCACCGGATTATGATGGTTCTACACCGGCTTATACTTCTTTTTCCGATGCTGCCATTGAAGAAGCTTACTACAAACATTTGTCATACTTGATACAAACTATACAGCCCGATTATTTGATATACGGTATGGAAATCAATGAGTTGTATGTGCATAATCGAAGTCAATGGGAGAGTTTGAAATTGTTGATGAATCGTATCAGACAACGTATCAAAACAGCTTATCCCGATTTACCTTTATCGGAGAGTTTTACCTTGCACGCTTTGTATCAATCGGGTTTATCCGATGCCGCCGATTACGAACAAGAAGTTTTTGAACATGTCAATCAAGATGATTTTGTGTCGGTAAGTTTTTATCCTTTCTTTAAAAAATGGACTACCCGACAAGAGTGGCAACAAGCGCTTGATTTTTTGCACGCACATGTGCAAAAACCGATTGTTTTTAGCGAAACGGGACATATTTCGGCTGACTTGCAAATTCAGGCGTACAATTTTTCGATCAATGGAAGTGAAACGGAACAAAATGAGTTTTTGCAAACTTTATTGTTAAATGCCCAACAACATTCTTATGAGTTTGTTATTTGGTGGACACACAGAGATTATTATCAAACATGGCTGACTTTTCCACCCGAAACCCAAGATTTGGGACGTTTTTGGCTTACTACCGGATTGTTAAAAGATGACGGAAGGTACCGTGAGGCTTATGATTCTTGGAAAGAAGTTTATCAAAAAAATTATTTGCCTTAGCCGGCCAAACAATATTTGAATTGAGCGGTAAAAATGATTTTTTTTTGTTCGAGTAAAAAATCGAGAGTTTTGTCGATTGGAGTAGAAAAGTGCTTGCTTAATTCATGTTTGTTTAAGCAATTGTTTTGAAGCAATTCCAATATTTTTCGGATGGTTTCGTTTTCGTCGGGTTTGTTTTTTTGTTGTAAACAAATGTCGCAAATACCACAATTTTCGGTTTTTTTTTCTTCAAAATAGGTTGCTAACAAACGACTTCGACACTGTTGTGTATTGTTGGCATATTGCCACACCCATCTTAATTGTTCTTTTTTTAAGTCAAGGCGTTTTTGTATGTTTTTTTGGTGTTGTTTAAATATGTATTCGTCTCTGGGTTTCAAAAAAAGGATTTGTTGATAGTCGCCCGATGCTTGGTAATTGATAATCTTACGATTGTGCAATTCTTTTAAGGTTTGCAAAATTCGGTTGTAAGGTATTTCTGTTTTTCGGGCTATTTTTTCGGGAAATATTTTGGTATTCAGATGTAAAATTTCGGTATGATTTCTAACCAAATGATCCAATAGGCGGTAACCGTATCGTCGGTTTTCGATATAATGTCTGATTTGTACGGGTGTCGGTAATATTTGTAAGCTGTGGTAATATTTTTTGGTTTCGATATATTTTATAATTCCCTCGCTGTCAAGTATTTGTATACTTTGTAAACTTTGTCGGCAATCGAGTTTGAAACGTTGGCAAAATCGGTAAAAGTCTAAGTTGTGCAAAGCGTCTTTGCCGCCGCCTTCGCCTATGTAAAAGTGGTTATATAGGGCTTTATAAACCTTGTGAATGGTTTTTACGGGCGGGAGTAGTCTGTCGATTTTTTGTTGAAAATATTTGATTTCGTCACTGCTTACCAACAAAATGGCTTCGGACATTTGTCCGTCGCGACCGGCACGTCCGCTTTCTTGTATATAGTTTTCGATTGAAAGCGGCAAATTGAAGTGATATACTTTGCGTACATCGGGTTTGTCAATACCCATGCCAAAGGCAGTGGTGGCTACCATGATGCGGGTTTTGTTTTGCAGCCAGTCATTGAGCATCTGTTGTTTTTGTTCTAAATTTAAACCTCCGTGAAAATAACCGGTTGCAAAACCTAGTTGTGATAAATATTCGGCATATTTGTAGGTTTGTTTTCGGGTATTGACATAAATTACGGCTGTTTCGTTCTTGTTTAAATTTTGACCGATGTAGTGTAGTTTTTCATTTTCAATGATAACTTTGTAAGCGATATTTTTTCGAAAAACCGATTGTTTAAAGACAACGGGTTTGTGTAGTTTTAAGTAGTTTATAATGTCGTCTATTACTCTGTTTTTGGCGGTTGCCGTTAAAGCAAGCACCGGAGTTTCGGGAAAAACTTCGCGAAGCAAATCGAGTTTGAGATATGCCGGACGAAAATCATGTCCCCATTCGGAAATACAGTGTGCTTCATCAATGGCAATTAATTGAACGGGCATATTTGCAAGTCGATTTAAGATGTATTGGTTTTGTAAACGTTCGGGTGAAAGGTAGATAAATTTACCACCGCCGTATTGGACATTGTCCAATAGTCGTTCTTGTTCTTTAAAACTGAGATTTCCGGTAAGTCCGACTGCTTTTATGCCTTTGTTTTGCAGGTTGTTTACTTGGTCTTCTATCAGAGCTATTAGTGGTGAAATAACCAAACTTATGCCTCCCAAAGTTAAGCCTGCAACTTGATAAATTATGGACTTTCCGCCGCCGGTTGGCAATACGGCTACGGTATCTTTTTGTTGCATAACCGTATTGATAATTTTTTTTTGAGGCGGTCGAAAATCGGTATAACCCCAATATTGTTGCAATATTTTTTCGGGTGTGGTCAATTATTAATGGTGTTTTTTTATACTGTCCAAAATATAATCCACTCTTTTTTCAACGGGACCGAAAGGAACAAAAATTAAGTAATAACCGAGTTCTTTGTAATAATTAACCAGTTTGTTGTGAATAAGTTGTGCTTGATTAAAACTTTCGTATCTTTCGGCATCGGTTGTATAAATTTCGTCCCATGGAGGCATGATAAAAACCGGTTGGTCGTAGGAGTGTTCGCGGGTTATTTTTTCAAATTCGTCGGGAATGGGTTGTTTGATATATTTTAAATAAGCATTGACATCGGGCAGACCGCGATCAAAAAAGATAACGGATTGATTTAATTTATCGGCTTCGCGGTATTGTTTTAATCTTCCTTCGAGTAGTTTTTGACTAAACAAATAAGGGTCTTCCAAAAAAAGTTGTTCAATACCTTGTTCTTGTGCTTCTTTGATAATATCGCGTGAAACTTCGTCAAAACAGGTATATTTTCTTTTTTTTAGTTCATTAATAACGGTTGATTTTCCGGTACTGGGTCCACCGGTGATGACAATTTTTCTTGATTTCAAGGTATTTTGTGCTTTATGATTTAAGCAAACAAATATACATTATTTTTTAATGAAACAAAAGAGAATTTTTTATGAATATATTTGAATATTCGGCTAATATGTTTAAGTTAATATTCTGACAATCAGGATATTATTATTTAATTGAGCATTTATGAAAAATATTTTTTAAAAAACAATTTGCTTTTCTTGACATAATTAAAGTTTTTGTTGTATATTTGCAGCACTAAATATCGCGGGATAGAGCAGTAGGTAGCTCGTCGGGCTCATAACCCGAAGGTCGCAGGTTCGAGTCCTGCTCCCGCTACTTATAAAGGGATTGTCTCAAAAGGCAGTCTCTTTTTTTTATAAAAACGAAGCTGTCTCAAAAGAGTGTTTTGTCTGTCATAGCGAACGGTCTAAAAAGACAAATGACAGGTAACGGTCTTATTCTTTTCCCCCTTTATTTTTTGTTAAATATCATTTCAATTCATGTTATTTTTTCTATTTTGCAAACATAGGATGACACACATTGATAGGTGTCGTTTGTCCGTTTCAATGGGTATATCATAAAACATCTCACGAAGTATCGGGATATGATAAATTATTTGGAAAAAACAGTAGAACCATAATTTTGTTTTATGCTTCATAGATTATGTCTATTAAAATGGAAACGAATATTTTAAGTTAATTTTCTATACCAATCCATTTTTGCATAAGTTGGCGTTTTGAATAGTCTAATTGGTTAATTTGTTGTTGTATTATGTTTTGATATTCGGGATTTTGTAACCATTTTTGTAACAATTGTCGGGCAGGAAGGTGCAAACGCCAGTTAAAATGAAAAGTTGCGTCAATGATATTGTTTATGCTTTGAGGTGTAATAAGTTGTAAGGCGTCAATCATTTCAAAAGCGTTTAGGCGCACCGTCATATTGTATCGGTTGGAAGCATAAGAAGTAATTTCGTTTATATACGATAAGTTTTGTTCGTTATTATAATCGGGTGTGATAAGAGCCAGCGATAGCCACATCAGTCTGTAATATTGATTGGCATCACTTTGTAGTTGTCGTGTTTCGTTCAAAATATTTTTTCGTTCGGAAGGAAAACTGTTCCAATAGTGCCATAGTGCCATTCTTCGGGTAAGGTATGAAGCATCGCGAAGCAAAGTTTTGTATAAGGGTTTTAGTTTAACGGGTACTTTTTCTATTTGCAAGGCTATTTGTTGTCTTGTCATTAAGTCTTTTTCAAAGAGTTGTTTGATAAAATCAATATGAATCGAATCGAGATCGTTCCGAATGTTTTTTAATATATTTTGATAAATAGGGTAATAAAGGTTTTGATGCAGTAACAGTTTGTAAATACTGTCTTTGGTTTTTTTGTTAAGTTCGGCAATTTGTTTCATTGCTTTGTATCGGTCTATAAAAGCGGGAGCATGCAAGACTTGTTCTACTGCAAACATAGGTTCTTTGTCAAATTGAATATCATACAATTTTTGATTTTCGGGGTTGGCAATGATGCTTTTAATTTGGTGATAATCGGATAGTTTAAAACTTTGTTTTCGGGTTATTTGATAGGTGCTGTCAGAGGTAATTATTTGAAAATCAATTGGTAGATTGTGTGAATTTTTTACAAATATAAGGCTGTCTTTTTGTTGTTTCAAAACAAATTGCGGTATGTGATAATCTTCTAACCACAATTTGAAAAATCGGGTTAAACTGTCTCCCGTAATTTGAAAAATTTCTTTTTTAAAATCGGAAATTGAGGCATTTCGGTAAGCATATCGGTTTAAGAAATTTTTGATTAAAAGCTTAAAATTATCGTTACCTATTTGTTGTCGCAGCATGGTTACTACTTTGGCACCTTTTTGATAGTAAGTCAAACTGCTGGCGTTGGTGCGATGTATTGGTATGGTGTCGCTGTTTTGTGCGGCTATGATTTGTTGGTCGTATTGATATACATTGTAATCGTTGTAAGCTTTTCCGAAAATATATTGATCGCTTAAACGGGCAAAATATGTGGCAAAACCTTCGTGAAGCCAATGGTCGGCAGGCGATTTGCCCGTAACCAAGTCGCCAAACCACTGGTGGGTGAGTTCGTGGGCGCTGACATTGACAAAATTGATGTCGTTAAAACCGATGCTGTCCACTACATAGCTGTTACCGTTGAAACTGGTAGCCGATACGTTTTCCATACCTCCGTATAAAAAATCTCGACAAGGTATTTGTTTATAGTTATGCCATGGGTAAGGCACACCGATGGATTGTTCTATAAAATTGAAAATTTCTTCGGATTTGTAATAAGTTTTGTCATGAGATATATCGGTATATTGATAATTGTAAATTGTAGTGCCGTTTTGGCTTTCAACTTTGTTTTCAATATATTTTCCGGCACCAACAAAGATTAAATATGCCGGAGCGGGTAATTCTTGTTTGTATGAATAAATATCGATGCTGTCGTTTTTGGCAGTTTTTCCGGTAAAAATTCCGTTTGAAATAATGCGGTATTTGTTGGGAAAAGCAATATGAAATGACCAGGTAAATTTGTCGTTCGGGTCGTCATTTACAGGTATCCAATGACTGTTGTTTTTGCCTTGCCCTTGTGTCCAAACTTGTTTACGTCCATTTGATTGCCAACCTGTAAAATACATGGCTTTGGAAGGATTAACCCGATATTTGACGGTGATTTGGTAGTTTTTGTTTTGTTTAAATTTTTTATTGATAATCAATGATTTATCGGTTTGTTTGAAGTCTATTTTTTCTTTTCCCGATTTAACTTTAAGTGTTTGTATACCGGGCGCATCAAATTCAATTGAATTGGTGTTTTCTCTCATTTGAAATCGGTATATAACATTGCCCGTTACTTTTTTTTGATAAGGATTTATTTCAATAAAAGCATCTATGTGTATCAAATCGTATTTTTTGGGTGCTTGGGCATACAAATGCCAACCGAAAAAAAATATCAAAATTACGAAGTTCGGTCTCATAGAGGTTTGTTTTTGGTTCGAATTTACTAAAAAAAAACGGCAGTTTTGATATAACCTGCATGGTTTGTTTATTTAGCTTATCTTTGTCTGCAACAAATTTAATACCAATGCGCATAGTATTATACGGTTTTATGGGTGCCGGCAAATCGGTTTTGGGCAAAGCTTTGGCAATAAAATTAGGTTATGATTTTGTCGATTTGGATATCGAAATTGAAAAACATACCGGTAAAAGTATTTCTGCCATTTTTGAAGAAGATGGCGAAATAGTCTTTCGCAGAATTGAACATCAAATATTGAAAGAACTGATGAAAGGCAATGATGACAATGTGGTGTTGGCTCTTGGAGGTGGTGCCGTATTGCAACCCGGTAATCGAAAATTGTTGGAACTGAGAGATTTTTTTAAAATATATTTGGACGTAAAAGTTTCCGAATTGTCCAAACGTTTGTTTTTGGAAAAAGAAAAACGTCCGTTGTTAAAAAATATACCCGATAAAGACTTTGAAGGTTTTGTTAAGGCACTTCATGACAGTCGTAAAGCCGTTTACGAACAACATGCCGATTTGCACTTACATATCGGTGATGAAGATTTTAATACGGTGTTAAATAAATTATACATGTTGTTAAATACAAATTGATTGGCAAATTTGTTTATACAAAGTTTTATAATTATAATAAATTTATTTTTATGAGAAAATATTTACTGTTTTTGATAACTGTTTCAATATTGTTATCCGGTTGTAAGTCTCAACAAAAATCGATTGAGAAGAACGATATTCAACAGAATTTTGAACGGATTTATCAAAAATACAAAGGGGTAAAATATCGTTACGGTGGCACTACTTCAAAAGGATTTGATTGTTCGGGGTTTGTGCAACGGGCTTTTATGGACGCTTACCGAAAAAAATTGCCTCGTACGACCAAATCCATGATGAAATCAGGCAAAAAGGTTTCAAAAAATAAGCTTAAACCCGGCGATTTGGTGTTTTTTCACCCCACCCGAAAATATTATCACGTGGGTATTTATTTAGGTAAGGGTGTTTTTATGCACGCATCTACTTCCAAAGGGGTGATGAAATCAAGTTTGAATTTGCCTTATTGGCGACGTTCGTATATAACTGCCCGAAGAGTGTTGTAATTAGGATTTTTTATTGGTATCTCATGTCGGTTTATTTCCAAAATTTGATTACCAACATCTCTAACAACAAAAACAATAAGGTTAGTGTAATAAAAATTTTCCAGAGTTTTTTTTCTTGATAAAATGTCATTTCCGATTGTTTAAAACTTTCTAAATCATTTATAATACGAATATTCGGTAAATCGGAAAGTTTAAGAAAATACAATTTGTTTTCTTGTCGATTGTAGTTGAATGCCACTTGTCCCAAATTTTTATCATTATACATTATATTATATATACCGGCTTTTTGGGGCAAATTTTGTGTTTCAATACTTATTTTTTCGGTTTTGTTTATTTGACGGGGTATAAATTCTTCTTTGTTGCTTATCAGTTTAACTACACCGTCTTTGGGTATTTTTGCCAAAACATCAAAAGTATTTTTTTGTCCGTTTATATAGTATAATTTTTGTTTTTTGTTGCTGTTGCGAGCTATTTGATAAAATAAAGGGACAATTAGTGAAGCGGCTTCGGTAAAGTTGCTGTTATCTATTGATAATGAGGAATTTATAAAGTATATTTTGCCTTTGCGTTGGTAAACACCTGCAAAAACCGATTGGTCGCTGAGGCGATATAAATCGGTGCCCGGACGGGATAATTGATAATGATTTTTTACAAAAGGATAAGCAAAATTGGATACTTTTTTTAGAAATACTCCGTCAAAAAGCGGGTGTTCATAGTTAATTCGGTTGAGCCAAACCCGTGTTGTGTCAAGGCTTATTCGGGTATTGATATGCCACGATTGCAATAGTTGTTCAAGACTTTTTTCTTGATGAGCGGCAGGTATCAGCAAAATATTGCCGTATTGAGAAATATATCTATAAAAAAGTGATGACGAGAGATTGAAACTATTATCAAATTCGGACAGAATTATCAAGTCGTATTTTTGCAATTGATTGTAGTTCAACCTTTTAGGTAATTCAAAACTTAATTCAAATTCATCTTTTGTATATATTTTTCGAATATATTCGGGTAACTTTTTTCCTATGACCAATACTTTTATCCGTTCGGGTTGCGACAAGGTAAAATATAATTTATTGTCAAATTGAAATCCTTTGTCATTGATAATTATTTTGCCGTTGATGTTTTTTGTCGGTAAGTTTATGTCAAATATTTTTTTTAAACTATCTTTAAATTTGACGTTAGATTGCCACATTATTTCGTTATTTTGTTGTAGATAAACGGTAGTTTGCAGTCCGTTTTGATTGGCTGACAATTGGAGTTTCAAGTGATAATTGTCGGGTGTTTTGCGGTGTATCCACAAACTGTCGATGCTTATATTTGAAATTTGCCGATTGTTTGTTGTCAAAAAATAATATTGTATGTTTTTGTTAAACAGGCTGTCGTTAATTTTTTCGTCAAAAACATTTTGCAAATCGGAAGCATAAATAATATTTTGTCGTGTATGAGTTGGGTCGGGCAGCCATAGTTTTAATTGTTTTAAAATTTTATTGTGGCGGGTGCTTTTGTTTGAAAATTCGATTTGGTATAAAATATCAGCGAGATGTTTGCCTTGTATTTGTTTGTAAATTTGATCATTGGTTACTATTGTATAATTTTGTTTTTCGGGAAGTTGTTGAATTTGTTGAATAATATTTTGCCACAAATCGATTTTTCCTTCCAAACGCGACAAACTCAACGAATTATCCAAAAAGATAATATTATGACTTTTTTGAATATTTTTTTGACTTGCCAATGAAGTTTTATAAGGTTGTGCAAAAGCCCAAATCAAAAAAGCAAATGTCAGCAAACGCAATAGCAAGACCAAAAGTTCCTTAATTTTGCGGCTCTTACGAGATTTTATTTCGAGTTCTTGCAAAAAAGCCACGTTGGTAAAATAGGTTGTTTTGTATTTTTTCCAACGTACCAAATGAATGATAATCGGTATCAGCAACAAGAATAAGAGATATAATATTTCGGGTTGTTTAAAGTTCATAAGCTTTTTCGGTATCATATATTAAACCGTCTTTCATATAGAGTTTTCGGTCGGACATATCGGCAAGTTCTTCATTGTGTGTAACGATGACAAAAGTTTGATTAAAACGGTCTCTCAGTTCAAAAAACAATTTATGCAGCTGTTTGGCATTTTCGCTGTCTAAATTACCACTGGGTTCGTCAGCCATGATAACCGCCGGCTCGTTGATAAGTGCACGCGCTACTGCTACACGTTGTTGTTCGCCACCCGACAGTTTACCGGGTTTATGTTGTATGCGTTCGGTCAGTCCCAGCAATTGTAACAGTTTTAGAGCTTTTTGATCGGCTTCGGTTTTGGACATACCGGCAATATAGGCGGGTATGGCTACATTTTCGAGGGCGGTAAATTCGGGTAATAGTTGGTGAAACTGGAAGATAAAACCTATTTGTCGGTTTCTAAAACGCGAAAGTTCCTTGTCGCTTAGGTTTTTTAAATTTGTTTGATTGATGTATAGTTCATAATTATCGTTACAAGGTTTGTCTAAAGTGCCAATTAGTTGCAAAAGAGTAGTTTTGCCGGCACCCGACGGTCCTACTATTGAAACTACTTCACCTTTTTTGATATGAAGCGATACGCCTTTCAAAACTTCCAAATTTCCATATTTTTTATGCAAATTTCGGGCAATTATCATAGTTTTACATTAGATTAATAAACAACAAAGATATGATTTTTAAAATGTAAAACATAAAAAAAGTCCGATTAATAAACCGGACTTTTGGTGGGTTCAGCCGGGTTCGAACCGGCGACCCCCGCCCTGTCAAGGCGATACTCTGAACCAGCTGAGCTATGAACCCGTGTTTTGATGATGCAAAAATATTATTTTTCTATAAAAAAACAATAAAATACCAAAATTTAATTTTTACTGTTTAATTTTTTACCTCATAACTTCATTAAGTTTTTGTTTTTTGATAGTAATTTTATATTAATATTTAAAAAATGTTTTAGTCTATATCTGTTTTATGTTAAAAATCATAAAAATATTTAAAATATTGAAAATTGTTTAAAAACCAATAGTAAAATGTTATAATTTTGTATGTTAAAACCTACTATTATGAAAAAACTTTTATTTTACTTAATTGTTATCGCTATTTTTTTTCAATCTCAAGCACAAGTTGCAATAAATAACGATGGAAGTGCGCCCGATGTGTCTGCTATGTTAGATGTTAAATCGACAACTTCGGGTTTGCTTATACCTCGTATGCAAGCAGTCGATAGAGACAATATTGCTTCGCCGGCAACCGGTTTGATTGTTTTTGTAACCGATGACAATAGTTTTTATTATTATGACGGAACAAGCTGGTTGCAACTTGAAACATCAGGTAAATCTTGGTTGTTAAATGGAAATTCGGGAACTGACGGTTCTCAATTTGTCGGAACTACCGATGCACAACCCTTGATTTTTAAAACCAATAATGTAGAGAGAATTCAAATAAAAGACAACGGAGCTATCGGTATAAACACATCTCCCGTAGATGATACAATGTTAAGAGTAGAAAGTGATAGCCATTCTTTTTTAGGTTATTTTTTAAGTAACCAAGCTAACTCAGATGACATAGCTGTTTTCGGAAGTGTTGCAACCAGTGATTATTTTGGTTACGGCGGGTATTTTATAGGAGGATACATGGGTAGTTTAAGTTATGTAGGTCCGACAGGTTCTAACAATTATTACGGTAGTACTAATTTTGTATGGGGAGGTTCAGGAAGCAATTACGGGGTATCTTCTTTTGTATCCGGTTCTGGAACCAACTATGCCTTTTTTTCAAATTCTACGATACCAAACGGAAACGGAAGTATAACTTATTTTTCCAATACGGATGATACAGGAACAGGTATAATTGTTATAGGTAGCAATGCCCCCACATATTTTACATTAGCCAATGGAACTGCCATATCGGCAACCGGTAAATTAAATACCATTACAGCTCATTCGGAAGAAGACGATAATGATGCTGTTATGATTCTGGGTCAATATGAAGGAACTACTTTAACAGATGCTACCGGTGTTGTAGGTTATAGTGTTCCTACCGATTCATGGGGATATGGCGTTAAGGGCTTTGGAGGCTGGATCGGAGTTTACGGTTCTGCTCAAAACGGATTTTACGGAGTTGAGGGAGATGATGGTGGAGGCACCTCGTCTTATGGTGTTTTTTCAAGCGGTGATATGGGTGCATCCGGAACCAAATCTTTTGCCATTGACCATCCTTTGGATCCCGAAAATAAAATTTTAAAACATTTTAGTATTGAATCGAACGAGGTTTTAAATGTTTATAGAGGCAATGTGGTTTTGGACGCCAACGGGCATGCCACCGTTAAATTACCCGAATATTTTATGGCTATCAACAAAAATTTTAGCTATAACTTGACACCCGTCGGAAGTGCGGCACCTAATATTTATATTGCCAAAGAAATTTCCAATGACGGCAGTTTTGAAATAGCCGGCGGTAATCCGGGACAAAAAATTTCGTGGTATGTATATGCCGAACGTAATGATCTGTATTTGCAAAAATACCCCGAAAAACGTAGAACAGAACTAGAAAAGCCTAAAAAAATGAAAGGAAAATACATTATGCCTCGTTTATACAATCAAACCAAATCAAATATTAGAAAGTATCAAACCGTAAAAAAAGATAATGAAAAACCAAGTGATGTAAAATTACAGAAATTAATTAATAAACTTAAAAAACAATAACTTTTTCTTAATTAAATCTTTTTTATTAACTTTTTGTTTTCCAGATTGTTATGTTTTTTATGTAATTAAGGTTACTTCTATTTGTGATAAAAAGCTCGTCTTAGACGAGTTTTTTTATTTTTCAAGTTGTTTTTATTCCAAAAAAAGTTGATATATTTGCCGGATATTGTTAAAAAAACAAAAATAATGAGAAAAACAACACAATTTATAGTATTATTTTTTGCGATAATATCTTTGCAAGCGCAGGTAGGTATTAATAATGACGGAAGCACACCCGATTTGTCGGCAATGTTGGATATCAAATCAACCACATCGGGTTTATTGATTCCTCGCATGCAAGAAACAGAGAGAGATAATATTGCAAATCCGGCACAAGGTTTAACCGTTTATTTGACCGACCAAAATGTTTTTTCATATTTTGACGGTAACAATTGGATTGTTTTGGGAGCAGGCGACGACAATGATTGGAAATTAGACGGAAACAATATGTATAGTTTACCTTCGGGCAATGTTGGTATTGGTAACAATTCGCCCGAAACCAAATTGGATGTAAACGGCAATATTCGTCATGGTAATATGTTGTCAATTTATAGCAATGTTTCGGGAGGTAGTCGATCATGGGTTACATTCAATAGTCCCGATAACGGTTATGGCGACAATATTTTCTTGGGAGCCGGCGGAACAACTGTTTTGGGATCGGGTGAATCAGAAATTTATACCAAACAAAATATTGATAATACCAACGGACACGAAACCCTTTATTTGACTTCCGACAGCCATATTCATTTGATCAATACCATGCAAGGCGGTTGGGATAGCCGGATTGAAGCGCTATTGATGAATTCCGACCGTAATTGGTTTGCAGGATTTAAAAATATTTATTTGCACGATACATTAAATAATAATCACAGAGTTCGGTTTATTTCACGTTCCGATTATCATTACGGCTACGGTATAGCTATTAACGGCGGACAAGGTATGGTTATTGCCGGAGGCGAAGCCGGAACCCGCTTGTTTGATAATATCGATTTGAAAAATACCGAAATGTTGTATCTGGCTTCCGATATACGAAACGATGTGCCGGCTATTCAATTCATAACAGGAACACAAGACGGTTGGGACGATAGGGTTACTTCCATAACCATTTTGGGTAACGGCAAAGTAGGTATAGGTCTGGATAACCCTTCGGGAACTTTGCAAGTGGAAGCAACCAACGATGCCGGTCCCAATGGAACCGATGATCCCGGAGCGGCTTTTGTTATAGGAAATGTTGATGCCGAGCATGTCGAATTTGACGATGACGAAATTCATGCCATGAACGGTAACGACGGCGCCGATTTATTTATCAATTATAATAGCGGTAATATCCTTTTGGGAAGTGCAGGCGATAATACTACCACCAAAGTAGGTATCAGAACTTCAAATCCGGTAGGAACCTTGCATATTGCCGCTACCAATGATGCCGGTTTAAACGATTTGGGCAACCCCGGTTCCGATTTGGTAATAGGTGCCATTGACGGTATTCATATCGAATATGATGATAACGAAATTCAAGCTATGGATAATCAAGATGCAGCTACCTTGTATCTCAATGACGGCGGAGGTCGTGTGTCCATAGGTGAGGTATTGCGTCTTAAACCGACATCGCAACCTGCAAGTGCTGCCGACGGAGATATGTATTTGGATACCGATACCAATAAGCTTCGGATTTATATCAACGGTGCTTGGCACGATGTCATGATAAATTAATTTTTCAGATTTTTTTATAAAAATAAGGCTTCCTAAAACAGGGAGCCTTTTTTGTATCCAAAAAAATTGTATTTTAGCTCGCAAACTAAGAATCTTATGACAAAAATTTATACAAAAGGACAAGATCAAACCGAATTGATGGGGCACCCCATTGGTTTATTCGTGTTGTTTTTTACCGAAATGTGGGAGCGTTTCAGCTATTATGGCATGCGAGCCTTATTGGTAATTTTTCTCACTTCCGAAATTATTAAAGGCGGTTGGGGTTGGACCAGAAAAGAAGCTTATGCTTTGTATGGTTGGTATGTTATGCTGGTATATTTTTTACCCATGCTTGGCGGTTGGCTGGCAGACAACAAATGGGGACATGTAAAAACGGTTATCGTGGGGGCTTCCATTATTACTGCCGGACATGCTGCACTAGCCATTGCCGATATTCCGATTGAAGGTTTTGACCTTAAATTTGTTTTTTATATCGGTTTGCTTTTGTTGGTAGTCGGAACGGGTTTGTTTAAACCCAATATGTCGTCTATTGTGGGTAAAATGTATCCGCCACATAGCCCCAAAAAAGACGGAGCTTATACCATATTTTATATGGGCGTGAATGCCGGTGCCTTTATCGGGACCCTTTTGGTTGGTTGGATAGGAGAACATTACGGTTGGAAATTTGGTTTCGGATTGGCAGGTATTTTTATGCTCTTTGGTTTGTTGCAATTTTATTTTGCTCGAAATATCTTCGGTGAAGCTGCCAATAAACCTCAACCCAAAAAGATTGATCTGCCCGAAGAAGAACTTAAAAAACGAGTATCGTGGACCAATTCGGATAAAATGTTGGCTTTTGTCGGTGTATTTTTGGCTTTTACTTGGGTAAAACACGGTATTTTTGAAGTAATTTCTCGGGGCAAAAGTTTCCTGCCCAAAAATATTGCAAGTATCAACTTGGCAGGCAATGATATTCATTTGGATTTGGCTACCGTTTTCTTTTTAATATCCATAATCGTTTTTATAACTTTGGGACTGTCTCGTTTAAAACGTTACGAACCGGTCGAAAGAGATAGACTTACCGTAATATTTATCATAGCTTTTTTTGTAATTGCTTTTTGGGCGAGTTTTGAACAAGCCGGTACCACCATGACCATTTTTGCCAAAGATTATACCAATAGGGTGCTAACCGAACATTGGGCAACCTTTTATAAAATTGTCGATACGATTATATCCATAGTTCCTATGCTTATATTGACTTATGTGATTTTTCAATTGGCTGTGAAAATTTTGGATAAATATCCTTTAACTGTGATTTTTACAACTATTAGTTTTATTATTATTTGGATTTTGGTAATATTTAGAGTAAAAGACAAAGTATTGAATGTCAATCCATTGGTAGATACTACTTGGTTTCAAATATTAAACCCGGTATTTATTATTACATTGGCACCGTTGTATTCAAAAATTTGGAAAAAATACAAGCTTTCGGCAGCACAAAAATTCTTTATAGGATTTTTGCTTTTAGGTTCCGGGTTTGGTATGTTGGCTTTGGGGGCTTCGTCTATTCCTGCCGGTGCTCAAACGGCATCGGTTAGTATTATTTGGTTGGTTTTGGCTTATTATTTGCATACTATGGGTGAATTGGCCATATCGCCTGTGGGACTTTCGTATGTGAGCAAATTGGCGCCTCTGCGTATGACCGGATTTATGTTCGGTATATGGTATATCTTTACCGGATTGGCAAATAAACTCTCCGGTTTAATGGCAGAAGCATCGGACGGTATAGCCGATAAGTTCGGTTTGTCAGGTTTCTTTTTGATTTTTACTATTGTACCTGTATTAGCCGGAATTATAATTTTGTCTTTGGATAAATTTTTAAAAAGTCGTATGCACGGAATAGATTAATAAATTGATATAAAATACGTATATTTTTTAATTATTTATAAATAAAAACTGTCTCAAAATAGATTATCAGTTGACATGGCAGCTATGTCATTCTCCAACTGTGCGTGAAAAAGCAAACTATTTAAGTGCAAGATTGTTGCAATAAACAGGGGCTGTAAAGTTTAATATTTTGAGACAGTTTTTAAATTATTATCGGTTAAACATTTCACGTCCCGAAAAATGAAAAGCAGCTTCAATAAGTGCGTTTTCATCACTATCCGAACCGTGAATGGCATTTTCGCCGATTGATTTGGCATACAAATTTCTAATAGTTCCCGGTGCTGCTTCTGCAGGATTGGTTGCTCCAATAAAAGAACGAAAATCTTCAACGGCATTTTCTTTTTCCAAAACAGCCGCAACAATGGGTCCTCGTGTCATGAATTCAACCAATTCGCCAAAAAACGGACGTTCTTTGTGAATTTCGTAAAACAACTCCGCATCGCGTTTTGAGAGTTGTGTCATTTTCATGGCTATAATTTTAAAGCCGGCTTGGTTAATTTTTTCCAAAATGGCTCCAATATGACCGTTTTCAACCGCATCGGGTTTGATCATGGTAAAGGTAATGTTTCCTGACATTTGTTCTAGTTTTTTTAGTTTGAGGCAAATTTACATAATTTTTTTGTTTATTTAATGTTTAAATGTATGCCAAAATTGAGTTGAATTTATATAAACTTGTAGTTGGGTGTAAACCATAAAAATACATTTGAATTGAAATTTAATAAAAAAACGCAAGTTCCTTAACCGGATAGCTTGCGTTTTTAGGTTTTATAAAGATTTATTTGTAAACTATTTAACCAGTTTTTGAGTATAGCTGTTATTTTTTTGATCAATAATTGTAATGATATAATTGCCTTTTGGCAAGCTACTGATATTCA
Organism: Flavobacteriales bacterium; assembly: GCA_027065715.1. Lineage (GTDB taxonomy): Bacteria > Bacteroidota > Bacteroidia > Flavobacteriales > Flavobacteriaceae > WGBX01. The sequence continues at coordinate 38,475 of JAMONO010000045.1, forward strand.
GATGGTTGGTGTTTTTTGCTTGTAGAATTAATTGTCCTTTTATATCAAAAATCTTAATAGCCGAAGCTATACTGTTTTCGGGCATATTGACATATAAATCCTTTTGAACGGGATTGGGATAAACTTTAATATTTGAGCTGTTGCATGTAATATTTCCAAGCGCATCCAGTTCGTCTATTTTGATATCATCTATCGCAAAATCGTCTTTGTTTAAACTTCTGGCAGGTTCATTTACCACAAAACAAAATTGAGTAGTTGAAGGTAAGTTAAAACCGGATAAGTCTATGATTTTTTTCTCCCAACCATTTGTATTAGCGTTATTTGTAAAAATACTTATCCAATTGGTTCCGTCAAAAGCCAATATTTCAAAATTTACATTCATATCACCTTCATTGTTGCTTAAAATATATAATGAAATAGCCGGAGTGGTTAATCCGGAGATGTCAATTTTGGGGCTATACATTTTGGTGCCGTTGGGTGAAGGTTCTCCGGCGTCCAATACAAAGGCAAAATAACCGCCGCTTTCGGTTTGTGTTCCCGAAGCACTTCCTGCGTTACCAATATGTGCCGTAGCAGTTAAACTATTGACAAAGTGCCAAAATTTTTGGTCATTGTCCACCGATTGATCCATACCGTCCGGAATATTGCCGTTGTTTTCAAAATCGATAGAATACGGAGCGGAAACCGTAGGATAGTCGCAAGTGGTAAATGTCCAAACAGGAGAACTTTCGCCCGACATGTTTACAGCGGAAGCTTTCCAATAATAAGTGGTATTAAAATGAAATGTTTTGGGTCGTGCTTCAAAGTTATCAGGGTGTCCCAAAATATTCAAATGGTTTGCTTGTGTGCCGAACCACAAATCATATTGTGATACGTTACCGCCACTGGTCGGTGCTTCCCAACTTAAGTCGATGCGTGAAGTTTGGGTATTGGTTATTTGAATATTTTGTGCACCGTCCGCAGGAGTTGGATTTTGAGTAGGACCCGGTACTTCAACAGGTTCCATGGTTACATCGTCGATATACCATTCGTCACCGTCTCCGTCATCATCATAATTGATAAAGGCAATATAAATGGGTTGTCCTATGTATGCCGATAAATCAACGGTATGTTCTTCAAAATTTAAAGGAGCTGTTGCTTCATCAATGGTTTCCAAAGTAGTAAAATCACTGATAACGTCTTGTGAAGTTGTTGAAACCCTGATTTGAAAATTACCGTCATATTCGTCATCATAAGCTTGTTTAAAGAAAAAATGAAGCACATGATGTTCGTTTGTCGGAGTGAATTGTGGTGTAACCAACCAAGCTTCATAGGTATCAGAGAAACCAAAACTTGATATGGCAGAAAAGTCGCCGGTATGTGCCCAACCGTATGTTTGATATGCTTGTTCAAAATCATCTTGTTGCATCCATTCAATATCAAAGGCATCATCGGGGTCAGCACAGTTTTCCATGGTTATCCAACCGGCAGGCGGAAAAGTGCCACTTTCAAAAGTTTCCGTTAAAATTTGTGCTTTTATATTTATTGAATAAAATAGTAAAAGCGTAATAATTGTTACATTTTTCATAATAATTTGTGATTTTTATTGATTAATTTGAATTCAAATATATAGTAATTTTTATTAGAATAAAAAAAATTGAAAAAAAATATTTAAAAAAAGTGTCAAAAATCTTATTTTTAACCGGTCGAATTGATTAAATTTGGTTGCTTTAATAATAAAAAATTATAATTATGAATAAAAAAGTAACCATAATCGGTGCCGGAAATGTTGGTGCCACCGTAGCAGATGTAGTTGCCAAAAAAAATATTGTCAATGAAGTGGTATTAATCGATATCAAACCCAATTTTGCAGAAGGAAAAGCTTTGGATATTTGGGAATCATCACACATCAATTATTTTGACACCAAAGTTAAAGGTTATACCGACGATTATTCAAAAACAGCCGACTCTGATGTAGTGGTAATAACTTCGGGTGTTCCGCGTAAGCCGGGTATGAGCCGCGACGATTTGATAGGTATCAATGCCAAAATCATGAAAGAAGTATCGCAAAAGGCTTTTGAATATTCGCCCAATGCCAAGTTTATCATCGTTGCCAATCCGTTAGACGTTATGACCTATACCGCCTACTTGGCAACCGGATTGCCTCGCACACAAGTGTTTGGTATGGCAGGAGTTTTGGATACCGCACGTTTTGAAGCTTTTATTGCCGAAGCTTTAAATGTATCGCCCAAAGATGTAAAAGCCATGCTTTTGGGAGGACACGGCGATACCATGGTGCCACTTCCGCGATTAACCAGTGTCAGTGGTATTCCGTTGCCCGAATTAATGGACCCCGAAACCATTCAACAATTGGTAGAAAGAACCAAAAAAGGAGGTGGTGAAATTGTAAAACTTTTAGGCACTTCTGCTTGGTATGCCCCCGGTGCCGCCGCTGCCGAAATGGTTGAAGCCGTAGTGTTAAATTCTCATAGAGTATTGCCCGTATGTGTTATGCTTGACGGCGAATACGGACAACACAATGTAGCACTCGGTGTACCTGTTAAGTTGGGATATAACGGAATTGAAGAAATTATAGACCTTAAATTATTACCCGACGAAATGGCTCTGATGGAAACCTCAGCCAATCATGTAAAATCCGTTATGAAAGTTTTGGACGATTTAAAACTTTTTTAAGTCCCGTCAGGTATTTATTGCCAAAAGATTACATTTGGGAATTTATGGTTCAAATTCTTAAAAGCCGGAAAATTATCCGGCTTTTTTAGTATTTGTCATATTATTTTATGGATTTTTTCCTATATTTATTGTCAAAATAATTTTAAAATCTACAGCTATGAAAATTTATGATGACAAACACATTAAAAATGTTGCTTTTGTTGGAGCCCACGGCAGCGGCAAGACTACGCTTGCCGAAACCATGTTATTTGAAGCAGGATTGCTTAACAGACGGGGAACCGTAGAAAATAAAAATACCGTCTCGGACTTTACCGATATTGAAAAAGAAAGACAAACTTCCATTTTTGCCACACCACTTCATACCGAATGGCGTAACTATAAAATCAATATTATTGATACCCCCGGATTAGACGATTTTATCGGCGAAGTTATATCAGCCATGCGTGTATCAGATACAGCCCTTATGGTTATTAACGGACAACACGGAGTAGAGGTGGGAACCGAAATTATTTGGAACTATATTGACCGATTTAATCGCCCTACCGTTTTTGTTATCAACCAAATAGACCATCCCGATGTAAAATATGACGAAGCCTATAACAGTATTGTCGAATTGGTAGGAAAAAATGCCGTAAAAATTCAATTTCCTTACAAAACACCCGATGGACGTCAAGCCATTATTGACGTATTAAAAATGAAAATGTATGTTTTTGGACCCGACGGCGGCAAACCCGAAAAACACGATATACCCGAAGAACACAAAGAAATGGCAGAGATGCTACACAATGAATTGGTCGAAAAAGCCGCCGAAAACGATGAAGAACTCATGGAACTCTTCTTTGAAAAAGGCACTTTAAATGAAGATGAAATGAAATTGGGAATAAAAAAAGGAATGCTCAATTTGGAATTATTTCCGGTATTCGTAATGTCGGCTCTTAACGATATGGGTAGCGGACGTTTAATGGGTTTTATAGACAACGTAGCCCCTTCGGCACAAGATATGCCTGCCGAACCAAGTTTGGAAGGTGAAATAATTGAACCCAAAGTCGATGCACCGACATCGGTATTTGTTTTTAAAACCAAATATGAACCCAATGTGGGAAAAATTTCTTATTTTAAAGTTAAATCCGGCGAAGTAAAATCAAGTGATAAGTTGATGAACAGCCGCACCGGTGAGTTGGAAAATATGGGACAACTTTACATTATTAACGGTAAACAACGCGAAGCGGTTGAAAAACTGGTAGCCGGAGACATAGGTGCTGTCATCAAACTTAAATCTACCGAAACCAGCGATACTTTGCGTCATCCCGAACATAAAATTACTTTTAAACCCATTCAATTCCCCGCTCCGAGAATCAGAAAAAGAGTAAAAGCCACCAATAAAAACGAAGAAGAAAAACTACAAGAAGCTTTGAAAAAAAATCACAGTCAAGACCCGACGGTTGTTGTTACTTATGATAAAGAAATGAAACAACAAATTTTGGCTTGTCAAGGTGAATTGCACTTGGCTATTATCGATTGGATGTTGCAAAAAGAATACGGTATTAAAGCGGAATTTGAACAGCCTCGAATTTCGTATCGTGAAACCATACAACGCTCTGCACAATCGAGTTATCGCCATAAAAAACAATCGGGAGGTGCCGGTCAGTTTGGCGAGGTGCATCTAAAAATTGAACCTTACTACGATGGTATGCCCGATCCCGATAGTTTTCCGGTTCGCGGAAAAGAAGAAGATGAACTGCCATGGGGCGGTAAATTGGTATTTATCAATTCGATAGTCGGCGGGGTTATTGATGCACGATATTTACCTTCAATCAAAAAAGGTATTTTGGAAGTAATGGAAGCCGGTCCATTAACCGAATCGCCGGTTCGCGATGTGCGTGTGATTGTTTACGACGGTAAGATGCACCCCGTAGATTCCAACGATATATCATTCAAAATAGCCGGTGCCAATGCTTTTAAACAGGCTTTCTTAGATGCCAATCCGAAACTTTTGGAACCTATTCAAGAGGTTACGGTTAAGATGCCCGAAGAAATGATGGGAAATGTAATGACCGACTTGCAAAGTCGTCGAGCTATTATTATGGGTATGGAAACAGCCGGAAAATATCAAAAAATAAAAGCACGTGTGCCATTGGCGGAAATGTATCGATATTCAACCACTTTACGTTCCTTAACCCAAGGACGCGGTACATTTACTTCCGAATTTGTAGGATATGAACTCGTGCCGCAAAATGTGCAAGATGAATTGATCAAAGCCAATAAAAAAGAAGATTAATAATTTTGTTCATAATTGAGGTTGTCTCAAAAGACTGATATTTTTGTCATACGCCATTTGCGGAAGTGATAATTCTGTTTGTTGATAATTTGCAAACCGACTTTTATTAACTTGCAGATGCTTTTGAGGCAACCTCATCAAATATATTTGGACAATTTTTTGTTCCTCTAATTTATGTATTTGCTTACAAGCAACCTTTCTTAATATTTTAATTGACATACAACAGTGTGTTGTATGTAATTATCGAAAAATAAAAAATGGACGAATTAATCAATAATTTTTCAAAATATATATCAGTAAATAATTCCGACATTGAAGTTATTAAACAAATATTTAAAAAAAAGACCTACGATAAAGGCGAATTATTAATTGAACAAGGGAAACGAGCAGATAAATTATTTTATATTGAGAATGGATTAGTAAGAATGTATTTTATTGATGAAAAAGGTAATGAAATACATACCTATTTTGCAACGGATAATAGTTTTATAACATCATTTAGCGGATTTATTAATCAACATTTATCAGCCGAAAATATAAAAGCAGTTCACAAAACCAAAGTTTTTTACTTGAATTATACGGATTTCGAAAAAAAAAATAATTTTATAAATAAATTTAGGATACTTTTTGCCGAACAAAATCTCGTATGTATAAAGAAAAGACTTGATTTGTTACAAAATTCAAAAGCTATTGAAAAATACAACTACTTTTTAAAAAACACCGATAAAAAGATAATTAACGGAATACCATTATATCAAATAGCAAGTTATTTAGGAATAACCGCTGAAAGTTTAAGTCGGATTAGAAAAAATCAATTTCTTACCAAAAGTCAAGAATAATTAATAAGCCGAAAAGTAATTTTGCCAAAACTTTAAGATTTTGAATTATGGTAAATTTACAACAAAACAAGAAAGTATTAATTATTTTTGGCTTACTTACAAGCATAATGTTTATTATCGTTATGTTTATTGTCAATCCGTTAATTGACGGAAAAACAGGTTTAGAAGTAATAAAATTGCAATTGGCATTTAAAACAAATTTAGGAAAGTCAATAATTGAAAAATGGAACGAAACGGGACAAAATAACTTTTTGAAATATATTTATACCGATTTTATTTATGCATTTTCATATTCTATATTTTTATCAAGCATATACTTGCATAAATTATTAAAAAATAATATTCAAATTTCAACCAAACATATTATGATTTTATCAATTCCCATTATTGCCGGTATCTTTGATATGATAGAAAATACTATTGAGATAATATTTATAAAAAGTCCAAATAATTTTTCGGAATTGCTCTTCTTCCTCCATTCAATACTATCATTACTAAAATGGCTTACTTTTCCTATAATATTGTATTTTCTATTGAAAAGAAACTATGCACAACAAAATATTAATTCATAGTCGTTAATTGCTTAACTAACAGGTTGTTATATGTTTTTCTGCAAAATTCTTCAAATTTTGCTACCTTTGTGCAGTTGGAAAAGCTTAGTGCGTAATAATCTCTTACGAGTCATAAA